>CANSAF010000070.1 GCA_947644645.1 uncultured Sporosarcina sp. | reverse complement strand
CATCATGAGAGTGCTTGATGATTGAACTTTCGTATTTTTGTCCTTCCAGCCTCCCGTATGAGATTGATTTACTTATACTTAAAACTTTCCCGCAATCTGCGCATTTAAAAGAAATCCCGCGCAAGACGTGAGGGGTAGCATCGTAACTAATGCTGCGTTTTTTTAATTCTTCTTGTATCAAATCATATGTTTCTTCCGTGCGTAGTGGCGGGTAAACATCATTTGCTATAATTGTTTCGCCTTTAAATTTTTTGATTAAAACCCCGTGGTATGCTTTACGAGTTAACTTCTTGTAAACCTGCACATCCGTCCACTGTTTTCCATCTACTGTTTTCGTCCGCTTATTTAATTCCTTTGCAATAGCAGTTGTGCTCATCCTCATCTGCAAATATAATTTGTCGATGAAAGGAATAAGCCATGCGCGCTCTTCATTAATTGATACAACCTCCGTATTTTTATCATAAATGTACTCTTCAGGCTGCCGTCCCCAAACTTTACCTTCGCGCGTTCTTTGCCTTTTCCCACGCATCATCTTTTGCAGCAGATCCGCACGGGCTTGTCTGGCCAATAAATTTTTCAAGTCGGAAATAAATTCATCTTTTGAGTCAGATAGGTCTGTCAAAACACCTGGCTCGGCAATTTTCACATTATTTTCGCGGAGAATCCCTTTTAAATATTCCCACGCAACAGTATCGAGTCGAGAAAGGCGGTCTTGCTCGATAAAAAGAACAACATCAACCAATCCTTCCTGGACAACCGACAGCATAGAAACTAAACCTTCTTTGTCTAATTTAGTCCCACTGTCCACATCTTCGAAAACACCAACAACCTTCCATCCCATAGAATCAGCGTAACGCGTTAACTCTAGTCGCTGGGCAGGCAAGCTGTATTTGTCTTCCTGTAGCTTTGTGGACACCCGTATATAAATGGCAACTCTCATAATAATCTCCTTTCATTTTGAAAAAGAGCGGGCATTCCGGATGAGGAAGCCGCTCTTTTTAGTTGCAATCGATTGAAACTAAGTAAATTCCTTGTTTTTTAAGCGTTGTAATCTTCTTTTCGCTCGGCGGAAACTGATAATGTTGCCCCTTTTAATTCGGCCAATATTTCTTGGCGATAGGCTTCAGCTTCTTTTTCCGCAACTTGCTCCGGTGTCAATTCGACAGTAGTGGCGGTTTCTTTACGTTGCAGAATGATTCCTTCTAACATTGATACAATTTCTTCTCTAGTATCACGACTCAATTCCATATATCCGCGCATGATCGCCGTCTCTAATTCTGTTAGATTACTTTTCTTTACTTGTTCATCAAAAGAAAAGGTTTCCGACTGGACGAACATTTTACCTTCTCCTGTACGGAGCCAGTCTGCATTGACGTTAAATTCAGATTGAAGAAGTCTGATATGTTGATCAGTTACGCTTCGTATACCGTTTTCGATATTTGATACCCCGGAGTTAGATAGACCGATAGAGTCGCCTAATCCTCTTTGACTTAAACCAAGTTCTTTTCTTAATAGAACGAACCGTTTATTGATTTCTTCCACAAAAACACCTCCTTTCAATCTAATAATAACATTTAATTCTCTGTTTGTGAAGTTTTACTTGTTTAAAGTGTTGACTAATCTCTGAAAGTGTAATATAGTTTATTCATACAGAGATTAAATGTTCAGTTTAATAGCCTACGAGGCGGTGGCAACGCTAATAAGAAATGAAAGGCGGTGAGCAAGATGGATGATGTTTTAATCAGCATTACAGAAAAACCGAATTGGGACCGAATGGTGGCGGTTATGCAAGAATTCGATGAAGAGGAACAGCAAGGGATTTACAGCATGGTGATGGGTGCTCGTGCTATCAAAAGAATTGAGAAAGAGCGTGAGGAAGATGGGCATAGCGCTTAATCATCGAAAGCAATGAAACATTATTCGCGTTTATAGCTGATGTGGCGGTGGCAACGCTAATAAGAAATGAAAGGTGGGAAAAGAAGTGGATATTGCCAAGGAAAATAAACGGTGTCGAGCTATCTTGACTGTGTTGATAAAGGAAGAGCTTGAGAAATTAAAGGGATTAAAATCGAGAAGAAAAAAAGTGGCACTGGAAAATGTCAAAAATCTAATTGAAATTAGAGATTCATTGTAAGGAGTGCGCTGGAACGCACCCCTATAAAAATCATTCCGGTTTTTCTCCATTGATCACTGCGTTTGTGATTTTTAAATAAGCATCAATCACTCTTTCGGTGACGTAATCAGTGTACTCCGAAGTACTTAGTTTATTTCTCTCGTCACTTAATCGCATGTTATCAATAGCCTTTAAAGTAAGATTGGAAATTAATTCGTTATGGGACATTATAATCACCTCGCTTTCTAGGTTGATTATAGCATATTGGTAAACTATTCGAATTTATAGCTGATGTGGCGGTAGCAACGCTATTTAGTTTTGAAAGGTGGCGAGCAGAGTGGAGGAAAATAAAAAAACAGCCATCGCTGGAACGATGGCTGAAATGAAAGAAACAACTCAACTTACTTCGAAACAATTGGTCGGCTTAAAAGATAGCGACATAGCTTTATTGTTGTATTACCTAATCGACAACGCTTCAGATAAAAGCGGCGAGGAAATCGAGGTAATCGGAAAAATGCTAAGTGGATATGCTATCCAATCTGACAAACTTACAAAAAACAATGAACTCGTAAAAGAATTAGAAAAAATTTCGAAAGGTTCAATCAGAAGTAGTCTTTAATTCATCGACAACTTTTTGAACTAATTTAATCGCGAAGCGTTCGCTATGTTTTTTCGAAATATCAAGAATTCCGTGAAACAATAAAGCGTGTTGTTCAGTTTGGGTTTCTGCAACCCTCATTTCTTCTAGTAAAGATTGAAATTCATCTTCGGACACGCTTTCTATTTCTCGGAAAATCTCTTGAGCTATTTGCTGAACGTTAATCGGACCAGTCAAAATAATCACCGCCTTTCTAGGGTGATTATATCACATAAACAAAACGCTAGATTGATAGAAAGAAGGTGTAAAAATGAGTCCGATTTCAATGGAGTTAATTCACATGAATGCCAATCTTCCGGTTAAATTAGCAGAATTGGCAGAGGACAAGCCCGATGAAGCACTTAACATTTTAGTTGCTTGGGGAGAAGGGACAAAGACATTGCGCGTTTTATGGAAAGAAGTAAACGATGCACTCGAAAATGAAACCGCGTGAAGGTGGAGGGGAAATAAATGTTTAGAATTACAAAGGTTGAAGCATTAAGAAGCATCGACGACAACGATTTTCAAGTGCTGGAAGATGAAGTTTTCGCTTGTTTTAATTCAGATCAGCGAAAAGGCAGAACGCAAAGCGAGAAGTTTTTCATTCTTAACGAAAAAACAATCATGCTTGAAATTTATTGGAATGAAGAGTGTGTTCATACAGTCACTTTTGCCAATCGTTCGCCTGAAAAGGCATGGTGAGGTGGCATTATGACGAAAAACAAAAACAAGCGGAAGCGTTGGATGAAAAATCGATTACGTTCGCAGGCAAGATTAAAGGAAATCAATGCAAGGTTAAAAGAAATCAATCGAACGGAAAGATTTAACGAAGCGATTGACAAAATATTTCGCGTTGGGAGGTACAAGGATTGAAGAAAGCAGACATTTTACAACGCTTAAAGTGGCAACGCGGGGAGTTGGACGGGCTAATCCACGAAATCGGCGGAAGACGACATGCAGACATCATCGTGAGTCCAGAAACAGCTAACGACATGGTTACTCAGGCATTTAGCGACATTGAAAGATCGCTGAAAGCTGGAAGGATAGACGAAGCGAATTGCTACGCGCGTCAATATCAGAAAATAAAGTGGTTCGAGGGGTGACGGAAATGATAGAAACAGCCATAAAAAATGGGATTGGCGCCAGGGTCTACCGACAAAGAGTGAGAGCAGGTTGGCCAAGAAGTAAAGCGTCCACGCAACCTGTGCAAAGAAAAAGATACAAGGGTGATTATGCTGTTTACAAAAACGGTGAGTTAGCTGTGATGGGGACAAGAAAAGAATGTGCGGAATTTCTTGGTGTCCAAGAGGATTATATTCACTGGCTAACAACCCCAACGGCTGTAAAACGCCGATCTAAAAGAAGGAATCATGAAATGGCGATATCTGCCGTGAAATTAGACGATGAAGACGATGAGTAAAAATAAAAAGGACTCGTTGCAGGAACAACGGGTCCACAGGTTTAAAGCGTTCGCCGTAGCACCTTCACCAGAAGCACGGCTCACATTTGACTGTTGCCAAATAGTATGACTCTAATATATCGTCATCGGCGCAATTAGTCAATTAACGTCCTCGTAATGCGTATTAAGTTTACGACCATAACGAGACAGATATTTTAATTGATTAATAGGGGGAGCAGTATGACGAAGAGGAAAAGGCTTTATACAGTTGATTATGAGAAAGAATTTGAGGTAGAGCGTGAGGGTGAGAATACGGAGGAGCTCATAGAGTTATTCCGCGATAGAAACATAGCGCAATATAGAGTGAAGACAATTAAAAGCGGGGACATGCTAGAGGTGGAAGCTTACCCATTATATAAAACTCCACCAAGAAGAAGGGGAAAGAGAAAGAACACAAGTAGAGAAGCGCAGCAAAGATTGAATGATAAAAATACAATCAAGCGCGTGAAAAGACTTACTCATGCAAACTTTACCCAAAAAGATATGTGGGCAACTTGGACATATTCCGATAATCATTTGCCAGCAGATCACGAGCAAGCGAAACGGGATATGCAAAATTTTATCCGTCGTTTAAAAAGATGGCTCAAAAATAATGGGCATGAAGATTTTGAGTTGAAATATATTTATGTGACGGAGTTTGACGATGAAGGGGAGAAGAAAACACGTGTGCATCACCACATGATTACCAACTTCCCGGATAGAGACGCAGCGGAAGAATTATGGAATGGTGGCGGACGTGTACAAACAAGAAAATTACAACCGGATGATCATGGACTTGAAGGACTCGTTCGATACATTTTGAAAGACAAGAAAAACAGGCCGACAAAAAGGTACACCATTAGCCGCAATATGAAGCAACCGAAAATAACAGTGGCGGATACTAAAATGACTAGAAAAAGAAGTGAGCGCCTTGTTACAGGTGAAATTTGCGCGCAAGAATTATTTGAAAAGTGGTATCCAGAATATAGTTACGGCGATATGGATGCCAAGTTAAGCGACTGGACAAGTGGGGCGTACATATATGTAAGAATGCGTAAGTCAGAAACGCCCGTCCAGAAAAAAAGGAGGAAAAATGAATGAAAACGATAAGCATAATCAATTTAAAAGGCGGAGTAGCAAAAACAATTTCGTCCATCAATATTGCCTACACACTTGTTAAAAATCATGGCAAGAAGGTTCTTTTGATTGATAACGATAAACAAGGGAACACGTCCAAGTTTTTCGGTGTGCACGGTTACGATGATGCGGGGATGGCGGAACTACTGACAGAACGAGGGTTAGATGTTAAAAGCGTGATTAAAAATACCGCTTATGACAATTTAGACATCATTTCCGCAAATATGAATCTATTGCGCGCAGATAAGGAGATTTTATTAGATGTGTCAAGACCACAGCAGACGCGCTTAAACAAAGCGTTGTCATCATTACGCGACGAATATGACTATTTCATCATAGATAATGCGCCGGACATCAATATGAGCGTAATCAATGCACTTGTAGCATCTGATGATGTGCTTGTTCCGATTAAGGTGGACAAGTTCGCGTTTGACGGGTTGGAGCAACTTGTGGAGCAAATAGAGGACGTCAGGGAATTTAACGAGGACATTGTTTTTCGTGGTTGCTTTATCACGATGTATCAGCGTACAGGCGTAAATATGCAAGGGAGTGAATACTTGGCATCATCAACGCCTTATCCACTTTTTAATACTATGATCCGTAAAACAGTCAAAGTCGATGAAACGACATTTGCCGGAAAGCCTTTATTAGACTACCGAAAGTCTACAGCAGGTGAAGATTACGAGAATTTGGTAAATGAATATCTAAAAATGTGCTAGTTTCGGGCACATTTATTTAAACATGGAAAAAGGCGGGTGAAGAAATGTCAAAGTTTAATTTAAGTCAATTGCTTAACGATAAATCAAAAGAATCGGAGAGCATGGCGTTTAAAGTCGAACTGATTCCCATCGAAAAAATACGTCCATCTGAAATGAATAAATATACGGTGCAAGATGTTTCGGAGCTAAAAGGCAGCATTGAGTTAATGGGATTGCAACAAAACTTACTGGTGCGATTGGCGAATGGCGGCTATGAAGTGATAAGCGGTCACCGCCGACTGAAAGCAATGAAGGAATTACACGCAGAAGGCAATGAGTTGTACAAGCGTGTTCCTTGCAAGGTTATTAAAACAGTTGACGATGTTCAGGCGGAGTTGCAACTGATTCTTGCTAACTCGACAGCCCGAGAATTGACGGACTATGAAAAAGTCTATCAATCTGAACGGTTGCAAGTCTTGTTAAAAGATTTGAAGGCAAGCGGCTTTAAATTTACTGGAAGAACGCGGCAAATCGTTGCGGATATGATGGGCGTATCATCATCACAGGTTGGGCGGATGGACAGCATCAATAAAAAGTTGCTTCCCGAACTAAAAGAAGAATTTAAAGAGGGAAACATCAGCATTACTGCCGCTTATGATTTATCTCGTTTACCAGCAGATCAGCAGCGAGAAAAAATTGAAGGTAAGGCGGAGGACGTAAAAGGGGGAGGAGAAACATTGAACGTAGTGGTGGAAAATGCAATTGATGACTTTGAAAAAAGATTGAAGTCTTTAACTAATAGTTTCGGAAGGGCGCTTGAATCAGTGAACAGCATTTCAGATTTATTTAAGCGCGCGAAATGCAGTGAAGAATTATCGGCGCTTTTAAAAAAGATGGGAGCATCACTTCCGGATCCCGCAGAAATCCTTAAAGAAGAATTCGAGCGGAACCAGGTGACGATTTATGACGAACTTTAGGAGGGCATTATGAGGAAAATATATGACAGGTCAAAAGCGAATTTAGGAAAGCAATTGGAGCGTTTGATTGACATGACTAACAATCAATATCGTAACAAAGGGCTTGCGGATGTTAAAAAAATACCTACACCTGTACAAATTACGAGAAACAACCGCGGAACTGTTACTGGAAAGCTGTTGCGAGGTGAATGGGTAGACTATGTCGGAATTTATCAGGGGAAGGCGCTTATATTCGATGTGAAAGAAACGAGTTCCGACACATCGTTTCCCTTATCCAACATCATTGATCACCAATATGAATTGCTCCGCTCCTGGCACGAAAAGGGGGCGGCGGCATTTCTGCTCATTCAATTCACAAAAAAACACGAAGAAATTTACATCCTTCAATTTTCCGACTTAGAAAAATGGTGGGAACAATCGCTAGAAGGTGGAAGAAAATCGATTCCCCATAAGCATTTTGTCGAGAACTGCGAACGCGTTAAAAGTGGAAACGGATTTGTATTGGACTACTTGAAAAGCATTGGTTGCGAAGGGAGAAGTAAAAAGTGAAAGTTTACTTAAATGATTTGTATATGGCCAAGGGGCATGAAATTAAAAAGCGGATGCAGAAAGGTGAACGGGTTGCAATTAGTTTCGAAAATGTTAAAGCCTTGGGGTATTCATTCATACAGGATTTAAAAGAATGGGCAGTTCTGCCAAATGTTGAATTGGTTGACTTGACGGGGTTCGTTCAAAATCAACTAAAAGAGTATTTGGGCATTGAAATAAATGAACGTGCGTTTAACCAGATGACGTTGTTTTAATTCGTGGCGGAAATGGTAACTTGTGTCTTTGATTTGCAAATTACCAGCAAGTTAAATTTAAGTCGTATTTGACACATAATGTGAACTAAGAAAGGGAGATGAAAAAATGAACGAGAAAAAAGTTAGGGTGGCAGAAGAACTAGCAGAAACACTTCAGCAATATGCAGAGGATATTGAAGATGGGAACCACGACCCATTTTACGATGATTATACGGTCGATAGCCTTTGCGACATGCAAGAAATTATTATGGCTGACGGAATAGATGAAGGACGAAGGTATCAACACGTCATGCTAATAACCGACAAACCGGTGAAGGTTTATGAAGTTGTTGAAATAGAACGGATGATGAGCGGAACAAAAGATAAATTAAAAGTCATGGCTATCGTTGATGTCCAACCGTCTAAAGACGGTAAAATGGTGGTTGGTTTTCTCGGCTCAAAAGTTAGAATCTGAGACACATTCCGAACAAAATGTGAAGTAAGGAGATTATTTAATGAAAGGCACATATGCACAATTAAACAAAATCAGAAACACCATTAATAAGTGGCAAAGCGGAGATTTTCACCCTTTGACTTGCGGAAATGACTCACAAAATCACGAAGTATTATTTCCACAATTAGAGCTATTATCGGAAACGGAT
Source organism: uncultured Sporosarcina sp. (assembly GCA_947644645.1). Taxonomy (GTDB): domain Bacteria; phylum Bacillota; class Bacilli; order Bacillales_A; family Planococcaceae; genus Sporosarcina. The sequence goes on along the minus strand of CANSAF010000070.1, from coordinate 5,856 downwards.
AATTTATTTTAGTTAACCCTTTGTTGCAAGAACTGCAATTGGAAACAAGAAGTTCCAGATTTATTTACAAATGAGGTAATAGAAGATGAATTTCTTTAATTAACAGTATGGAGAAACTACGTATTAGACACATAAAGCGACGGAAGGAGTTAGATTAATGGTTACTGATTTTGGAAAGTTTTGTCGCAAATTGCGTATAGACAATGATGAGATCATGAAAGATATGGCTAAAAAGTTGGAGGTAACACCCAGCTATCTTTCTGCTATTGAAAAAGGGAAACGTACCATTCCTACTGATTGGGCTGAACAAATTGCAAATCACTATGAGTTGAGTAAGCAGCAAATAAGCGAACTCACTAATATATTCGTAATTGACTCGCTTTCAGAGCGTGAAAGGTCAGCACTAGAACCGGCAGTTAGTGCCATTTACTTTACCGACTCGTCGGACTATTTAAGTGGGCTTTGGGATGTCGTCAGTGCAATAGTAGGTAATAACATTGTAAGAAATGAAGGTTTTGACATAAGGGGCTTGTATGACTTGCTAAACACTGAAGACTAGTAAGACACATACCGAACAAAGTGCGAAACAAGGAGAGTTTCAAATGGAAAAACTGAAAAATATTGTTTTGCCAACTGATGATGAACTTGAGAATATGCCAATGAACGATTTAAAGTTGTTTGCAGATAAAATGCTTCCGTACTACTTGGCAAGAACGGAAGGGAATTATTGTTTTGTTGAGCAAAATGAGTTGTGGAAAAAAGAACGATTTTGGTTTAAGTGTCACATGATCATTAAGAAGCGTGGAGGTTATGGCAGCTATGAGTGAAATGAAATTAAATAATAAAAACGGTCGTTGCCCAATTTGTGGTGAAACAAAATATAACTATAGGCAGTACGGTGAATATTACTGCAATAACCCAGTACACAGTCCGGTAAGACGTAAAAAATTAGAAGTGGATACGAAGAGTAGTTGATATGCATTCCGAACATTAGGCGAAGCAAGAAGGTGAAGTAAATGTCAATCGAAGACTTTGTTTTAGGGGATATCGCGGAATGTCCACATTGCGGGAAGGAATTTGAGTTAAACAATTTTCACGAAGATGAACCGGACGATTTTGACGAATATTTTGAGCACATCACAACATGCGGTTAATCATCAAAAGAAAATCGTAATAAATGGGAGGGGTATTCATGTCATACGCAAAATTCAAGGGATTTGTAAAAAAAATGAACGTCAAGGCGGGTGGAAAGATTGAAGTTGTCATTGAAGTTAAAAAAGAAGAACTGGATGGACAATTAGAGTTGATGGCACAAACGGTCGATAATATGGCATCAGTTGAATTGGAATCATCAGTTATAAGCTACAAAGTTGAAGTTGACGCGGCAACAAAAGAACCTCTGCTTAGATATAAAGTTAGCGAAAGTGGCATCGTTGCCGAAGTTAATGCGTCAGATCAATTGGAATTGGAAGGAATGCCACCAAAAAAGATTCAAACGGAAGAAAAAGAAGAAATGGTCAGCCGGGATGTTGTAGACGATTTTATTTTAAGTGGACTTGCACCGGATTATGACGGCTATCATGTAAAACTCGTCGAAATATTACAGCGCCATATAAAAGGTGAATCTTATCTAAAATTGGCAACAGAATTTAATTTGTCGTCCCACGTAATTGTTGAGCAAGCTAACAAATATCGCATGGAGATCGCTCCGCTTGCTAAGGGGTATGCGGATTATTTGAAGGAGCAAGAAGATGGAAACACTTGACGAAAAAGTGACTTATGAAGAAGCGCAAAAAAGAATTTTGGACATTTTAAAAAGCATGGTTGGAAAGTGGAGCATGTACCAATTGTGGCGAGATTTCTTGACGCTCGCCGCATATGCAATTTCAAATAGAGTTGACAAGCAGCAATACCAGCGGCGCGAAGAATTGTATATGAAAACAGTGGAGAAGTACAAGAGCGAAGAGGCCGTTAAATTCTCCAAAATGTTAAATCTTGTGTCGATGGGCTTAACGGATAAAACAGGTGATTTTTTAGGCGAGTTATACATGCAGTTGGAAATCTCGAATAAAGACGTTGGGCAATTCTTTTCCCCGTACAGTATATCTCGATTAATGGCGAGATTTTTGGAAGTAGAAACGTCAGGAGAATTGATTAGATTGCATGAGCCGTCATGCGGAAGCGGGGGCACGATCATCGCATATGCAGAGGATTTGAAAAAACAAGAAATAAATTACCAGGAAAAATTGCGCGTGATTTGCAATGACCTGGATTATGACGTTGTGAAAATGGCTTATATTCAAATGTCGTTGCTTGGTATCGATGCAATAGTCATGCAAGGGGACACATTGACGCAAGAATACAATGAAACTTGGTATACGCCCATGCATTTTATCAATCTGCGAAGGTTAAAACAGGAAAAGAAGATTGATAAGAACGCCAATGCAAAAAGAATGATTGATATTGTTCGTAACTTGGAAGAAAGAGAAGTTAAAGCGGCGGCTGTTTCAAGAGTTGAAGCAGGGCAATCGACTATATTTGATTTTCTTTGAGGGGAGGAGGAGCGATGAATTTAACCTTTGCAAATTACTTTAAAGTTTGGTTCGAAACATATCGAGAGCCGAAAGTCAGAGATGTTACAATTCAAAAATATTTGATTGTACTGGATTTGTTGGAAAATGATGAATTAGGTCAAATCCAACTAAAGAAAATCAAGCGTAAAGATGTGCAAGAGTTTTTTAATCGATACGGTCAGACGAGGAGGCGGCAAACTGTACTTGACACAAAAACATATATTAACGCAAGTCTTCTTGATGCCCAGCACGATGGATTCATCAAAATTAACCCTTGCGCAAGAATCGAAGTCGTATCCGTAGAAGATAGATGGACTGTAGCACAGCGAAAAGCGGTTCGCGATGAAAAGAAGTGGTTGGAAATTGACGAATACAAGAATTTTAAAAGGTATTTAATAGGGACAATCCACGTTGCTTTGAGCCAAAGTCCAAACGCCACCTTTACGATTAAAGACAAAAGGCAAGAAGTGGCCCATAGTTTCAATAACTACGGGTGGTTGCCGCAAATGATTTTGATTGCAATATATATTGCATTGAAAACAGGAGCGCGCTTTTCAGAAATTATCGGAATCACGGAAGAAGATATTGATTTTAAAAACGCAATATTAAACATAGATAAAACATGGGATTATAAGTTCGGGAAAAAATTTATACCAACTAAAAATCTGTCAAGCATTCGCCAGGTGCTAGTAGACCAAGAGTTTTTGGTCATCATGCAGCAATACCTAGAATGGATGAAAAAACACGAAGTGCAAATAGATAGCGGCGCGATTTTAGTTGCTGAAAAAGTAAAGATATATAATTCCACAATTAATAGCGTGCTAAAAAATTTGTTTTTAGCAATTGATATAGAACCAATCAGCATTCACAAACTGCGGCACACGCAAGCGTCCATCTTAATTGCTCAAAAAATATCGTTGCAAGTAATCGCTAAACGACTTGGACATAACGACACGACAATGATTCAACAAACATACGGGCATTTGCTCGAATCAATCGAAGAAGAAGAGAACAAAAAGTTGTTGGAATTGATTTAGGAGGGAGAATAAATGGATTTAAACATTTTAAGGCATATTAATCGCTTGGAAGATGAATTCTGTTTACCCTGCAAAAAATTAGTCGGCATCAATGAGTCTGCCGACGTCAAAAGAATTTGTTCTGATTGTGAAGTTGGTCAAGAGTTGCAAAATTTGGGGAAGAGGTTAAATGGAGAACCGGAAAAAGCTCCTGATCCACCTAAAGTTGAAAAAGCTGAAAAAGTCGTAGAAGAAATTAAGCCGATTGAAGTTAGAAAAGCGGAGGCTTTAATACTACTGTCTGGGGGACTAGATTTCGAAGAGGTAGGGAGAAAAACTGGTTTATCCAAAGTGGCGGTTATGACTATTCATAGCAATGCGAAGCGGAGGGAAAGAGATGGATAACTATAAATTGATTTTTGCAGTAAGGTCGGTGAATTGGTCTTGTCATCCTCCGAAGCTTGCGGTGGTTTATAGAGGTCAAAATATGACGGAAGCATTTCGGTGCTTTGAAGAATTTACAGACGTTAGCGAGGATGTTTGGGTAGGATTATCACTCATGCAAGGAGCTGATTCTAAAACGCTAATGATTAGAAAAAGTAAGAAGGTGACGGAGTGAAGTACGAGGATTTAACCCATGAAGAAAAACAGATGGCACTTAACGAAGCCCATGAAATGATGAAATCGGATGAATTGAAGTTAGCTGACATTAAAGCTTACGTGGAAAGTTGCAGAAAAAAATTTGTTAATCCTTATTTGGCGGAAGAAGAGCTCGACTGGTTAATTTCAATGGCTGATAAGGGTTTAGCAAAAGGAAAACGAGCGGAGGCGGAAGACAATGATTAATCGCGTCGTTTTAGTCGGGCGTTTAACGAAAGACCCAGAATTAAAGTATACACAAGGCGGCGTGGCGGTCACTCGTTTCACGCTCGCTGTAAATCGGACGTTCACAAACCAACAAGGTCAACGTGAAGCGGATTTTGTCAATTGCGTTACTTGGAGAAAGCAGGCTGAAAACACAGCGAACTATCTAAGAAAAGGCAGTCTTGCAGGTGTTGAAGGAAGAATCCAAACGAGCAATTTCGAAGGGAAAGACGGAAACCGCGTGTTTATGACGGAAGTTGTCGCCGACAGCATTCAATTTTTAGAACCGAAATCAGCCAGGGAACAAAATTCCTACAATCAGGGTTATGACGGCAGACAGTATGATAGTGGCGGTGATGCAAGAAATCAGCAACAAAACGCTCCGAATCCTACGCAATCAAGTAATTATTCCGATTATGGCCAAACGCACAACGCTCCACCAATGCACCAACCAGATCCACTGTTAAATGATGACGATTTACCATTTTAAAAGCGGGTGACGTGAATGGAAGCATCTGAAAATCGCCATGAAATAAGTGGTTACATAGATGCGCATGATAAATATATCAGGCAAATACAGGCGTTAGATGATCGCATGGACCATTTAGCGCCGTACGAAATTGCTAAGATGCAGTATCTCTATTCAAAGGCGGAGCGTCAAGCTTGGGTAATAGCTGCATATCACAAGCGCAATCAAAAATACTATGAAGGCATGGCGGAAATCAAACAAGGTTTGGAGTATCAGGCGGCAAGAGAAGAGGGAAAAACGGGAACTGACGCGCAATATTCTAGCAGAATCACAAAAGGGAAAATGCTATGCAGTGCATCTGATTATGAAGGTGATTATATTTCATGGCGCGGTATTGCTCAAACGTATGAAAGGGCGGCAAATTCGTTGAAAGATATAATGCGTGCGATAAAAGGGGAAGGAGGATGATAGGGTTGGGTGGCTTTAAATTTTTCTTGAAGACATTTTACGTCTCGATTCGAATGCTGACTGCGGCGATGGTATTTGGTTTAATCGTGAAGTCTGTATTTTTCGGCAGGTTGACATGGCTTATAATTCCGTTTCTAATTATTTGGTTAACGGTAGCGGAAGAAATGGCGAGAAAGAGAAGTGATTACCTTGGCTGAGTGGCTCAAAGATTACCAAAAATTAAGCGAAGAAATAGAGTATCTGGAATTTAAGATTGACAGGGAAAAAAGAGAATTAAAACGATGGGTTTCCGGTGACCTGTTCGGGGTGAGGTTGACGGAAGGGTCTATTGCTGTTGGGTTAGAAGAAAGAATCGACGCAATGGAATGGGATCTCGCGCATAAGATGAATGACCAGATTAGCATTGAAAGATTCGTCCGCGTGTTTGATGGATTAGATAATAAAATCCTTTACCACAGGTATGTAC
>CANSAF010000069.1 GCA_947644645.1 uncultured Sporosarcina sp. | reverse complement strand
ACCCATTATTCGCCCATTTGGTATTGTAGTTTTTCTTTTGTTTATATGGATATTTATTGTTGAATCCACTTTTTCTTGCGGCATATGCGGATTCTCGTGCAAAGATATATTTATGGCAGACAGCTTGAACAGACTGCGAATGTATGGGATAAAGTCCTTTTGTGCCTTCTTGTAGTTCATCTTTCGTCACCCACTTGCCCGTTTTCAAATGTTTTTCTTTTGAAAGTTCCAAACAGTGATTCCATACTTCGGCAGAAACGCGATTGCATTCAAATAAAGCGTCAATTGTCTCTTTACTTGCATAAAAATTTGTTTTCAAACAGCGAATCATCTTAGAACACCTCCCCTTTCAATAAACTCACTATTCTGTTCATTATAGCAAAAGGGGAACTAATGTTCAAGTTTATTCACTGACAAATTAATTCCGACGTTCGTCAGCCAAAATTCATCTCCCCCTTAGCGCTGGGCTTTGCCCTTCACGTGCTTGAAGAAGGAGACTTCTTTTGGAGGGCTGTTAAATAAAAATTTGCGGATTTGATTTTACTAACAAATCCCCCACAAATGATAGATTCTTCTGAATAACTGCTCTAATTTTGTTATAATAATTATGAAACATACTTTACTATTGGGGGAATACAAATGATTCAAACAAAAAAAGGACCTTTTCGCGCCGATCATGTCGGGAGTTTTTTACGTCCTGCAGCTTTAAAAGAAGCAAGAGCAAAGTTCACTGATGGGGAAATCACGAAAGCCGAGCTGCGTAAAGTTGAAGATATTGAAATTGAAAAACTTGTTGCGAAGCAAAAAGAAGTTGGTTTGGAAGTGGTTACAGACGGAGAATTCCGACGTAAATGGTGGCATTTAGACTTTATTCAAGCTTTGGAAGGGATTCGTGTGTTTGATGTGGATGCACCGGGTTTATTTCAAGGTACGATGAAAATAGCAACGGTTTATACAGTTGATAGCAAACTAGCTTTCCCAGAAGATCATCCTTTTTTGGCGGATTTTAAATTTTTGAAAGAAGTTGCAGGTGACTGTGTCGCAAAACAAACGATTCCGGGTCCAAATATGATTTTCCATTCGGGCGTAGTTGGCAGTAAAGCATATATGGAAAATCCTGTTTATGATTCTCTAGACGCAGCCGCGGCGGATATTATTCAAGTATATCGGGACGCGATCCAAGCTTTTTATGACGCGGGTTGTCGTTATTTACAATTAGATGATACGAGTTGGGGCGCTTTATTTAGCGAAGCGTTCAGAAAGAAAATTGAAGAAAATGGTTTTGATCCCGAAGTACTCATTCAAAAGTTTGCGGATATTACCATTGAAGCTGTTGCGAATAAGCCTGAAGATATGACCATTACGATTCATATTTGTCGTGGGAATTTCAAGTCGGCATGGCTGTACCAAGGTGGTTATGAGCCGATTGCGAAAGAGTTATTTTCCCGTGTCAATGTCGATGGCTTTTTCTTAGAATTTGACGACGAACGCGCAGGCGATTTTACGCCTTTACGTTTTATTAAAAATCAAACTGTCGTGTTGGGATTAATCACGTCGAAAACATCTGCACTGGAAGACCCTGAACAAATTAAAGGACGCATTCAAGAAGCATCAAAATACGTCCCACTCAATCAGCTTTGCTTAAGCCCACAATGTGGTTTCGCTTCGACTGAAGAAGGCAATCTAGTCGCGGAAGAAAATCAATGGGACAAACTATCGCTTGTGAAGCAAATTGCGGATGATGTTTGGGATAATTAAAACGAAGGTTGTCCGGAAAAATTCTGGACAACCTTTTTTAAATAATAAGCCGATTTTGTTATTCCTTACCTTCTGAAAGTTTATACACATTTACAGGTCTTCCTTTGGAATGGGGAGATGCTTTTCCAATTTGTTCAACTAGATTTACTCTACATAAATCTGCAATGATTCGCTGGGCATTTCGATCGCTCATTTTCAAATGAATCGCCAAATCTTTTGTCGTGAAGTCCGTCCAATTCATTTTTCGAATTAAAGAAGTGATTCGATTAAATGTTTTAATACTGATATTTCCTTCTTCGAGTTTCGCAATCACATAAGGGTCATTTGTTCGGTACGTATAAACAAGCGTTTCTTCTCCAATGATATCGACCATTTTACCGTTTTCTTCAATCATCACCATTTCTTTAGCTTCTTTCCTTTTCGATTCCCTAATGGCACGATTCGCATTCATCTCTGCAGCAAAAACAGTTTGACCGTAACCAATCCCAACTGCGATATCCGAATCAGCCTCTATTTTTAAATACGCTATTTTTTCTTTTAATAAGTTCACTTCTCTTTCAACGGCTCCTCTTGTACTGAAAATGGCATAGCGTCCATTGCCTTCTTCAAATAGTGAGCCATCTAAGCGCTCACATAATTGTAGCAATGTTTTCTTCAAATGAAGCTTTAAGTATTCCAATTGATAGGATTCTTTTAGTTTTTCTTGAATAGCATCATATGCCAAAACTTCAATCATTGCCGTACTAATTTGTGTGTCTTTATAATAAGACGTTTTTATTTTCTCGAAGAACATTCGAATCGTATGACTGACCTCATTACGTGAGGGTGATAACCAAAAGGCAGGTATCCCCAATTTTTGTAATTTTTCATAAACTGTTGGATAACAAGTAAATGCTGCTTCAATTTTATCTTCTTTCCATAGCTCATTATGAAATTCAAATAACAGTTCATCATTAACTTCCACATTAAACTTTTTAATATAAGTTTGCTTTAGCATTTTTTCTACTTGCAATAACTCATCTTCAAAGAAAAAACCTTCAATCGCATCCACACTAATCTTTTCGAGCATATGACGATGTTCTTTTGACAATTGAACAATTCCCTTATAAATGCTTAATTCACTCGAATCAATATGTACATATGTTTCTTTTTTTCCAGAAGCATTTACCGCAATTTGATAAGGAATATAACCTGAAAACAACCAATAATCGACCATTTGGGGGGGCTGTAAAACAAATTCTTTCACTTCACTTGTCTTCTTATAAATATAAGGAATAAAAGTTAAATCTTGTTCAAATTCTTTTGCGATTTCAAGTATTCGATTAACTGATTGCTCGGGACCTACAACTGCTATCTTATACATAAATCTCCCCAACCTTTCCACTGCATACATCATTTGAAAAAGAGGAGCTGTCCAGAAAATGAATTCGACCTTTTTCTGTAACACTCCTCAATTGTTATCTTAACATTATTTCATTGCCCCCACAGTAGCTGGAATTAAAGATTCATACACTTGACCTTCAAGTCTTTCCTTTAACTCTTCCTTCGCCCGTTCAATTAGTTCTGGATTTTCCATCATTTGTAATGCTGTAGCAGCCATTACTTTCGAGGCTTGTAGCATCCCTTTATGCGCAATCGATGTTGCCCCTTGTGAAACAGCTTGCCATGTATGCAATGGCGTACCAATTGCAAAGCAAGTTGTTAAACACTGCATCGTTGGCACGACCCAGCTCACATCTCCCACATCTGTTGAACCTGATAATACGGCTTCTATTTGATTTTGTGGTGGAATAAAATCTGCAATCGTACGTTCCTTCAATTTTTTAACTGTTTGACGATCTCGACCCACATAAGCATTATTTACATCATTCTCAGTTAATGTTTCGCGGATTTCTCTAGCAAATCTTAACTCTTGTTCATCATAAGTCGGTAATTCAATGTTTGCAAGATTTTCATGCATCACATCTGCAAGTACTTGATTTGGGATTAAATTTGATGCTGTACCGACAAATTCCACTTCAAAAGTTGTCCCCGTCATTAATGCAGCCCCACGCGCGATATCATAAACACGTTCATATAAATCTTGTACATCGCCTTTTTCAGGTGCACGAATTAAATAAGACACGGCTGCATTCGCTTGTACAACATTCGGGGATGTACCCCCTGTATCCGTCACTGCATAATGAATTCTTGCTTCTTGAATCATATGCTCTCGTAAATAATTGATGCCCACATTCATTAATTCAACCGCATCGAGCGCACTCCTTCCCAAATGAGGTGCCGCAGCAGCATGTGCACTTTTCCCTTTAAACTTAAAAAGGGTCGCATAATTAGCCAATGTTTTCACATCCATAAGTCCTGGTACGTCCCATGGATGCCAAGAAAATGCAACATCTGCATCGTCGAATAACCCTGCACGTGTCATAAAAGCCTTTCCCGATCCAGCTTCTTCCGCCGGACATCCATAAAAACGCACCGTCCCTTTTATATCATTCTCTTCCATATACGTTTTAATTGCGGCAGCAGCAGCAAATGAACCTGTCCCAAGCAAATTATGACCACAGCCGTGCCCATTTCCCCCTTCCTCAATTGGTTCATGACGGGAAACACCTTTTTTCTGACTTAAACCAGCTAAAGCATCGAATTCACCTAAAATCGCAACTACAGGTTTTCCAGTTCCGAAACTTGCGACAAAAGCTGTTTCTAATCCCGCAACACCCCGTTCAACCGCAAATCCTTCCTTTTCCAAAGCTTCACTCAAATATGCCGATGATTGGTGTTCCTCAAAAAATAACTCCGGGACTTCCCAAATTTTATCGCTTAACGTAGTCCATTTTTCTTTTTGCTCTTCAATAATATTTGAAACCGCTTTCCTAATATCCATTAACAATTCCTACCTTTCACTCATTGTTCTTCTTGTAGTAAACTTCCTTTTTCATAATTCAATGTTAATAGCGAAACGGTACAAATAATCGCGAAAATAATTAACATCCAAAATGCCGCATCATATGAACCATTAAATGCTTGGACAATAAATCCGATTGCAAGTGGCGTAATAAAGCCCGCTAATTGTCCCCCCGTATTTGCAATCCCCATACTCGTTCCCGTAACTGTCGTTGGAAACCTTTTCAAAATAACAGCTGGTAATAACAGCATCACAAACGAAAGGAATGCCATTACAATTGTTTGATATGTAATAAACATCGTTACATTTGGCGCATTAAACATTAAATACAATAAAATCCCAACCGCTACCGCTGAACATGCGCCGACAACTTTTTCTCGACCTTTTGGTAGCCTATCAATAATATAACCTGAAGTATAAATCGCTAAAATCATGGCCAATCCTGGAATCGTTTGTACCCATCCTAGTGAAATAATATCTAGCCCTCGAACATTCACAAGATATGTTGGCAACCATGTTGCAAGTCCCCAGTTAATGGCATAAATACTAAAGTACGCGATAAATAAGTTTAACATAAGTGGTGTCTTTAATAATTCTTTAAAAATACCTTCTTGCTTTGTTTCGATTGTAGTCTTCAGTTCTTCTTGAAGCTCTATCGGATTTTTAATTAAGAACCAGTAAAGAATTGTGATCAGAAATCCAATTCCACCCAGTACAAGAAAGGATACACGCCAGCCAATTGTTGTTAACATATATGCCGACAATAACGGCACAATTAACGACACAATTCCACCTGTTGAAAGCATAACCGACATCGCCCATGCTCTTTTAGAAACTGGAAATGTTTGTGAAATTAGCTTGGAACTTGACGGTTGAAATCCTCCTTCTCCAATTCCAAATAAAAAGCGAATCATTACCATCGATGCAAGTCCCCACACCGCTCCTGTAAGCGCTGTAAATACAGACCATAAAAAGACTGAAGCTAGCAATACTCGCCTAGAGCCAAATTTATCAGCCAACCAACCGCCTGGAATTTGCATAATGGCATACCCTAAGAAAAAAGCACTTAAAATCATCCCTGTGCTAGATGGATTTAATTGCAAATCTTCCGTGATTGACAAAATCGCATAGTTAATAAAATATCGGTCAAAATTCCCTATCGCCCACCCGACAAATAATAACAATAATATAATATTTCTTTGTTTTGCAGAAGCCATAAAATACCCTCCTTTTCATTTAACGACCTATTTGCGAATTCTTCGTTAATGGTATTATAAATAACCTTTAGAAATAACGCAATACTTTTTTCATTTAACATATTCCCCAAAATTCTGTTCATTACTCTTCATTTAGCTTAGTCATCACATCTTTTCACGAAAAGAAGTTCGATACTACGTTTTCTGGAATTTTCCTAGGGTGCTACATATTTCCACTTGAACAAAAGAACAATTGTTCCTATAATAAAAACATCACTACTTTCAAGGAGGAAATGAAAATGTACGTGCAGAAGCCAGAACGTTCAATTATTTGTATTGATATGAAGTGCTTTTATGCAAGTTGTGTCGCGATGTTAGAAGGCATGGATGTGATGAAAGTGCCGATTGCTGTCATTGCAAATTTTGAACAACCTGGAAGCGTCGTACTTGCTGCCTCTCCACCCTTAAAAGAAAAACATCACATTAAAACGGGCAGTCGGAAATATGAAATTCCCAATGATCCTGAAATTCAGCTTTTCAAGCCAAAAATGTCTTTTTTCATTGATTTATCTATTGAAATTGCAAAATTAATTGCTGAATTTGTCCCCAAATCGTCGATGTTCATTTACAGTATCGATGAAATTTTTGTTGATTTAACGGATACAAAAAAACTTTGGGGCTCGCCTAAAACAACCGCACTTGCGATTCAACAAGCCATTTATGATCAGTTTCGTATTTTATCTGCTGTCGGGCTCGGACCCAATATGTTACTAGCGAAATTAGCGCTCGATTTAGAAGCAAAAAAGACAGGTTTTACAGAATGGACTTATGGTGATGTTCAAACAAAATTATGGTCCGTTTCACCACTTTCAAAAATATGGGGCATTGGTACAAATTTAGAACAGCGCCTAAATGCACTTGGGATTTATACGATTGGGGATCTTGCGCATGCGGATATTCAGTTACTCCAGAAGAAGTTCGGTGTAATTGGCAAACAACTGCATGCCCATGCATGGGGAATTGATTATGCCGATTTACATGAACCTTTTCATGCCAAAAATATTAGTTTTAGTAAAGGGCAAGTTTTACTCAAAGATTATTATAAAAAAGAAGCCATTCAAACAGTCATACTTGAAATGTGTGAAGATATTGCTAAACGTTTACGCGACCAAAATTTCGCAGCACGCACAATTTCTTTAAGTTTGTCCTATAGTAAAAAAACTGCAACAACAGGATTTCACCGTTCAAAAACTTTACCAAATCCGACAAACGACACGATGGAAATTTATCAGGCATGCTGCCAATTATTCCATCGATACTATGATGCATTACCTGTGAGAAAATTAACAATTCATGTAGCCAATATCACGCAAAATTCCGGTGTCCAATTAGATTTATTTGATCAACATCGACTCAAACGATTTACACTCGCAAAAACAGTCGACCAGTTACGCGACCGACTTGGACCCAATGCGGTTTTACGCGCAGTTTCTTATACAGATGCGGGAACTGCAAGAAAACGCAGTGAGTTAATCGGCGGACATTTAGCATAATTGAAGGAGGTTTTAAAATGGCAATCGACAGAGGAATGAAAAAATGGACGTCAATGATGCTGCCGGCGCATATTTCACGTTTACATGAGTGGAACAAGGAATTACAGCAAGAAAAAAAGCCTGAAAAATTACCAGAATGGCTACTCGAGGAACTCCAACAAACAATAGAAGTCGCCTATCAACAACAGAAATCTCTTACACTGACAACTTTTGAAATGGAAAAATGGCATCGTTTTACCGGGCTAATTCACCATATTGACTTTCAAAAGAAACAAATTTTATTGACGTTAAATGAAGGATTCCGCTCAATTCCATTTACCACAATTCAAAGGGCTGAACTTGATGATTAAACTAGAAGATCGCCATCGTCTCCACCAATTTCTTATGCTAGAACTTGCCATTCGTTATTTAAAAATAGATTTAGAAACGATGAACACCATGAAATGTGCGAATGCTTTCGTTCCTTTTGCAGAAAAATTGCTTCACCAACTACTCCAACAGTATCTTCAGGAACAGCGCTATTTTTCAAATAAACAAATTCGCCTTGTCAAATGGGAAAAACTAGACCCCTATTTTAGTCAAGTATCCGTTACAACTGCAGGAGAAGATGCGGTTTTCAAATACGCCAATCAAGCCGTAAAAACGCATGTGGAGGAAATTTTAAAGCTAGGAATCGGAGTTTAATAGGAGAACTACTTAGATTTTTTCTAAATAGTCCTCCCTTTCTCTTTATTCTTTCCAATAATTATTCGCTGCTGCCACTGTTTGAAAATGTACCGCAACAACTTGCGATGCCATCGTTAAACTATCGGCATTATTCGCATAATTATCCCTTAACTGTTCTCTCATTTCCGCAGAAGTCTGTGTGTAGGCGACTCCCTTTCTTGCAAGCGTAATCGCAAGTTCGAATCCTTCTTGCGGTGTTTTTGTTTGTAAACTTGTTAACCAATCTGCCATTTTACTCGCTCCTTATCAATCTTATATTGTAAATACATCTTTACTATACCCGATTCAAAAATTGATAAACGATGAGTGATTTTCATTAATTAAAAACCTAAAGGCACGCTATTTAAATCGATGCCCCAAACAACTGGCATAAATAGGTAAATGACTAGAACAATTAAAATTAAACTAAATAAGTTAATGAAAAATCCTACGCGAACCATGTCAATGATTTTAATTTTTCCGGTTCCAAAGATAATCGCATTTGGCGGTGTACCAACGGGTAACATAAATGCGCAGTTTGCAGCCATAGCAGCCGGAATCATTAAAGCAAATGGATGCATATCAAGCGCGAGTGCAAGTGCCGCAAGAACTGGTAAAATCATCGTTGCTGTCGCTGTATTTGATGTAATTTCAGTTAATGCTAATACAAGTAAAGTCGAAAGTGTAATAATGATTAACATATGGAAACCTTCTAATACTGTTAATTGTGTCCCAATCCACTCCGATAGACCTGTTTGTCTAAACCCAGCTGCGATCGCAAGTCCGCCTCCAAAAAGCAGTAAGATGCCCCAAGGAATTTCTTTTGAATCTTTCCATTCAAGAATTCTGCTGCCATATTTTTTAGACGTGGGCATTGTAAACAAAATCGCCGTCGCCAGTACCGCAATCATGCCATCTTTTAAATCTGGCATAAGTCCAATCCAAATAAACTCTCGTGTAATCCACATAAATGCCGCAAAAACAAAGACACCCGCGACAACTTTCTCCTCAAAACTCATCTTTCCAAGTGACTGACGTTCGTTTTGAATCACTTCTTTTCCACCCGGTAAACCTTTAATGCTCATTTTAAATGCGAGATTCCCTAAATAAAGCCATGTCACAATTGTTAATACAATGACAATCGGAACTGCAATTAACATCCAACCTGCGAAAGAAATCTCCACATCGAATAATTCTTTCACCTGTGCAGCTAAAATAATATTTGGGGGTGTTCCGATTAATGTGCCTAAACCACCAATCGTTCCGGCATAACCAATTCCAAAAATTAATGCTTTTTCAAACTTCGGTAATTCTTTTTCTTCTGGACTTCCCTTTAATGCATCCGCTACTTGTGCTGTAATGGCTAACCCCATTGGTACCATCATCATAACAGCCGCAGTGTTGGATACCCACATCGATAAGAATGCGGTCGCAACCATAAAACCAAGCAAAATTCTTTGCGTGCCTGTGCCGATAAACGCAATAATTGCTAGCGCCATTCTTTTATGTAAATTCCATTTCTCCATCGCCATTGCGATAAAAAAACCACCTAAAAACAAGTAAATAATGTCATCTCCATAAGATGAAGTAACTGTACCACTATCTAAAGCACCTGTAACGGGCAATAAAAAAATCGGCAAAAGTGATGTGACAGGAATAGGAATCGCTTCTGTAATCCACCATGTCGCTACCCATAATGTAACCGCCAGCACGGATCTAGCCTCAGACGATAACCCTTCTGGTGAAAAAAAGAACATCGTGAGTAAAAATAATAAAGGCCCTAATAATAACCCGACAATCTGAGCCCTTGAATATGATTTTTTATTAAATTCATTTTGCTTTTCAGGTGTTGGTCCGCCGGTTGACTGTCTTTCTTGCTCAGTGCGCCCTTTCTTTATCGCTTCTACTTCCTTTTTATAAGAAAAAAAGTTTAAATGCTTTTTTGTCTGATTATGAGAGCGCCAAAGCCCTTGCCAGACTGTTGCTACTGTTGTTTTCAAAATCCCATTCCCCCTTTGATGTAAACGCTTACTATTTGATAATTAACTATAATCTTATTGTTAAAATTATAGAAGTTTCCGTAATCAAAGAAAGACTTATGTAAATAAAGAAAGTGGAGGCGATTTAGAAAAAGTCTACGTTTCTAAATGCCTCCAATTCGTATTTATAAAATTTTTATCTTGTAAATGTTTTTAATAATCCTTTTTTACTTAAGTTTAATTGGAATAGATGTAAAGGACGTCCGGCTTCTTGATAAACGACTGCCACAATTAAAATATTTAAATCTACTAAAAAGTTTAAGTATTTTCGAACAGATACGCGGGAAATCCCTGTTTTCATTGCCAAATCCGCTGTGGAAAATTGTGTATGTTCTTTCGCTAAGATTTCTTTTGCGATCGTAGCGAGTGTTTGTTCCGTTAAACCTTTTGGTAGATTGGATAACGGATTTTTCTTTTCACCAGATTTTAATAAAAAAACGTCTAAGTCTTCTTGTCTAATTTGTTCGAAGTTTTTCATCACTTGATGCTTCTCCATATAATTTAACAACGCTTCTTGAAAACGTTCAAAACTAAAAGGTTTGATCAAATAATCGACGGCACCATTATGGAGTGCAGTCTGAATGGATTCTTTATCATTCGCCGCAGAAATAATCATTACATCAACAGGATGATTAGCTTGTCTGAGTTCTTTTAATAACTCAAGCCCAGTTTTTTTATTCATATAAACGTCCAATAATACAAGATCAATATCAAGTGTTTGACATAGTTTCCATCCTTCTTCCGCATTATTCGCAACGCCACAAGCCGTAAATCCTGCGATGCTTTCCAAGTAAAGACGGTTAAATTTTGCAACCATTGGATCGTCTTCTACAATTAATACATTAATCATCCTGATCCCCCTCGTAAGGAATTTTTACAGAAAACGTCGTCCCAGACGCTTCAGTGAACACTTCCATTTTACCATTTAATTCATCTATTGCTTTTTGAATCATATATAATCCGTAACCACGATTTTCTCCTTTTGTAGATGCGCCAATTGTACTTAACTTCACAAAATCATCTTGCGCAAATCCTGGTCCATTATCTGTAATCGCGAATATAAAAGATGCATCCTTATAGTTAATATACATATCAATAGAAGCGTCTTCTTGATGTCGCACGGCTTCTACCGCATTTTCAAACAGATTGCCGATAATCGTAATCATTTTATCCATTTGGTCAATCTTCTTGAGTTTTGGAAGAGGCACTTCCCCATCTACTTCAACATGAATCCCTAACTCATGTGTCTTACTTAATTGATTAATTAAAAAACCAGAAATAATCGGATCATGAATATATTTCGAAACTGTTCCCACTTCTTTTTGATAAAAATCCGATAAGTACGTCGTATATTCTTTTAATTCTTCATAAGATTTTGTATGTACCATGGCGCCAATAACATGTAACTTATTCTTAAATTCATGCGTTTGAATTCTAAGCGTTTCCGCAAACGTTTTCACAATCGATAATTGTTCAATTAAAGACAATAACTCTGTTTTGTCTTGTATCGTTGCTAAAGCGCCGACTGTTTGATTCTTTCCTTGAATCGGCATACGATTAATCACCACATCAAGACTATTTAATTTTTCTTCTTGATTTAAATTTATTTTATGCGTCTTTAAAGTTTCCTTTAGTTGTAGTGAAGGTAAATAATGGTCTACAGATTGTCCGATTGGTTCTCCCGTGATACCCGCTTTATTAAATAATTGGCGTGCGGATTCATTGACTACATTGATAATCCCTTTATCATCAATCGCAATAATGCCTTCTTGAACAGATTGTAATACTGCATCACGTTCATAAAGTAATTGAGCAATTTCGTTGGGTTCTAAACCATATAAAGTTTGTTTTACTTGTCTTGCCAGGAAAAATGCTGCAATACTACCAATCAATAAACCAAAACCGATGCCCATATAACTTGTATAAAGACTATCGGCAACAACCGCTCGCAGGTTTTCTGCTAAAATGCCAACGACGACAACCCCTACTAAATCCCCCTCTACATAAACAGGGACAAATGCCCTTAACGCTTCACCCAGCGTCCCGTTCGCAAGTGAAGTATAGCGCTCACCTTCTTCAAAAGCACGATTTTCATCACCACCCACAAAAGTACCGCCAATTCGATCTGTATTTGGATGGGATAAACGAATCCTTTCCTGATCAAGCACAACGATATATTGAATATCGGTTGACACTCGCACTTCTTTTGCATATTGCTGAATCATTTCAGCCGATACTTTTCCTGTTAAGCCATCTTGAATCACTTGAGAATGACTTAATGTCAATGCGATGTCCATTACTTTTTCTTCTTGATATCGCTTAGATTGTGCCACTGCTTGACTCCCCATTAAATACGCAGTCGCAATTAATGAAATCAGTACAACGACAGAAACGAGAAGCATTAGCTTTGTTTGTAACCGAAGATTGTTTAATGAGATTTTCTTCATCTCTCCACCTCTTTTACTCCGATATTTCCTTTCTTACCTTATCCTTTATCTTCTAAGAAATAAAGGTCAAAATGGCATTTAATCATTTAGTTTCTAAATCTTCTTTGAATTAGATTGATTTTTTAGGCATTCTCTCTCTTCATTTCAATTACACCATAACTTATACTAGATTCATAAGGAGGTTGAAAAGATGAAGCCGATTTACGTTGAAGTGTCTATTGAAGCAGATATTGAAGAGATTTGGAATGCGACCCAAGTTCCAGAGCTGCATGAGCAATGGGATTTGCGCTTCTCGTCAATTACTTATTTGCCGAAAAATAAAAATGAACCTCAATGCTTTACTTATTCAAGATCCGTCTTCCCATTTTTGACAGTTGAAGGGTGGGGAAAAAGTGTTGGCACCCATCATAAAGAAAATGGCATAAGATCATCCTCTCTACATTTTGGAACCGATCAATTTTTCTCGCCAATTCGTGAAGGTAGAGGATATTGGAAATACGAACCACAAGAAAAGGACGTTACTTTTCTAACACAGTATGATTATAATGTAAATTTTGGCAAGACCGGAAAAATCATTGACCGCTTATTATTCCGCCCGTTAATCGGTTGGGCGACAGCACTTAGTTTTGATGTGCTGAAAAGATGGTTGGAAAAAGGAGAAGTACCCCGTTCCCAGTACTTACGATTTTTCAGTACTTACGCCATCATGCTCGTATTTTCAATAATTTGGTTCTACCAAGGATTAGTGCCAAAAGTCATTGCGATGCATCCAGCAGAGCGTGAAATGATTGGCAATGCCTTTGCGCTTTCAGAAAATGGATTAACAACAGCCGTTTTGATTATTGGATGGCTAGAAATCGGTTTTGGGCTATTATGGTTATGCCTGCCCAATAAAAGACCGCTTTTTCTTTTACAATTATTGTTATTTCCAGCACTCACATTGGCGGCCGTCTTCACTGTACCTTCGACTGCGCTTCATCCATTTAATCCCGTTACATTTAATTTCACATTAATTGCACTTTCTGCGATTGGTTGGTTCATGAGTAAAGATGTCCCTTCCGCCAAAAGTTGCAAAAGAGAAAGGCGTTGAAGAGATGTCCATTTATCAAAAAGTGATGGGAAAAGATTTTACTCGGCTTCACCCGATGCTTCAAAAAAGGTACCAGTTACAAGATGGGATGCGGTTTCAAGCAACGGGCGTCATGCGTGAAATAAAAGGTGGACCAAAATGGTTATTTCTTTTATTTCGGCTCGGTGTTAAATGGAAATTACTCTTTCCAGAACACGGAAAATCGATTCCTTTTACCATTAAAAATACGGCTTTCACCTCAAAGACAGGCGAATCACAAGTTCATTGGGAACGTATTTTTCATTTTCAAAATAAGCGGCGCTACTTCAATGCACTGATGAGTCTTGACGAAAAGCGCCTTGTGATTAAAGATTATCTCGGTGAACCGCCTTTATTTTACTCAGATTTGGCTTTTACAGTAACAGATCAAGGCGCTTTGAAAATTAATTCTTTAAACCAGCGACTTGTGTTTGGTAAGTTGGAAATTCCGCTGCCGCGTCTTCTTCAAGGACTTGCCACTGTTACGGAAAGCTATTTGGACGAGGAAGCACTTTATCAAATTACAGTTTCTGTTCGTAATCCAATCATTGGACAAGTTTTCTTTTATGAAGGGACGTTTGTGCAAAATGAAGATGCGTAATTTTTTATTGGTTCATATCATTTTATTTGTGATTGTGATGATTTTTTCTGATAGACTTTGGCCTTTCTTTTTACTGACAATCGCTCAACTTCTTTATATTCCGATTATTTTACGGCTCATTATAACGCGAAATGATTGGTTTTCAAGGACTTATTATTTATTTGCAATCCCTGCTTATTTCTCTATTGCTATGTTACAAATCTTCCCTTCTACATGGGATATGCTTTTTGCAGCGGTTTACTTATTTTTCACATGCGTCATTGCATTATATGGATTTTCTCGCTTTCTCAATCGAGGCTTTATAAACTTTGAAGAATTTTCCATAGACATTGGACTCATTTATCTCGCAATGGGTGGCGCTTGGTTTTTCGCTTACACGATTGGATTTGACACTGGATTTAGCCCGTTAATTACTTGGTTAACAGCGATTCATTTTCATTACTCTGCATTTATCCTCCCTATATTTATTGGATTTTTAGGGCGAATCAATCAAACACGTTTTTATAAAAGAGTCGCTTCTATTTTAATCATCTCACCAATGATTGTTGCGATTGGCATTACCTTTTCACGGTGGATTGAACTGCTTTCGGTGATTTTATACATAATCGGGTTATTTGGGTTAATTTTAATGACATGGAGAACCGTTTTCCAAGCTACGCTTCAAAAATGGCTGATTCGAATTTCTTTTACAGCGCTCGGGCTAACGA
>CANSAF010000068.1 GCA_947644645.1 uncultured Sporosarcina sp. | reverse complement strand
ATCTGTTATTAGAAAAAATATATGTTATCATGTAGAATGGTAGTTTCACAAAGGATTAAAAAAAATAAATAGGCAATTTTAGGCACTTTCACATGTTATAAATGAATGAGTGCTTCATTCGTGTGCAAACTAAATGTTGATTAAATGAAAAAACGATAAAAAAAATGTCGTAAAAAGAAGGAAAATCAAAAGTTATCTCGAAAAGGTTAGCAATAGAAAATAGAAATGGTGATTGAATGGCAAGAATTCCTGAAGAGACGATAGAAGAAATACGTACGAAGACAGATATCGTCGATTTAATTGGTGAATATATTCAATTGACGAAAAGAGGGAAAAACTGGTTTGGACTTTGTCCTTTCCATGGAGAAAGCACACCTTCTTTTTCGGTTTCAGAAGAAAAGCAGCTTTTTCACTGTTTCGGTTGTGGGGCAAGTGGCAATGCAATTACTTTTGTTATGGACTTGGAAAATAGAACATTTATTGAGTCTGTTGGAAAATTAGCGGAGCGTGTAGGAATCGGTTTAGAGATGATGCCAAATGAACATGCAGGCACTTCACAAAACCAAGCGTTTAAACCATTGATGGAAGCACATGCATTTGCGCAAAACTTTTACAACCATATTTTATTGAATACGGTTGAAGGTGAAAAAGCGCTTCAATATCTCGAAGAAAGAGGATTTTCTAGAGAGGATATTGAAAAATATGGTATTGGGTGGGCGCTGGATGATTATGGTGCATTATCAGGTCTGTTAAAACGTAAAGGATTTAACATGGAAGAAATGGAACGTGCGGGTCTTTGTGTAATGCGAGACGATGGCACGGATTATTTTGACCGATTTCGCGGACGGATTATGTTTCCACTTTCGGATGAACATGGACAGGTCATTGCATTTTCAGGACGTTCGATTTCTGGCGAGAAAGAGATTGCAAAGTATTTGAACAGCCCCGAGACACCCATTTTCGAAAAGAGTAAAGTTTTATATAATTTGCATAATGCACGTCTGAACATTCGAAAAACGGGTAAAGTAATACTGTTTGAAGGTTTTATGGATACAATTGCAGCGGATCGTATCGACGTTGGAAATGCAGTTGCAATTATGGGGACTTCACTATCTGAAGCGCATCTTTTAAAACTGAAAAGAATCGCGAAAGAATTAATCATTTGCTGTGATGGGGATGATGCAGGTTGGGAAGCAGCGAAACGTTTTGCTCAGCTTGCGGCTAGAAAAGGTATGGACGCAAAAATCGCGTTACTGCCAAATCAGATGGACCCGGATGATTATATTCAAGAATACGGGGGAGAAGCCTTTCGCAATCAAGTGATTGGTAACCCCCACACATATATGTCTTTTATCATGTCTTATGCAAAACGTTCGAAAAATTTATCGTATGAAAATGACGTTTTACAGTTTATTCATGAAGTGTTAGAAGAATTGGCACATCGGACTTCTCCGGTGGAAAGAGACTTATACATGAGACAATTATCGGAAGAAACGAATGTCTCAATTGAAGCGATTCATCAACAATTTATTAAAGTTGCGGGCAATCAAGCAAGGCAAGAAAAAGCGCAAGCCATTCCACCGCCTGAAGCCGAAAGAGAAATGGCTGCGCCAATGCCGGCAAAGCGTCGTGTATCTGGAGAAGAGCGCGCGGAAAGAATATTATTACATCATTTATTAAATGACGGGGTACTTTTTGACCGCTTTAAAAATGAAAAAAGAGAATTGTTTTATCATGAAGATTATCAGGTTATTTTTGTGCAATTAGCGGGGTTTTATGAACAATATCAAACACCCGATGTTCACCGTTTTCTAGAATCGATTGAAGACCGTGAATTGCGTAAAGTCGTGTTTGAAGCGGCGACGCTTGACAGTAATCCGGATTATGCAGAACAAGAAATAGAAGATTGTATTCGGCGTCTAGAAAGACATCGGATTGAAATGAAAATCAAAGAAAAGAAACATGAATCATTTGAAGCAGAAAAAAACAATGATATCCCTTTGGCAGTGAAATTATCCCAAGAAGTGATTCAACTTCGTCAATCATTGACCACTCTATAGTCATCGTCTGGTATTAGAAGGAGGAACAAGCAATATGAGTAAAAAAGAATTATCAACTAAAGAAGAACTAACATTAAAAGAAATGCAAGAGCAATTATTAGAAGCGGGTAAAAAAACAGGTGAACTTACACTTGATGAGGTAACAGATAAACTATCTAAATTTGAAGTTGAACCTGAGCAATTTGAAGAGTTCCTTGATCTTCTAGAAGCAGAAGGAATTGAAATGGACCGTGAATCAGAAGATGATGACGGAAGTAATGCCTCAAATAAATCAAAACAAGACGATGATAAAATCGATTTAAATGATTTAAGCGTACCACCAGGCATTAAAATTAATGACCCAGTACGTATGTATTTAAAAGAAATTGGTCGTGTTGAATTATTAACAGGTGATGAAGAAGTTGAACTTGCAAAACGTATTATTGAAGGTGACGAAGAAGCAAGTAAAGAACTAGCAGAAGCAAACTTACGTCTTGTTGTAAGTATTGCAAAGCGTTATGTTGGACGCGGTATGCTGTTCCTTGATTTGATTCAAGAAGGAAATATGGGACTGATTAAAGCTGTTGAAAAATTTGACCATACGAAAGGTTTCAAATTCAGTACGTATGCTACATGGTGGATTCGTCAAGCGATTACACGCGCAATTGCTGACCAAGCAAGAACGATTCGTATCCCGGTTCATATGGTTGAGACAATCAATAAACTAATTCGTGTACAACGTCAATTACTACAAGATTTAGGACGCGAACCAACACCAGAAGAAATTGGGGAAGAAATGGAATTAACGGCAGATCGTGTACGTGAAATTTTAAAGATTTCACAAGAGCCTGTATCACTGGAAACACCAATTGGTGAAGAAGACGATTCACATTTAGGAGACTTCATTGAAGACTCTGAAGCACAATCACCGTCAGAACACGCAGCATATGAGTTATTAAAAGAACAGCTTGAAGATGTACTGGATACATTAACAGATCGTGAAGAGAACGTACTACGCCTACGTTTCGGTCTTGATGATGGCCGCACGCGTACACTTGAAGAAGTTGGACGAGTATTCGGTGTAACACGTGAGCGAATTCGTCAAATTGAAGCGAAAGCACTGCGTAAACTAAGACATCCATCTAGAAGTAAGCGTCTAAAAGATTTCTTAGAATAATATGGGCGACAAAGCATGATTTGACTCAGGTGCTATCGTATCGAGTCAAATGGCATGAATGATAAAAGTAGGGAGCGTCTGGAAAATTTCTAGGCAGCTCCCTTTTTTCAAATGTCAGGAGTGAGTTTTGTGAATAAAAGGCGAAAAACCATTATTTTATCTGAGATTAAATATTGGAAACAAAATAATTTATTGCCAGCCCATTACTGCGATTTTTTATCAACGCTTTATGCAGGTGGGGAAGAAGATGAGGCGAAAGAAGTAAAGAAAAGCGCTTCCGTTTTACATAAAGAAAAGATGAAAAAGAGATGGTTACTCATTTCAATCGCCGCTGTGAGTTTAGTCATTGCAGGACTGATGCAAGTGATGAACGATGAAGTCGCTTTATATTTAGGCGCTATCGGTGTTTTTGGCTTATTGGCGTATGCGACGGTGAAATCATTACGCAGTTCAGTTGTCATGCCTTTTACATATATTGCAAGTGCCTTTTTATTACTCGTGATGTCGCTTAAATTATGGTCAGTATTCTTTTCAGAGCAACCGATGTTACTCATTGGTCTATTAATCTTGAATTGTGTAATGTGGCTATTTGCAGGACGCTTTTTAAAATTATTATACTTTACATTATCGGGTTCAATTGGTTTAGTTTGTATTATCGGTTTTTTAATTTTCCAATTTTAAAAAGCAACAGGAAAGTCTGCGCTTGGACTTTCTTGGTGCTTTTTAGTGTGTATGGAGATTGTCTATAGGAAATCTTTCGATTATTCGTTATAATGTTAATTATGGGATAGTAATTGGGGCGTATTCGAATAGGGGTTGAATACGATAAGCTATTCCATAAATTGTAAGAAAGAAAAGGGGATGGAGAAGATGAACTTTGATTTAACAGAAGAACAACAAATGATTCGAAAAATGATGCGTGAATTTTCGACTGAAGAAGTTGCACGGGGGGCAGTTGAAAGAGATCGCACAAAAGAATTTCCTGTGGAAATCTTTGAAAAGCTATCAGAAATGGGATTAATGGGGCTTCCATTTTCGGAAAAATACGAGGGAGGCGGCGGTGATACGATTAGTTTTGCGATCGTGACTGAAGAGTTAAGCCGCGCTTGTGCTTCGACTGGTATTACGTATTCTGCACATATTTCTTTAGGGGGCGCGCCATTAAATTTATTTGGCACTGAAGAACAAAAAGAAAAATACTTAACGCCAATTTGTACAGGGGAATCTTTTGGCGCTTTTGGATTAACGGAACCGAATGCAGGCTCTGATGCCGGGGGGACGCAGACGACTGCAACGGAAGATGGCGATGATTTTATTATCAATGGTTCAAAAGTGTATATTACCAATGCGAGCTATGCAAAACATTTGGCGCTTACCGCAATTACAGGCAATGAAAACGGAAAAAAAGAAATTAGCGCGATTATTGTACCGACAGATGCGGAAGGATTCACAGTCATCGATAATTATGAAAAAATGGGATTAAATGCTTCGAATACAACAGAACTCGTCTTGGACAATGTCCGTGTTCCAAAAGAAAACTTATTAGGCGTTCGTGGAAACGGTTTCAAACAGTTTTTAGTCACATTAGACGGGGGACGTATTGGCATTGGTGCGATGGCTGTGGGGATTGCGCAAGGCGCATTTGATCGTGCATTGAAATATTCGAAAGAACGAAAGCAATTTGGGAAGACATTATCAGAATTTCAAGTGACACAATTTAAACTTGCGGATATGGCGATGAAAATTGAACTCGCGCGCAATATGGTTTATAAAGCGGCTTGGTTAAAAGATGAAGGAAGAGCTTTTTCTAAAGAAGCTGCAATGTGTAAATTATATGCTTCTGAAATTGCGATGGAAGTTGCCAATGAAGCCGTACAAATTCATGGTGGCTATGGTTATATGAAAGAATATGAAGTTGAAAGAATGATGCGAGATGCGAAATTACTGGAAATTGGCGAAGGGACATCTGAAGTTCAAAGAATGGTCATTGCAAAATTAATCGGATGTTAAGGGATTTTTAATAGAATTCAAGGGAAAATCCTATGTAAACTGGTTGAAATTGTGAACTTTTTGTCGAAAATGACACAAAAAAAGAATATTTTACTGAAACCCCTTTCCGTTTAGTTCTATTTACAGTACAATATTAGTTGTGAACTATATTAATTATAGAATTGAAATTGTTGAAGGAGGGTAATTCGATGGGTAAGAATCCTGTAGTACCTTTTCTCCTAATCATGGCGATGGGAGTTGGACTTATCTTCTTCATGTCCTTATATGGAGTCGATCAGAAAAAGGAAATTGCAAGCGAAGGTGAAGATGCTTCACAAGACGTAGCGGATTTCGATCCAGCTTCATTTGCGGACGCGAAATGTGTATCTTGTCACGGTGGAAACCTTGAAGGTGGCGGAGCGCCAGCATTAGCAGGTACAGATTTATCTGCCGATGAAATGAAAGAAATCATTGCAGACGGTACAGATGGTGGAATGCCAGGTGGTCTAGTTCCAGCTGGAGACATAGATGCAATGGTAGACTACATTCTATCACTTGAATAATCCGTACTTAAAGAGTCGTCTATCAGCGTAAATCAATGCTGGTAGCGGCTTTTTTTATTTTAAAACAAGGAGCTAAAAAGATGGTTCAATTATCAAAAAGATTACAAATGGTAGCGGGATTTGTTGAAGAAAATGCGGTGCTTGCAGATATTGGCAGTGACCATGCTTATTTACCGACTTATCTTGTGAAAAAAGGTGTAATTAAAAAAGCAATTGCGGGGGAAGTTGTTAAAGGACCTTATGAATCCGCGGTAAAAAATGTACAGCGTGAAAATGTTTCGGACCAAATTACTGTTAGGCTTGCAAACGGACTGCAAGCTATTCAAAAAGAAGACGGTGTGACGACCGTTACGATTGCTGGAATGGGTGGCCCGCTTATCGCAAAGATTTTAGAAGAAGGCAAAGCGCTTTTATCATCCGTTAAACGTCTAGTCACTCAACCGAATATCCATGCTGTTTCAATTCGTGATTGGGCGACTCAAAATGGCTGGTATATTGTTGATGAAAAGATTTTAAAAGAAGACGATAAAATTTATGAAATTGTCGTACTGGAAAAAGGACGAAAAGAATACACAGCTTTAGAACGATTATTAGGGCCAGTTTTAATGGAAGAGAAAAATGCAGTGTTTCATGAGAAGTGGCAAAGGGAAGTCAAACAGTGGAAACAAATTTTAAAGTCTTTAGAAGAAGCGAGTGAAGAAACGAGCATTCAAGAGAAAAAAGCACAACTTTTAAAGCAAATTAGTGAAGTAGAAGAGGTGTTGAAAGAATGAAAAAAGTAAATGGTTATGAAATCATTCAGCTTTTTGAAGCATGGTCTCCGAAACAATATGCGCTAGAAGGTGACCCTGTTGGGGTTCATGTTGGGCAATTAAATCGTCCTGTTGAAAAAGTACTCGTCACATTAGATGTCAACGAGGCGGTTGTCGATGAGGCGATTGAAAAAGGGGCGACTTTAATCATTGCGCATCATCCGCCAATTTTTAGACCACTTAAAAGCATCGCAACCGATACAGTACAAGGACGCATGATTGAAAAATGTATTAAACATGATATAACGATTTATGCGGCGCATACAAATTTAGATGTCGCACAAGGTGGCGTCAATGATTTACTTGCTGATAAATTATCATTAATGAATACGAAAGTACTCGATGAAACATATGCGGAAACTTTATATAAATTCATCGTCTTTTGTCCAAAAACACATGGAGACGAAATGCGTCAAGCTTTAGGAAAAGCGGGCGCAGGTGCAATTGGTGATTATACCGCTTGTAGTTTTACAACAGACGGGGAAGGTCGTTTTACGCCAGCAGAAGCTGCGAATCCTTATATCGGAAAAGTGGGTGAAGCAGAAGTTGTTTCCGAAGAGAAAATTGAAGTCATTGTACCAGAAACGCTTAAACAACGTGTTTTAAAAGCGATGTTAAATACACATCCTTATGAAGAACCTGCTTACGATATCCTTCAACTTGGCCAAAAAGGCAATGCACTCGGTTTAGGACGCGTTGGTGAATTAGCTGAAGCAATGACATTAGAAGCATTTACAGCCTATGTGAAAGAAGTTTTCAGCGTTCCTGCGCTACGTTTCGTTGGTGATCCTGAAAAAATGATTAAAAAAGTAGCTGTGCTTGGCGGAGATGGCAATAAGTATATTTATGCGGCGAAAAGAAGTGGGGCAGATGTGCTCGTAACAGGAGATTTATATTATCATGTCGCACATGATGCACAGGCACTTAATTTAGCAGTTGTCGATCCAGGACATAATATCGAAAAAGTAATGATTGATGGCGTTAAAAATCATATGATAAAAGCTGGTCAAGAAGCGAAGTTTGATGTGGAATTTATTGAGTCAACAATCATTACAGAGCCGTTCCAATTTAGATAAATATTCATCAATTTGCAAACAAAAAAGGAGGCGCCCTAAAAGTCATAACTTTTAGAACGTCCTCCTGTTTTTTATGCGTATGGTTCGATACGTTCTACAGGTTGTGGATTTTTAATACGAGGTAAAATTTTACTTAACTCGAATTTTTTCTCCGGAATATGTGTCGTAGGATCTTCAGGATCGAATTTCTCTAAAAACTGAATGACTTCACGTACGACGATTGTTGGTGTAGAAGCACCTGCTGTGACGCCAACTGTTTCAACGCCTTGTAACCAGTCAATGTCAATTTCAGAAACGTCCGCCACACGGTAGGAAGGTGTATCGGCAATTTCAACGGATACTTGCGTCAGGCGGTTTGAGTTATTACTTGCTGGGTCCCCAACAACGATTAATAAATCTGTATCGCCTGCTTGTTCAGCAACCGCTTCTTGTCTTACTTGTGTAGCTAAGCAAATTTCTTTATGTTGCTCAATATGTGGATATTTTTCTTGTAAAGCTTCCATTAAATGTTGAACATCCCATTGACTCATCGTCGTTTGGTTTGTTACAAGTAATTTATCGCTAGTGACTTGTAAGTTTTCCACGTCTTCCATCGTTTCTATTAAATGAACTTTATCAGGAGCAACACCAATTGCGCCTTCTGGTTCTGGGTGATAACGTTTCCCGATATAAATAATTTCATATCCTTCTTCCGTCTTTTCACCGATTAAATCATGCGTCACTGTAACATCTGGACAAGTCGCATCGATGGCTACTAAGCCTCTTTCTTTCGCCAGTTCACGAACTGCTGGTGAAACACCGTGAGCCGTATAAATGACAGTTCCTTTTTCGGCTTTCTTTAAAATGTCCAACCGATTTTTTCCGTCTAATGTAATGATCCCATCTTCTTCAAATGCGTCCGTAACATGTTTGTTATGAACAATCATTCCTAATATATAAATGGGTCTCGGTAATGTTTTGTCGAGCGCCGCATTCCTTGCGATTATCATTGCATCGACAACCCCATAACAATAACCTCTCGGGGTAATCTTCTTTACTTTCATTCAATTCACTCCTCTAATAGGATTCTACATTCTATTATAGCGGAGTTAGATAGGTTTTCAAAGTTAAGGGCTAGGCGGCTGGAAAATTCTTGGAACTGAAGGACGTGGTTCAGTAATTGGTGCCTGTGCTTGTGCTTGTCGTGGCGCAGTTTGTGGTTGATTTTTCGGTGTCGGTGTATTTTGATTTGGCATAGATTGGAAACCTTTATATAAGCGCCACATTGCAGGTAAATTACTAATCATTGGTGCAAACTGCTGAACAAGTGGTGCAAATTGTTGAGCTGTCGTTAAAAAACGATCTGCCGTTTGCATATAACTGTCGAATTTGGATGGTCCTTGTTGCCCTCCGGAAGAATCTGCTATATGATTGGGAAATGACTCAAATTGTTGGTTCGCATTCATATTTTGAGATCCAATTTGCATCGGCGGCATAAAAGTTGAGCGATTAAAGTTTTGCGGTCTCGCAGATGGGGTAGGATGTTGAGCGAATGGGTAAAATGATTCGTATCTCAAGTTAAAAAACTCCTTTCATTAAATCAGAATAAATGAACATATCGTATCCTATGCGAAAAAGACATACGGCGGCACAAAATCATGGTACAATAAACAATAAGTAGGGAGGCATTATGATGTCGAAATTCACAGATTATCAATTAAAACCATTTTTAAAAGAAGCAATCCAAAAACTTGGATTTGAAAGTCCAACACCGATTCAAAAAGAAATCATTCCACTCATTTTAAAAGGTGTATCGGCGATCGGACAAGCACATACAGGAACAGGGAAATCTCATAGTTTTTTAATTCCAATTGTAGAGCGTGTAGAGGCAGACTCAAATGATTTACAAGCGATCATTACTGCGCCAACGAGAGAGCTGGCGACACAATTATATGATGAGTTATTAAAATTAACAGAAGGAACTGAAATCCGTTCTGCCATTTTAATTGGTGGAACAGATAAAGAACGTGCTGCTAACCGTTTAAAAGCAAATCCACAAATTGTCGTTGGTACACCAGGAAGAATCAATGACATGGCAAAAACAAACCAATTAGCTGTCCATACAGCAAAAATTCTTGTCATTGACGAAGCCGATCTTGCGTTTGATATGGGCTTTGTCGAAGATATTGACCAATTTGCCTCACGTATGCCAGAAAATCTAGAAATGTTTGTGTTCTCAGCAACAATTCCAGAGAAATTAAAACCATTTTTAAATAAATATATGGAATCCCCAGCACATATTAAAATTGGTGAAAGACAATCTTTCACAGAAGGTATCCATTATTCACTTGTGCCAGTAAGAGGTCAGCAGAAAGAAAAGAAATTACTCGGCATACTTGAAAATATTACACCGTATTTGGCGATTATTTTCACCAATACGCGTAAAAATGCAGAAGAGTTAGCAGCTTATTTAGAACGTTCAGGGATGAAAGTCGGACGAATCCATGGTGATTTATCGCCGCGTGAACGTACACGTATGATGAAAAGAATTCGTGATTTGGAATTTGAATACATCGTTGCGACAGACTTAGCTGCGCGCGGAATCGATATTCCAGGTGTCAGTCATGTCATTAACTTTGAAATTCCAGATGACTTGGAATTTTTCATTCACCGTGTAGGACGTACAGCAAGAGCGGGGCTTGAAGGTCATGCGATTACATTGTACGATCCAACGGAAGAAGATAAAGTACAAAGTATTGAAAAACTCGGCATTCCATTTATCCACGAAGAAATGAAAAATGGTGAATGGGTTGAAGTGAAAGAACGTCATGCGCGTAAAAAACGTGCAAGTTATACGGATGATATTGATCGCCAAGCAGTGAAGTTTATTCGTAAACCGAAAAAAGTAAAACCAGGGTATAAAAAGAAACTTGCTAAACAAATCGATCAATATAAAAAGCAAGAAAGGAGAAAACAAAATAGACATGGCAGAAAATAAACGATTATTACTCGGTTCACATGTGTCAATGAGCGGTAAAAAAATGCTCCTTGGTTCAAGTGAAGATGCGGCAAAATACGGTGCAACAACATTTATGATTTATACAGGTGCGCCGCAAAATACACGTCGTAAGCCGATTGAAGAATTGAATATTGAAGCAGGTCAGAAACATATGGAAGAAAACGGCATGAGCAATATTGTCGTTCATGCACCTTATATTATTAACCTTGCTAACACAACAAAACCTGAAACATTCCAACTAGGTGTCGATTTTTTAAAGCAAGAAATCGAACGAACAGCAGCACTTGGTGTTGACCAAATCGTTCTTCACCCGGGCGCTCATGTTGGCGCAGGTGTTGATGCAGGGATTCTGAGAATTATTGAAGGACTGAACGAAGTCTTAACAGAAGACTATCCAGTGAAAATTGCATTAGAAACGATGGCTGGTAAAGGAACAGAAATTGGGCGTAATTTTGAAGAAATTGCGCGCATTATTGACGGTGTGAAAAACAATGATCGTCTATCTGTTTGTTTTGATACATGTCACGTGCACGATGCGGGATATGATATTGTGAATGATTTTGAAGGTGTGCTCGGGGAATTTGATAAAATTATTGGAAAAGAACGCATTTCGGTGATTCATATTAATGATAGTAAAAACGAACGCGGTGCTGGAAAAGACCGTCATGAAAATTTAGGTTTCGGACATATCGGTTTTGAGGCGCTCCATAAAATCGTTCATCATCCAGATTTTGAAGACATTCCAAAAATTTTGGAAACGCCATTTGTTGGGGCGGATCCAAAGAAAAAGCATGCGCCTTATGAAATTGAAATCGCAATGTTAAGAGATAGTGAATATCGCCCAGAGCTTATTCAAGCTTTAAGCGAAAAATAAATAAAAAGGAAGCTGCCTCAAAAGTTGAAAGACTTACTTTTGAGGCGTTTTCACTGTTTTTTTATGATTAGCGAGCGTTTCGATACATTTCGAGTAATTCTTCTGTTTTAGATGGACCGAGTACTGCTTCTACTTTTGTGATAAATTCTTTCGGGATTCCTATAAATAGCCAATGGAGAGAAACATCATCTAAAAGTGGACGCAGTAATTGAATTTCTTCTAGTGTAAAATGAACTCCATAAGACGCAGCAAGTGATTGAACCTCGACATTACTACTCATTTTCACTTCATTTAAAAACATCATAAAATCCATTTTTTATCCCTCTTTCTTAAACGGTTGAATTCGACAACTTTTTCAGTTATAATCTTTTTATAAATCGTAATGATTTCGATTACGCGGAAGGGAATTACTATATGAATAAAACACTAATTGAACTGGAGGACATACATTTTCGTTATGAACAAAGGATTGTTCTTGAAAATATCCATTTAAAAGTACAAGAAGGCGAGTTTTGGGCGTTAATTGGTCCGAATGGTTCGGGAAAATCTACGCTTATTAATATTATTTTAGGATTATTGAAACCAAATCATGGGACGGTCAAATTATTCGGTGAAGACATTGAACATTTCCATAAGCGTGAGCTCATTGGTTATGTTTCGCAAAAGTCAAATTCGTTTAATAGCGGGTTTCCAGCAACAGTGCTTGAAGTCGTTAGAAGTGGCTTAACACGTAAAAAAGGTCTATTGAAACGTTTTACAAAAGCAGATGAACAGATTGCGATGGATGCACTTAAAACAGTTAAAATGGATGCCTTTTCGGGTAAAAATATTGGTGAATTATCTGGCGGTCAACAACAACGTGTCTTTATCGCCAGAGCACTTGCAGGAAAGCCAAAACTACTCGTGATGGATGAGCCGACAGTAGGCATTGACCAGCAAAATGTTGCTTCATTTTATACTATGTTGAATGAATTAAATCGTGAATACGGCATCGCAATTTTACTTGTCACACATGAAATTGATCTCGTGACAGAACTGGCATCGCATGTCGCTTGTTTAAATCGTTCGATTCATTTTCACGGCGTACAAGCTGATTATGAGCGGATGGGTGATGAAGCCATTTCCAAATGGTATGGACATCCGGTACGACGACTCCATCAAAGTGAAGGGGGAACGAGCGAATGATTTCGGCTTTATTATCTTATGAATTTTTACAAAACGCTTTTTTAGCGGGAATTATTATTGGCTTGATAGCACCTTTACTTGGTTTATTTATCGTTGTGAGAAGGCTTGCGCTCATTGCGGATGCGTTAAGTCATGTTGCCCTTGCAGGTATTGCCGGTAGTCTATATTTAAGCCAGCAAGTTTTGCTGTTTAGTGCGTTAAATCCCGTTTATTTTGGGATTGGGGCAGCGGTCGGAGGTTCTTTACTAATTGAAAAATTACGTTCTGTCTATAAACATTATGAAGAACTAGCCATTCCAGTTATTTTATCAGGTGGGATTGGACTCGGTGCTATTTTTATTTCTTTATCACAAGGATTTAGCGCAGATTTAATCGGTTATTTATTCGGCTCTGTTTCTGCGGTTAGTCGTCAAGATTTATTAGTTGTGGTCGTTATTGCAATCATTGTTACGCTATTTATTTATTTATTTTATAAAGAGTTATTTGTGTTATCGTTTGATGCGGAATATTCGAAAGTGTCGGGGGTTAATTCACGATTCATTCAATTGTCATTTATGGTTGTAACAGCCCTTGTGATTGGTGCTTCAATGCGTATTGTAGGCATTTTACTCGTCTCTTCTTTAATGACAGTTCCGGTTGCGGCAGCGATGCAAATTGCGAAAAGCTTTAAACAAGCGATGATTTACTCAGTCGTTCTCGGTGAACTTGCGGTCATTATTGGACTGGTCAGTGCGTTTTATTTAGATATCGCACCTGGTGGAACAATTGTGATGACATCGATTTTCTTATTGCTCATCGTCATTGGATGGAAGAAAATACGTGGTGAGAAAAAAGTTCTTCTCAAAAAGGGGGAAGCAGCATGAATTTAACATCAGCATGGGAAATTTTACAAGAAAATGACTTTAAACGAACGAAAAACCGTGAAGTCATTTTACGTTTTTTGGCAGAAAACAATCGCTATGTGACAGCAAGTGATGTGAAAGATTATATCGAAAAAGAAAATCCTGGCATTAGTTTTGATACGATTTACCGTAATTTGACGACATTTACAACGCTTGGTATTTTAGAAGAAACAGAATTGACTGGCGAGCGCCATTTTCGAATGCATTGTGATCCGGGCACGCATCATCATCATTTCATCTGCACAATTTGCGGCATTACAAGAAGCATTGCCCAGTGTCCGATGGAAGTACTTGCGATTCATCTACCGAATTACGAAATTGAATCACATAAATTTGAAGTTTACGGGAAATGTCCGGATTGTGCCGTTGCTTAATAAAAATCAAAGGGAGGCTGTCCAATAGCTTTGCTACCGGATGCCTCTCTTTTGAGCGTGCGTTTAATTTGTTTATTGTGTTGTTTTTTGCACTTTCCTTACCCTCGCGAAGCCTAACAAGCAAAATAATGCATCATTTCCGCGTATATAATATAAAAGAGGCTGCCCAAAAGTCATGTGCTTTAGGGACAGCCTCTTGTTTATGTGATTGGAAATAACTTTTCAATCCATTCATTCGCTTCTTGCCAATTCGTTACGCGTTTAACGCCTTCTGGAATTGGTTTCCGGTTATACGGTGTATCGAATAAAATGACTGGGATATCAAGTTCTTCATGAATATCGACTGCATTATCATGTTTATCTTCAAAGAAAGCATGAACGCCGTGTTTTTTCGCGGCTTCGATTTTATAATGACTACCGATTAAATCGATATGGTCAAATGGAATTTCTTCACGGAGAAACCAGTTTTTCGTTGTGTTTAAAACTGTTTCAGGACGTGCGGAAATATAAAATAATTCATATTGTTGATTCCAGTTTTCCAACACTTTCTTGGCAAAATCTTGGGGAGGGGAGACGTCATAAATCTCCTCTTCGACCGATCTATACCATTCGAAAAATGCTTTTTTATCAACATCAAATGCAGACGTTAAATCATACTCTTTGATATCATCAAGGACTAAATTAATATTATAAGCCTTATTAATATGCGGAAGTAAAGATGTCGGACAAGTTACTGTGCCGTCAATGTCAATGCCAAAGCGGAATGGCTTCATTGGCCGTTCTCCGCTTGTAATGCGAGTTCTTCTTGACGTTTTTTCTCGAAATACTCTTCCGCAAGCTTGTCAATTTCCATTTTCAGCTCATCGACCATTGTTTCTTCAGGCACTTTACGAACCGTTTTCCCTTTCATAAACAGAAGCCCTTCACCGCGTGCACCTGCGATTCCGATATCCGCTTCACGCGCTTCACCTGGCCCGTTTACCGCACAACCAAGTACCGCAACTTTCAGCGGTGCACGAATATGTGAAATATATTCTTCAACTTCATTGGCAATGCTAATTAAGTCAATTTCAATTCGACCACAAGTCGGGCATGAAATCAGTGTTGCCGCGTCTGAAGATAGACCGAATACTTTTAATAATTCACGTCCAACTTTTACTTCTTCTACTGGATCTGCACTTAAAGAGACACGTAAAGTGTTTCCAATTCCCGCAGATAATAAAGTACCTAGACCTGCTGAACTTTTAATCGTTCCCGCAAATAAAGTTCCAGATTCTGTGATTCCTAAGTGAAGCGGATAATCGAATGCTGCTGCCGCTTTCATATAAGCTTCTACCGCTAGATTTACATCTGAAGCTTTAAGGGAAACAATAATATCTTGGAAATCTAGTTCTTCTAAAATTT
>CANSAF010000067.1 GCA_947644645.1 uncultured Sporosarcina sp. | reverse complement strand
AAAGTTAACTTGAAGTATATCTTGACGTTTTGCTGTTCAGTTTTCAAGGTTCATGTTCGTTAGTTGATTTCAATTAAAGTTTATCGCCAGAAGCGACTTCTTCAATATACCAAATCCTCATTTCGTTGTCAACAACTTTTCCAAAAAAGTTTTTCAGAAGTTCTTTTCTGTAGAAGAAGCTTTTTCTTTGCAGTTGTGATGTCGTCTTAAGGACAAGTATTACTATACCCCATCTAACAAACATAATGCAACCTCTTTTTTAAAGTTTATTTTTTCTGAACACTCTACCGTCTATTACAAACAAGAGAATCCCTGTAATAACAACGATCCCACCGATTATTTGGCTTGAACTTAAGGTTTCTCGAAATACATAATACGCTAAAACCGATGCTCCGACAGGCTCAAATAAGATTGCAATAGAGATTACATTCGTACTTACCCACTTTAAAGACCAATTAAATAATGTATGTCCTAATAAATTCGGGATTAGAGCAAGCATAATAAACCAAAACCAATCCATACTTGGATGCGGACCTAATGACTCTCCTTTAGCAAATACATAAATTAATAAGGTAACAGTACTAATTGAATAGACAATGAACGTATATGTAATAAGAGAGATTCTTTTCCTGACGTCTTGCCCAAACAATAAATAAGCTGTAATAAGTGCACAACCAATTAAAGCTAGTAAGTCACCATATAATGCCGAGCCACTTACTTTAAAATCTCCCCAACTTATAATGAAGCTTCCTAAAATTGCAATCACTGCAGATAAGATTGTTTTAATAGAAAGTCTTTCCTTAAAAAAGAAATAAGTGCCTGCAAATGCAAAGATCGGTTGCAAAGTTACCAGGACCGTTGAACTTGCTACAGATGTATAGTTAAGAGACTCGAACCAAAAAATAAAATGAAAGGCTAAAAATATACCCGCGATTGATGAGTATATCCAATCTTTCTTTTTAAAAATTAAAACTTCTTTCCTGTATTTCAACCAAAATACAGGTAACATGAATAGTACGGAAAATAACATTCGATAAAATGCAATGACACCTGCTTCAGCTGTCGCTAACTTAACGAATATCGCAGACAATGCGACAGAAATTACACCTATTACGATTGGTATATAAGGATGTATAGCTGGTTTTTCCACTGAATACACTTCACTTTCATATATGTAGTTGTCAATATCCTAAAAGAAAAACATGCTTACTAGTATATCATCTTAATCATAAAGGAAATAGATATTATGGAAGGAGATCAAAAAAATGATAGAATTAATTAGCGAAGCATTTCAAACCGAAACTCTTTTTAAAATCATCATCGCCCTAGGCTTAAGTTTAATAATTGGCATCGAAAGGGAAATAAAGAAAAAACCGATTGGACTTAAAACAAGTGCTGTCATCGCAACTTTTAGCTGCCTTTTAACTGTTATCTCTATAGAAGCTGCGTATCTTGTACCAGCACGAGACGATATCAATGTAACGATGGATCCTCTTCGGTTAGCTGCACAAATTGTAAGTGGGATTGGATTTTTAGGTGCTGGAGCTATTTTACGTAAAGACAATGATAGCATTACGGGTCTTACAACTGCCGCAATGATGTGGGGATCGGCTAGTATTGGGATTGCCGTTGGTGCTGGTTTCTATATAGAAGCCATATTTGCAGTGATCAGCGTCATGCTTATTATAGAAGTACTCGCACCTATCCTTAGTAAGCTAGGTCCGAAAAGACTTCGTCAAAAAGAAGCGACAATCACAGTTCTTCTTAAAGACCAAAATAAAATTGATCATCTAATCCGATATTTAGAAAACGAAAAAATCACAATCGAGAACCTGCGCATTAAACAAATCACATTAAACGATGACATTAACCATAAACTTTTCCTTCAAATTGCTACAGTTCCCAAAAAGACAACGACGCAACTTTATAAAGAACTACTGGAGTTGCCTTACACAACATCAGTGGAAATCAACTTTTTTTCCTAATTAATCAAAAGAAGTCATCTAGTATTTTCCATTCTCTAGATGACTTCCTTCTATATAATTATAATGCTGCCATTAAAATCGCTTCTACATCTTTTTGATTCAATGGATTGAAACGACCGATTGTGCCATTTCTAGTTGCCTTTTCCGCCATTAAAGTGATTTTGGATTCATCGATAGCGTAATCCGCTAAGCTTTCTGGCGCTCCAATTGAGGTCCAAAATGAGCTCAACTGCTCAATACCAAGAAAAGCAACTTCTTCTACCGTTCTTCCTTCATCAGTTACACCAAAAACATTTTTAGCGAATTTCGCAAATCGATTTGGATTGACATGCATATTGTAGCGCATCCAATGTGGGAACAAAATCGCTAGGCCACCCGCATGTGGAATATCATAAACGGCTGAAACTGCATGTTCAATTTCATGCGTTGCCCAGTCACCGATATAACCAAGTCTTAGGAAACCATTTAACCCTAATGTCCCTCCTAATAATATCGTTTTTCGAAGTTCGTAGTTTTTCAAATCTGAAACAAGTTTTGGCGCTTCTTCAATTAACGCACGCAAAACACCTTCGCACATTTCATCTTGTATCGGCGTATTCGATGCTTCATTAAAATATTGCTCAATCATATGAGACATCATATCAACAATGCCATAAACTGTATGGTCTTTTGGCACTGACAATGTGTACGTTGGGTCCAAGATAGAAAACTTAGGAAAACTAAATGGACTGCCCCATCCATACTTTTCTTCCGTTTCTTCATTAGTTATGACGGATCCCGAGTTCATTTCTGATCCTGTCGCCGCTAATGTAAGCACTGTTCCGAAAGGTAATGCATCTGTGGGAGTTGCTTTTTTGATGACGAAATCCCAAGCATCCCCCTCGTATTTTGCCGCACAAGCAATTAACTTTGTACAATCAATTACAGAACCACCCCCCACTGCAAGAATGACATCAATATGATTCTTTTTACAGATTTCTGCGCCTTTTCTAGCTGTAGAAACACGTGGATTGGGTTCTACTCCTGGTAATTCATAAACTTCCATGTCTATTTCATTCAAAATGGTCATTAACTCATCGTAAAGCCCATTCTTTTTTATACTTCCGCCCCCATAAACTACAAGGACTTTCTTTCCGTATACTGGTAATTCTTCGGCTAGCTTCGCCAATTGATCTTTTCCAAACAATAATTTTACTGGATTATGAAATACAAAATCATTCATTTACAAGACGCCTCCTCAGTTCTATCATTTTTATTATCTTGAATCGGGAAGATGAATGCAAATCATTTTACTATGTATAGTCCTTATCAAATTGCGCAAACTAAAAGTGGAGGTGGAGATATGGAGACTTTACGAAAAATCGCACTTGCACTAGCCATTATTGGCGCTTTAAATTGGGGTGTTGCAGGATTGTTTCGTTTTGATGTTGTGGCACAGCTTGCTGGTGGATCTGCAGAACCGATTGCTCGGCTACTCTATATTTTAATTGGACTATCTGGCCTTATCAGTTTAGGTTTACTTTTTGATGAATGGCGACACCGTGATTCAAATATGGTGGAAACACATGCTCCTGATTCCTCAAATATATAAAAAAAGAGCTGTCCAGAAAGTTTATAATAAACCTTCTGGACGCCCCCTCATTTGTCGGTGTGCTAAAGCTGATTATGCCCAGCCGCGGAAACGTGATGCTTCTGCTGTTGCACGAATACCAACCATATATGCAGCTAAACGCATATCGAGATTACGTGTTGTTGCTGTTGTATAAACGTTATCGAATGCTTCAACCATTTTTTCTCTTAACTTTTCGCGAACTTCTTCTTCAGTCCAGTAGTAACCCATGTTGTTTTGTACCCACTCGAAGTAAGATACTGTTACACCACCAGCACTTGCTAATACGTCTGGAACTAATAGAATGCCACGCTCAGTAAGTATTTGTGTTGCTTCTGCAGTTGTTGGACCATTTGCCGCCTCAACAACAATACTTGCTTTAATATTATGTGCATTATCCGCAGTAATTTGGTTTGCAATTGCTGCTGGAACAATAATGTCACAGTCTAGTTCAAACAGTTCTTTATTTGTAATTGTATCTTCAAATAAAGTCGTTACTGTTCCGAAGCTATCGCGACGGTCAAGTAAATAATCAATATCTAAGCCATCTGGATCATGAAGTGCACCGTAAGCGTCAGAAATTCCGACAACTTTCGCACCAGCATCGTGAAGGAACTTAGATAAGAAGCTACCTGCGTTACCAAATCCTTGGATTACAATACGAGCACCTTTCATATCAATGCCACGCTTCTTCGCTGCTTCCTCAATCGCAATCGTTACACCTTCAGCTGTTGCACGGTCGCGACCTTGAGAACCACCAAGTACGATTGGTTTACCTGTAATAAATCCTGGTGAGTTAAATTCATCAATTCGGCTATACTCATCCATCATCCATGCCATAATTTGAGCGTTTGTAAATACGTCTGGAGCTGGAATGTCTTTAGCTGGTCCCATTACTTGGCTCAGCGCACGGACATAACCACGGCTCAAGCGTTCTAGCTCGCCCATTGACATTTCACGTGGATCACAAATTACTGCACCTTTACCGCCACCATATGGAAGATTAACGATACCGCATTTTAACGTCATCCACATCGAAAGCGCCTTTACTTCAATAAAGTCAACCTCCGGGTGGAAACGAACGCCGCCCTTTGTTGGACCTACAGCATCATTATGTTGACCACGGAATCCTGTAAACACTTTTACTTTACCATCATCCATACGAACCGGGATACGCACTTCAACCATACGAATCGGATCTTTTAATAGTTCATACATACCTTCATCATAGCCAAGTTTATCGAGTGCCTCTTTAATGACATCTTGTGTGGATGTGAGTAGTTGCATATTTTCAGTCAATTGTTATTTCGCCTCTTTGAATAAAATTTTTTCTTCACTACTATTGTACCATATTGCTAAAATCCTTCAAACAATTTGTTACGAATTAAAGACTTTTTTTATCTTATCTAAAGCCCAGTCAATTTCTTCTTTTGTAACGACAAGTGGTGGTGCAAAACGAATCACTGTATCATGCGTTTCTTTACATAATAACCCGAGTTCCTTTAATGCTTCACAATAAGGACGAGCTGATTCAGTAAGTTCAACACCGATAAACAAACCGCGACCTCTTACTTCTTTAATAGATGGATGTTCAATTTTACGAAGTTCGTCCATAAAATAGTTACCTAACTCTAAAGAAGCTTCTGCAAGTTTTTCATCTTCTAACACTTCTAATGAAGCAATCGATACTGCACATGCCATTGGATTTCCACCAAAAGTAGAACCATGTGAACCTGGATTAAATACACCTAAAATATCTTCATTCGCAACAACACATGAA
This sequence comes from uncultured Sporosarcina sp., assembly GCA_947644645.1. Classification (GTDB taxonomy): domain Bacteria; phylum Bacillota; class Bacilli; order Bacillales_A; family Planococcaceae; genus Sporosarcina. The sequence continues at coordinate 10,457 of CANSAF010000067.1, read as the reverse complement.
ATTGGGAATACGCCGCCACCTAATGCTTTTCCTAACACATACATATCAGGCTCGAATTCTTCCCACTCACAAGCAAACATTTTCCCCGTTCTGCAAAGTCCCGCTTGAATTTCATCCGCAATAAAAAGCACATTATGCTTTTTACATAATTCATATGCAGCCTTCATATAACCTGCCGGAGGAATTAAAATACCAGCTTCACCTTGAATCGGCTCAATCAAAAACGCTGCTGTATTCGGTGTAATCGCTTTTTCTAAAGCTTCAAGATCGCCATAAGGAACTAGGTTAATACCTGGTAGCATCGGACCAAATCCTCTTTTATACTCAGCTTCTGACGATAATGAAACCGCAGTCATTGTTCGACCGTGGAAGTTATCTTGACAAGCGATGACTTCCGCTTTCCCTTCTTCAACACCCTTTACATCATAAGCCCAACGACGTGCCGCTTTAAAAGCGGTTTCAACTGCTTCAGCACCAGTATTCATTGGCAATGCCATCGTTTTTCCTGATAGCTGACAAATTTTTTCATACCATGGACCGAGTTGATCGTTATGGAATGCTCTTGAAGTAAGTGTGACACGATCTGCTTGATCTTTTAACGCTTGAATAATTTTTGGATGACGGTGCCCTTGATTCACTGCTGAATAAGCCGCAAGCATATCCATATATTTATTACCCTCAGGATCCTTCACCCAAACCCCTTCCGCTTCTGAAATGACAATCGGTAGTGGATGATAATTATTCGCCCCAAATTTTTCTGTTTGTTCAATGATTCCTGTTGTTACTGACATTAGAATCCCTCCCCCTTAATTGATTAACAGACCACTAGCAAGCAGTCTGTTAATTCAATTATTATTATAGCATTTCTGAAGTTGTTTTTCCTTGCATATGAAGTTGTAAATAATCTGGTCCGCCAGCTTTTGAATCCGTACCAGACATATTGAAGCCACCAAATGGTTGGTAACCTACAATTGCACCCGTACAGTTACGGTTGAAGTATAAGTTTCCTACATGGAAATCTTCACGTGCTTGTTCAATATGATCACGGTTATTCGTAATAACAGCACCCGTTAAGCCGTAGTCTGTATTGTTTGCAATGGCAATTGCTTCGTCAAAGCTTTTCGCTTTCGTTAACGCAACAACTGGGCCAAAGATTTCTTCTTGCATGACACGTGCTTTTGGATCAACATCCGCAATAACAGTTGGCGCTACGAAGTAACCTGTTGAATCATCACCCGTACCTCCAGCGATTAGGCGACCTTCTTCTTTACCAATTTCGATATAGCTCATAACTTTGTCATATGAAGCTTGGTCAATCACTGGTCCAGCGAAATTGTTTTGGTCAGTTGGATCACCATATGTTAATTCTTTTGTTAATTCTTCAACGCGTGCAACAACTTGGTCATAAACATCTTCATGAATGACTGCACGTGAACAAGCCGAACATTTTTGACCGCTGAAACCAAATGCAGATTTCACGATCGATTGTGCTGCTAATTCAAGATCCGCTTCATTATCAACAACAATTGTATCTTTACCGCCCATTTCAGCGATTACACGTTTCAGCCAAATTTGTCCTTCATTGACAACTGCTGCACGCTCATAAATACGCGTTCCAACTTCACGTGAACCTGTGAATGAAATGAAACGTGTACGTGAATGATCGACTAAGTAGTCACCAACTTCAGCACCAGAACCTGGGATGAAGTTTACAACACCAGCTGGCATACCTGCTTCTTCAAGTACTTCGATAAATTTATAAGCAACGACTGGCGTTGTTGAAGCCGGTTTCAAAAGAACCGTGTTTCCAGTTACAAGTGCTGCGACAGTCGTTCCTGCCATAATTGCAAATGCAAAGTTCCAAGGAGAAATAACAACACCAACACCTAAAGGAATATAGTTGAAACGGTTGAATTCACCTGGACGGCTTTCTACTGGTAGACCGTCTTTTAGTTTTAACATTTGACGACCGTAGTACTCTAAGAAGTCAATTGCTTCAGCTGTATCAGCATCTGCTTCGTTCCATGGCTTTCCAGCTTCTTTTGTAAGAAGTGCAGAAAACTCATGTTTACGACGACGTACAATTGCTGCCGCTTTGAATAAAACGTCTGCGCGTTGCTCAGGTTTTACTTTTTTCCAAGTGTTAAACGTCTCATCTGCAACGTTCATTGCTTTTTCCGCAAGCTCACGGCTCGCTTTTGAAACGCTTCCAATTACCTCAGCTTTATTGGCAGGGTTCGTTGAAACAAGCTTTTCTTCAGTCATAATGCGCTCGCCACCAATAATCAGTGGGTAATCTTGACCTAAGTAACCTTCAACTGTTTTAAGCCCTTCAAGGAAAGCTTGTTTATTTTCCTCAATCGAGAAATCTGTAAATGGTTCATGTTTATATGGAATCAATGTAATTTCCTCCTTTTAATAATCTTGCCCATGCAAAAAATATTTGCACTTTAGTTTTAATTACATATATAATAATGCAAAAGATTATTGCTAATTTCAAGTATTATTCATTATTTTTTTAAAAAAGATTAGGCGGTGACATTTTTGAATGAGATGACAGATTATTTACATCCTTTCCACTCTTTCATCACAAAGCAAGTAGCGGTTGGGATTCATGCCATTAATGCACAAGGGAAAACCATCATTTACAATAATAAGATGAAAGAAATTGAAGGTTTAGGATTAGAAGATATTCAAGACCGATCCATTGTAGAATTATTCAATTTTGAACAAGAAGAGAGCACTTTGTTAAAAGTATTGCAAAGTGGAAAATCATTATTGAATGTCAAACAAACTTATTGGAATCGAAATGGCATTCAAATCACGACGATCAATGATACATACCCAATTTTTGATGAAGATCAACTAATTGGCGCCGTAGAACTTGCACGGGATATTACTGCATTGGAAAAATTACTCCATCAACCGATTCAACAAAGTGAAGATCCCGCGACTTTTAATCAGTTAGTTGCAGCTTCTAATTCCATGAAAACAGTCATTGCAACTGCCAAAAAAGCGGCAAAAGCGAGATTACCTGTTTTATTAATCGGGGAGGCAGGGACTGGTAAAGATATTCTTGCACAATGTATTCATAGCGAGCTTTCTGAAGTAAAACAAAGCTTTTATACATTGCATTGCCAAAATGCAGATCCTGTGACAATTAGCCGTCTGGATGAAACGCTAGATAATGATGCTTCTTTTACATTATTTTGCGAACGGATTGACTTATTGCCAATCGCACTTCAGCAAAAGCTGCTGACCATTTTATCTAAAAAGACGATGAATAACCGACAAGTCATCGCGAGCATCGGGGATGATCCTGTTGATTTAATTTCTTCGGGGATTTTATCGAAAGATTTATATTACTTTTTTGCTTCTTTTGCGATTCAAATTCCATCGCTTCGAAAACGACGCAAAGACATTTTGCCATTTGTGACTGCATATTTAGAAAAAAGAAATGAACGATATAAAAGCAGTTTACGCAGGATTGCCCCTGAAGTAAAAGAGTTATTTATGCATTATCAATGGCCGGGTAATATGCGTGAATTAGAGTTTTTACTCGACGAAATTACATCGCTTGCAACGACTGAAACAACGGTAACTTACGATATGTTGCCGCTACATTTTCGTTTGAAGAATGGTGATTTGAATGATGATGCAATTGGCGTGGAAGGTTTTATTGTTCAGCGAGATAAAGATTTATTGCCACTGGATCAATATTTAAGAGAAGCAGAAGCTTATTATGTTGAAAAAGCATTAAAACTATACGAAGGAAATATTACAAAGACTGCAAAAGCACTTGGCATGAGCCGCCAAAGTTTACAGTATCGCTTGAAAAAATTAGAGGGACGGTAGTGGCGGATAACACGTAAAAGCCTTCAAAACAATCCAAACTCTAGGAACCACAAAAACGCAAAGCGCCCTACCGAAAAAAGCCTGCACTTCGGCTTTTTTCGGTAGGGCAGCTTTCTACTGTCCGGATCTGTCAATCCAATCTTGCAATTTTTCTTTTAAAGAATTAAAACCTTTTGCATCTCGCTCTTTCACATGCGCTTGTAAAGATTTCTTCGTGTAGCCACCCTTTTTTTCAGGCGGATCTTGGAGCGCGCGAATCGATAAACTAATTTTCCCGGCATTTTCATCCACTTCAAGCACCTTAACTTCTACTTCATCCCCAACCGAAATGTAATCGTTAATGTCTTTTACGAACCCGTACGTAATCTCCGAAATATGCACTAATCCTTGGGTTTGTTCGTCTAATGCGACAAAAGCTCCGTATGGTTGAATACCCGTTACTTTTCCGGTGAGCTTTTCTCCAGTCTCGTACTTTTTCACCATTTGGAACAGCTCCCATTCTTTATATATCTACCTATTGGTCGCTTACAATTATAACACGGTTTAGAATAGTGAGCAAAAGAAGTCATTGACAAAAACTACCACATATCTTCCTCTTTATCTAGCTTATAAGATACAACACGCCAACGCCCATCCCTCTCAACGAGCTTAAGTGATCCGTAATGATCATTCAACGTAAAATTAGATTGACCCGTCAATCGATCAAAATACACATATTCAATTTTCGCTTCACTTAGCTTTTTGTCTTGCCATTGTTGAATTTGTGTTTCGAGTTCTGGTTGTTGGACTTGTTCTGTTGATAAAATCGTCAATAGCTTCAAATCCGCTTGTTCAAGCGCACGCATATAAGCACTAATTGTAATGATTGGATGATGTTCCGCTAAAATTGCGCTATCTTGTTTAATTTTTGGATAAACCTCGTCCAATAAATAGACATATCCTGGATTTGGAAACGTCACACTTTGAAAATCTACTTTCTGAATATCTCCCCAATCGAAAGCTTCAAGATTGCCTGAAGTCGCAGAATTTAATAGTTCCCAAATTTTATTTTCACTTAAATAAATTTGCGTTTTAGACATCCGCCAATCATTCTCTTCAAATTCTCCAATAACTTTTTTAAAAATCGATTGGGCTACACCATCTTCTTTCGTCAATTCCCGCCACTTATCGCGATATTCCTGCTGAATAAAGCCGTGATCATCATATATTTCCACTGATTGTTGCCCCAATAAAACCAATATGGACACGATATATCGATACTCTAGTAATTGCTTACTTTCATACGCCATTTTCGATTTTAATAAAGTTGCTTCCATTTCTTTAATTTCATCGGGATTAGCTAGTACGTCGAGCATTGACCAAAAAAGATCTCCACTATCTACCATTTTCAACATCGTAAGATAACCACCGACATCCGGATGTAATGCTCCTCTTAAATTCTCCAAAAATGCTGCCCGTTCTTCATCTGACTTTGCGGAATAGCCAATAAAATACATATTTTGTTTAGCCATATTATCAATCGTTTGCTCTACTTTTTCCGGAAGCTGATCCATTTGAAGAATGACCTCTCCTAAATTTCCGTATGATCCGTCCGGCTTTATTTGCGCCTCCAATACTTCTTGGTGTTCCCTAATCATTTCACTATACAGCGCATTGGCCGCATAATATTTCAGTAAAAATTCTTCCAAAAATTTCTCGCTTGCTTCGAAATCGTCTGTTAATGGCTTTTTAAATAAGTCCTCAACTAACTCTCGTGGCGTCCGTAAAGATTCGATAAATATTGTATATTCTTCTTCAATTTCTTGTTGATCAATTGGTTTTTCACGTTCAATATCTCGCTCAATCCTCGTCATAAAACGTTCAAAATTTTGACTTTCTTCGTTGCTTAAATACTGTTGATTAAACATGGTATACATTCCGATTTCCTCAACTTCTTTTTCTGACACACCAAGTTCAGCAAATACTTCCTGGCGTTTTTCGCTATACGTTTCTCTTTTCTTTTCAATAGACTTCTCAAATCTCGCTTGTTGGAATGATTCACTATGCCAAATAGAGTAAAATACAAGCCCCATTAACATGAGCATACCTGTGATAAGCAAATAGATATTCCGTTTTGAACTTTTAAATGGTGGTGCTTCAAATTCGATTTCTTCTACTTGAAAAATTTCTTCTTCATTCACATGGAAATTCAGACGTTGATAAGATTTTCCTAATAATTGCAGACGTTTTTCAATTTGTGGACCTGATAAATGAGACTTTGCAACCGATTGTTTCGTAGCAACTTCGTCTACAGTCAGGTTTAGGATTAAAGCAATTTCTTCATTTACTAAAGTTGTAAAGGTTGTAAATATTAAAATTAACTTTTCAAGATGTGATAATCGCGTCATTTCGCTATGTAAATCATGATCTTCTGGAAATAAAAACTCGTTGATTGTAGACAACTCGTACTTTTCTATGAATTGGATAGCAGTCTGATACATCACTTTTTGTAAATCTCTTTCACTTTCTATCGTTGGCAATTGAGCAAATAATTTCCGAAACGTTCGAACAGCTACTTCCTCTGCATCTCTCATCGTCAAACCGTATATAAATGCGAATTGAGCAATTTTTTGTTTATATTGATGAAGCCACTTTTTCTGTGCTTCCACATCATTTGCTTTTAAACGATTCAATAATTCATCTTCTTCCACCTAAAATCCCCCTTCACATCATCTTTCTACCATTATAACAGAAATTTCTTTCTATTTTACACAATAATAATTCTTCTTCTTTTGAAGTTTATTCCGTGAAAAGGTGTTTTTATCGCATAATTCATGTAGAATAAAATGATGTTTAGTCTTTTTAAATGAATGAGTAAAAGTAAAAACGATGATTCATTTTGAAAAAAGAGTGAAAATTAACAGAATTAGCGATGTGTTTTCTATGCGTTAATTGACAAAAGAAAGAGTGATGATTTATGGCTCCACGTGAGCAATGGACTTCAAAGTTAGGATTTATTTTAGCTGCAGCGGGCAGCGCCATTGGACTAGGTGCCATTTGGAAATTTCCATACATGGCGGGCACAAATGGTGGCAGTATTTTTGTGTTATTGTTCATCATTAGTACGATCGCCATCGGACTCCCTATTTTACTTGCAGAATTTATTATCGGTCGAAAAGGGCAAGCAGATGCGATTACAATTTTTCAGAAACTCGGAAAAAGTAAATGGTGGCCAGCCATCGCTTGGCTCGGCTTTGCCTTTGGGTTTATCGTTTTATCATTTTATAGTGTTGTTGGTGGTTGGATTTTATCTTATTTAGTACGCGCATTAACAGGAAAGTTGGCGATTGAAGATCACGGATCACTTTTCGCTTCGATTACTTCGAACTCTGTTGAAGTGTTAGTTGCCCAATTCGTCTTTATGTTAATTACAGTTTGGATTGTACAGGGCGGCATTAAAGGTGGAATTGAGCGAGCAAGTAAATGGATGATGCCATTATTATTTATTTTCTTCATTTTACTTGCCGTTCGTTCTTTAACATTGGAAGGCGCAATGGAAGGTGTTCGCTTTTTATTCATTCCCGATTGGTCTTTATTGAATGGCAGTACGTTTTTATTGGCGCTCGGTCAAGCCTTTTTCTCACTAAGCGTCGGTGTTACGGCAATGATGACATACGCTTCTTATTTACCCAAAGAAGAACGTCTCGGGCAATCTGCGATTAGTGTTTCCCTTTTAAATATCGTTATTTCCATTTTAGCTGGACTTGTGATTTTCCCAGCAGTATTCGCGCTTGGCGGTTCTCCAGCTGAAGGACCAGGGCTAATTTTCGTTGTGTTACCAGCAATTTTTGAACAAATGCCATTCGGTTCGTTCTTTATGATTTTATTTTTCATTTTAATGCTTTTCGCAACACTAACATCTGCGATTGCATTGCTTGAAATTGTTATTTCTACAGGAATCCGTACGCGTTATGATCGACGTCGTCGCGCTTCATGGGTATTTGGAAGTTTGATTTTTATTATTGGATTGCCTAGCGCTCTTTCTTTTGGTGTCTTGGCAGATTTCCATATTTTCGGCAATACAGTCTTTGATTTTGCGGATATTATTACAAGTCGAATTGGAATGCCGATTGGTGCATTATTTATCTCGCTCTTTGCCGGTTTTGTTTTAACAAATGAACAAACGATGAAAGAGTTAGATGTTGCGCCTTGGCTTCATCATACTTGGAAATTCCTCGTGCGTTTCCTTGTGCCATTGGCGATTATTATTATTTTCGCGGCATGGATTTTTGAAACTTTATTGAATGGTTAAACCTATACAAAAAGGAGCGTTCAGAAAGATCAACTTTCTGAACAGCTCCTTTTTTTATAATAAATTCGGTTCTTTACCTTCTTCAATGGCGAATTGGTTCACTGATTTCTCCAATTCCATTGACAGGTCGGCAAGTTCTACCGCGCCTTGATTAATCGTTTCAATTTGGAAACTTGTTTGTTCAACAGATGCGGTTGTTTCCTGTACGCCCGCAGCCGATTGTTCCGCGATTGATGCGATTTCCGCAACACCTGTCGTCAATTGTTCTCCAATTTCTTCAATATGATCCAAGTTCTCTGACATATCATTCGTTAATGTCGTCATATTGGTGACGAGGTTTGTAATATCTTCAAAGACTGTTTGTGTTTCCATAACCGCTTCTTTTCCTTCTTGAACGCTCGTATAACCATTTTCCAAAAACTTCACAGCAGTTGATGAACCTTCTTGAACGCGATCTACAATTGTTGTAATTTCATTTACAGATTCCGCCACTTGTTCTGCAAGTTTTCGTACTTCATCTGCTACCACTGCAAAGCCCTTTCCTTGTTCACCTGCTCTTGCTGCTTCAATTGCCGCGTTTAAAGCGAGTAAATTTGTCTGCTCGGCAATTTCGCTAATGACAATGACAAGCTCAGAAATTTCTTTTGTCTGATTGTCAAGACGTTGGATTTGTTCCACAGACTCATTGACTACTGCATAAATTTCATTCATCTGTTCAACTGAACCAGTCATCATTTTATTCCCGTCACCTGTGCGTTGTAAGACTTCGCCAGCTGCATCTGCCACACCATGTCCTGCAGTATTTGCACGACGTACATCTTCAAAAAATTCACTAACCATTTCGGACATATTGGAGGCTGTATTCGCTTGTGCCTCAGCACCAGCCGCCAATTGTTCCATCGTTGCGGCAATTTGGTTAGAGGAATCACTCACCGTTCCAGTAGACTCCATGAGCGTATTACTGCTGCTATTGAGTCGTCTAGAAATATTCAAAGTCCCAAATAAAGTCTCTTGAATTCTTTCACGCATCGAATTAATGGCATAAACTTGTTGTCCAATTTCATCTTTGCGTTTCGTTTCTAATGATTCATCATTCAAATACCCCGCTGCCATACGTTCAACTCGTTCAGATACAGCAACTACTGGTCTTGAAATACTTCTTGCCATAAAATAACTAATCCCAATTCCAAGCACTACAACAAAAACAGCGATACTAAAATTGATAATTGCGGTTCGATTGCCTGCTTCAGCGCGTTGTGAGCTCTCTTCTAAAATGATATCTTGTCGATTACTTGCGGCATCATTAAATCCACGCATTAAGTCGGTACCTGATGGTTGGATTGCGCCAGTATATATTGCCATTGCTTTTTCTCGATCTCCCGCTTGTAGCACGGGAACGAGATTGTCCAATATTAAAGTGCGCCATTCAATACTTTTATCGATTAACGCTTTCGTTTCTTCTCGATTCGTTCTCGTTAAAAGATCCTCCTGTAAACCTTGACTTTGTTCCGATATTTCATTAAATCGATCCAAGTACATCGGATCTTCAGTTAACATATACCCTCTAATTGCCGCTACGCGTTCTGCAATATTAAAGGCAAGTCTTGAGTCTATTGTTAGTAAAGGTAATTGCTCCTCAGAAACTTCTTCTGAGTAATCGACTAATCCCCTTATCCCAAGTGCACCACTCGCCGCAAGAACAATAACTAGAATAATAACAGCAGCAAAGCCCAACATAATTTGCATTCTCAATGTTTTCATTCATCATTCCGCCGCCCAATTTTATAAATATGATTCCTATTTATAACGTTACATAATTTGGACAAAACGAACTTTCCTCCTTTTTGATATAAGTTGTGTGAAAGAACCTCCTAATCCGTCGATTTTCATATGACCGACGAGTATCACTTCAACTTATTGAATAATTAAAAAATAATCGCTTAGTAACGTTCGCAATTATTTCCCCTTAAACTATGTACTGAATTTTGCCATCGCCTCTTTCAAATCATAGTATCAAAAAATTCGAAAGAAACCGAATTTTACAATCACAACAGGTTATTAAAGATAAATCTTATTACTATCATTTTTAATATCGGATCCATTTTACTTTTCTTTACATAATATAAATGGCAGTTTCTTGAACGATAAATAAAGTAAAACTTTAATCAGTGGGGGGTTCTTCATCCCCCACTGATTCGAAGGAACATAGGCTAAGTGCGTCACGTCCTGATGCCTTCGCCTATGTGACCAACATCCTGTTGCCCCGAACCAATCGGGCTTTTACGGACAGTTAATCTCCCACTTATCTTTA
>CANSAF010000066.1 GCA_947644645.1 uncultured Sporosarcina sp. | reverse complement strand
CTCAGGACACCTCCTTTCATAGTAAACTTTCTATTCTGTCTATTATAACTAGAAAAGAACAAACGTTCAAGTGTAACCCTTAAAGCCGCCAGGAGAGAGCTTCTCTCTTGGCGACCTTATGATTAACGCATGTTTTCCGTATAAACTTTATAATTATTCTTCCCATCGCGCTTAGCTTCATACAAAGCATGATCCGCAAATCTCATCAACTCATCTTTCGTCGTGCCATCTTTTGGATAAAAAGAAAGACCGACACTTACTGTAAGTTCATGCTGGCGATGAATCGGACTTTGAAGTGTTTCAACAATTTTTTCAACGAGCTGAATCGCTTCTTCTTCAGCTTCAAGATTCGGGACAATCATGGTAAATTCATCCCCACCTTGCCTTGCAAAAACAACATCTTCTGGCAAACACGACTGAACCATTTGTGAAAATTCCTTTAAAACAATATCACCTTCATCATGTCCAAATCGATCATTAATTGATTTAAATCGATCCATATCGATATAAATCACTGCTAATTTTTGGTTCTTTTCATGAGACGCTTCTAATAATTCCTCTAGTCTTTTTAAATAAAAGCGGCGATTAGGTAAATCTGTTAATGGATCATGAAAAGCTAAATACGTTAACTTTTCTTCACTAATTCGAAGGGCTTCTTCTGCATTTTTTCTCTCTGTAATATCCGTTCGAATCGCTACATACTGATAAGGTGTGCCGTCCTCACTTAAAAACGGAACAATTGTTGTATGCACCCAATATAACCTACCATTTTTTGCCTGATTACGAATTTCACCTCGCCATGTTTCACCGCTACCAATCGTTTTCCACATTTCTTGAAAAAAAGCTTTCGAATGATGTCCAGAATTTAAAATTTGATGATTTTTACCGATCAATTCATCTTTTGAATACCCAGAAACCTCACAAAACTTATCATTCGCAAATTGAATAATGCCTCGGCAATCCGTAATCGCAACAATTGAAGATTCATTTAATGCATAATTAACGTCTTTTAACTCTTTTGCTGCCTTTTCAAATGTACGCTCCGCATTTCTTCTTTTCGTTTCATCACTAAATGACACAATAATTGCAGGACTTCCGCCGTATTTAATGGGTGTCATTGAAAGTTTCGCATCAATCATCGTACCATCATGTAATAATAATTTTTGTTCAAATGTCGAAAAATCTTTTTCCGACTGCTTTGCCAGTTTTAATTGATTTTTAAAGTGTGGCGCACTTCCTTGTAACGATAACTCCATTGGCTGATTTGTAATGTCTTCTTTTAAAATTGTACATGCAGCAGGATTTGTATAAAGAATTTTTTCTTCATTGTAAATGACAACACCTGTAAGTGAGTGCTGCGCCATTTTTTGAAATCGTCTTTCACTTTCCACACGCTCCGTAATGTCTATACAAGAAGCGATCACTTCCACAACTTTCCCTTCCACAAAAATTGGGCGTAAGGTTACGAAATAATGAACATGATTGAGCGCTCCTTCATACGTAACACCTTCTTCCCCCCTCCCAAGCTCTTTGATAAAAATAAGCTTTTCGTTTCGCCTCAGCTGCTGGTAATACCTCACTCATTTTTTTACCGATTAATGTTTCCGGGGTAAAACCGATTTTATAAAGTAACTCACCATATGCAAGCGTATGAACAAAATCGCCATCATGAAAAACGAACTTAAAAATCATTCCAAGTTGTTTCCTAAACGCGTCTTGTAATTCAATTTGAGCATTTTCTAGTAATTTCTTCAGTTCTAAATCTATCTTGTTGTCGTTTACATTTAATGCATTCATTCGCTTAATCTCCATTCAGACTAAAAGCATCTTTAACTTCTCAAAGAAAGAATCTTTTAGACTACAAAATAACCGATATAGATATTATAGACTACCATTATGTAATAATCCACACTTCCGAGAATAAACCATAAGAACTATTAATCAAGAAAAACACAACGTTAAACCTATATTATTATAACGTTTATTTGATGTTTTTTTCTATTAAATAGATTTCCAGCCAAACAAATGATTAATTTCCCCGTAATTTCTCCTCCAAGAAAAATCATGTATCAAGAAACTTTTTTAAATTTCATTCGTCCTGTTCATAATTGCCCAAGAAGTATTTTATTTGTCTAGCATCATTTGTGACAACTTCATGACAGCAAGTGTTTTTTATTTAACTTTCATGAATAATTCGATATGATGCACACTAGGCTATAAATAATCAAAGGGTGAAATTTGAAAGGGGTTTTATTGAACATGAATTTTAAAAAGGTATTACTTCCATTTTTCGCAGGCGCGCTTGCACTGAGTTTAGCTGCGTGTAGCGGAGATGATAAAGAAAAAGACAAAGATCAAGAAGGCGCAACCGATGATCAAGCAGCAATTGAAGAAATGCAAAAGAAATTAGATAAACAAAAAATTGACGAAGATAAAATTGTTGCGGTTGTAAATGATGAGGAAGTAAGCGGTGAAACGTACAATATCGTCCTTGAAAATTTACAAATGCAATTCCAACAAATCGGTCAAGACCCGACAAGTGATGAAATGGCTGAACAATTAAAAGCACAGACTTTAGATACATTAGTAAGTCAAACGCTCTTCCTTCAACAAGCCAAAGCTGAAAAAATCGAAGTAACTGAGGAAGAAATTGACAATGAATTTAACAAGCTTATTTCACAATTTGGCGATGAAGAAGCGCTTGAAGAAGCTCTAAAAAGCGAAGGCATGGATAAAGGTACATTAAAAGAAACAATTATTCGTGAAAACATTCTTTTTGACAAATATCAAAATAAAGTAGCACCTGCTGAAGATATTTCTGACGAAGACATCAAAGCTTATTATGATGAGTTCACAGCACAATCTGAAGGCGAAGGCGATATCCCACCTTTAGAAGATTTAAGCGAAAATATTAAACAAATTTTAGTCCAAAATGAACAGCAACAAAAGCTTGCTGCACATCTTGAAGATTTGAAAAAAGACGCGAAAATTGAATTGAAGATTTAAGTTTCTTTATAGAATCTTGTTGCTAAACAGTGAAGAGCAATCTGGAAAGTACTCTAACTTTCTAGATTGCTCTTTTTTATTTTCAAAATTTAAAAGGGTTTTAAAGTTATTTATAGAATAGTTATACTTGAGTGAAATTTCACTTATTAAAGATGAATTTGTTAAAGGGAGTGTGTTCATTGAGTTTATCGATTCAAGAAATCTTGAAAAGTAAAGGCATTACAGCAAATCCACAAACCTTGCCTTTTCTTGAAGCACGATGGGAAGAAGTCCAAGCTTTACGCGGTGATTTAACGAATATACCAATTGACGATGCGGATATTGGTCTACGTAACATTCCAGGAGGCGATCATGTTGAACAACAAACTAATTGATTTGTCTGCTTTAGAACTTGCACCCTTACTCGAAACGAAATCCATTTCTCCTGTAGAATTAACAAAAGAAGTCTTACAACAAGCGGAACAAGGCCAATCAAAAATCAATGCCTATATGGATATTTATCAAGAAGATGCCTTACAAGCGGCTGAAAAAGCGGAACAAGAAATTTTAAATGGGCAGTATCGCGGACTTTATCACGGCATTCCAATGGCGATAAAAGATAATATTTACGTGCAAGATAAAATCACAACGATGTCATCTAAAATTCATAAAGATTTTAGACCTACTTATGACGCAACTGTTGTGAAAAAGCTCCAAGAAGCCGGAGTTGTTTTAACGGGAAAGCTAAGTATGCATGAGTATGCTTCTGGCGTAACAAATGATAATCCACATTACGGTGCTGTTCGAAACCCTTGGGATCTGGATAAAATCCCAGGAGGATCAAGTGGCGGGTCTGGTGCTGCCGTTGCGATTGGTTCTAGCGTAGCATCACTTGGAACAGATACAGCAGGTTCTGTACGCATCCCAGCTTCAGCTTGTGGAATCGTTGGTTTAAAGCCAACTCATGGGCTTGTCAGTAAGTATGGAAGTTTTCCACTTTCTTGGTCATTAGATCATGTCGGTCCGATGACTAAAACTGTGAAAGATGCTGCGGGATTACTGGATATCATTGCCGGATTTGACCTACTCGATCCGACATCTGTCAACGCACCGAGTACTAATTATTTATCGAAAGTAACGGGTGATGTAAAAGATTTAGTCATTGGAATTAATGAAGATTACTTTTTCAATCAAATTGACGATGACATTCATCAACTTGTGAAAGCTTCCATTCAACATTTAGTAGATCAAGGGGCAAAAGTGGAAACTGTCAAAATCCCAAGTTTACAATATGCAGAATGGGCAGAACTGATTAGCTTTGCCACTGAAGCTTCAGCTATTCACCATACGAATTTAAAAAATCGACCGGATGATTTTGGCGATGACATTCGACTCTTTTTTGAATTAGGTGCATTGCCATCTGCTGTCGAGTATTTACAAGCACAACAAGTGAGAAGACAATTAAAAAGCGATTTCCAAAAAGCATTTGAAAAAGTCGATATTCTTATTTCACCAACCTTACCAATTGCACCGACAACAATCGGGGATCATTTTGCAAATTTAAACGGTGAACAAGTCGACGCCGTCACAAATATTATTCGCTTAACGGGTCCTGCAAATTTGACGGGAATCCCAGCACTCTCACTTCCATGTGGATTTAAAGGTAATTTACCAATTGGTCTTCAAATTATGGGACCTGCATTCGGAGAAGCAAAAATTTTAAATGCAGGACTAGCAATCGAACAAACAAATCCTTTACAAGGAAGAAAGCCAAACCCTTTCGCTCAAGCAAATTCGTGAAAAAAGATGAGACTGTCCCATAGCAAAACTATTGGACAGTCTCATCTTTTACTTTATTCGGCTTGTAATTTTCTCCACAAAATTTTCCCGCTCGCTGTCGTTGGAAATGACTCTCTAAATTCCACAATTCGTGGATATTTATATGCAGCCATTTGTCCTTTCGACCATTCAATAATTTCTTCTTCCGTCGTTTTTCCTTTGTAATCTTCCTTTAAAATCACAAATGCTTTCACTGTTTCTCCCCGCAATTCATCTGGTGCACGAACGACAACAGCTTGTTGCACTGCAGGATGATTATATAAAATCGATTCGACTTCAGTTGGCCAAACTTTATATCCCGCCGCATTAATCATTCTTTTTAGCCGATCAACGATGAAGAAATAGCCTTCTTCATCCATTTTAACGATATCACCCGTCTTAAAAAACCGCTTGCCATCGATGACAATATGATTTGCTTCAGTTTCTTCCGGCTGGTGATAATAACCTTTAAACACTTGTGGACCCGAAACAATTAATTCTCCTTCTTCGTTGGGTCCCAGCTCTGTTTCAGTCGCATTATCGTAGACACGTGCATCCACATCAAAAGCCGGAATCCCTAAACATTGTAATTTTGGGCGATGCCACGGATTAAAATGAGTATGTGAAATTGTTTCTGATAATCCATACCCTTCCATATACGTAATTCCCGTCAACTCTTTTAAATGATTGCCGACTGCTTCAGGTAACGGCGCACCGCCACCCCCTACAATTTCTAGTGATGAAAGATCATACTCTTTTAATTTTGGATTCGATAAAAAGTCAATCAGCATCGTACTAATATTAATCCAATGATTACATTGATATTTCTCAATCGCTGCGCCAGCATAATCACGGTCCCAACGCGTTAACAAGACAAGCTCTCCCCCTACTGATAGAGGCGCCAACGCACTATGAAGAATGCCCGTTACATGAAATAATGGTAATGTTGTTAAAGTGACAAGATTAGAAGTGCAGTTCATCCAATGAATAGCACTGACAACATTCGCTTGAATTGTTTTGTTCGTATGCACACAGCCCTTTGGAAGCCCTGTCGTACCAGATGTATACGGAATAAAAATCGTATCTTCACTTTTCCCATGATAATCCGACGGCTCAATTCCTTTAGCGACTGCTTCTTTAAAAGAAATTGCATCTGGAAAACTTTCAGCAGCCAATTGTACTTCAGGTGGAATCGTACTTAATGCATGCTCGGGTGTTGCATATTCTGAATAAGTCGCAACGATAATATTTTCAAGCTGATTTTCTTCTTGTAAAGGTGCTATTTTCGGAAATAACTCTTGTCCGACTAATGCATGCTGGATATTTCCGTCATTCACAAAGAATCGTAAATCCTCTGTCGTACTCATCGGGTTAATTGGTACAACCACTGCCTCTCTTCGTAAAATTGCAAACAAACTAATCAAATATTGCGGTGAGTTTTGCATAAATAATAAAACATGATCACCTTTAGAAACTTTTAATTCCTTCTCTAAATAACCCGCCAAGTGTTCGGATTGTTGTAAAAGCGTCCGATATGAAATCGATGTACCATAATATTGAATCGCTGTTTTAGTGGGATATTTTTTAGCTGATATGACTAAATTATCAATAATCGTTGTTTCTGGTACCGTTAAAGTTTTCGTTAATTTCGGCGGCCAATAGGCAAAATGTGCTGTGTTTTTCATACAAATCCCTACCCTTACTTATAAGTTTAATGTTCCTCCGTCAATGACGATTGTTTCTCCAGTAATATACGAGGATTCATCGGATGCTAAGAAAAGAATCGCATTCGCAAGTTCTTTCGGCTGTCCGATTCTTCTTAAAGCATTTGCGGTCGATAAAATTTCCCATTTATCCAACGCTCGCCAAGAATCGACCATTTTCGTATCAATAATGCCCGGCGCAACCGCATTGACACGAATATTTTGTCTCCCAAACTCGGTGGCAGCTGTTTTTGTTAAAGCGATAACACTACTCTTTGACGCTGAATAAGCGGCTACTAATTTTTGCCCTTTAATGCCAGCAATGCTTGCTACATTGACAATTGAGCTGCCCGAGTTCATATGTGGAATCGCATATTTCATCCCTAAAAATACCCCTGTCATATTGACATCGACTACCTGTTGCCATTCCTCGAAAGAGACATCAGGGAGCTTTTTCTCATCGCTGTTCACGCCTGCATTATTACATAAAATATCTATACGTCCATATTGTTCTTTCACTTTTTTCATCAGCGCTTCCACATCAGCTGGGTTCGTAATATCTGTTTGGATAAACTGTGCTTCCGCGCCATTTTCCACTAATGATTCTATCGTGGACTTTCCTGCATCTAGTCCGATATCGGAAGCAATGACAATCGCACCTTCTTCTGAAAATCTATCAGCAATGGCTTTTCCAATATCGCCACCTGCACCTGTAATAACCGCTATTTTATTTTTTAATCGCATTTACTCACGTCCTTACTCGTTAAATTTCGGAATTCTCTTTTCCTGAAATGCTCGAACGCCTTCTTTATGGTCTTTCGTCGAAACAAGTGTCGCTTGAATAATTCGTTCTTGCTCAAGTATTTCTTCTAAATTAGAAGTCAATGATTGATTTGTAATCTTTTTAATAAATCCATAAGCTGTTATAGGTCCTTGAGCGAGTTTAAATGCATATTCTTTCACTTTCTCTTCAAATTCCTCTAATGGATAAATATGATTGACTATGCCTAACTGATGGGCTTCCTGTGCCACGAGTGGTTCTGCATTAAAAAGTAACTCTTTTGCACGATTCAAACCAATTTGTCTTGGTAAAAAATACGATCCGCCGCCATCAGAAATAAGTCCGACATTTGAAAAACTCATAATAAATTTACTTCCTTCAGCAGCCAAAATTAAATCACAAGCTAAAGCTAAATTAAATCCCGCACCTGCCGCAAAACCATGAACAGCTGCAATGATTGGCTTTTCCAAATCTCTCATCGCGAGAATTAGTTCATTTAATTTACCAATATGTGTATACGTTTCTAAAGCATCGCTTGTGCCCATCGTTTTCACATCGCCGCCTGCACTAAATGCACGACCTGCTCCTGATAAGACAATGACACGAACCGCTTCGTCTTCTTTTGCAGTTTGAAGCGCTTCTTTTAAACGCGCCATCATGTCCGGACTAAACGCATTTAAACTTTCAGGACGATTTAAAGTTAGATGCATAATACCCGCCTCAATACGTGATTCTAAATGAGTTTCTTGGTTAATTGTCATAGAACTCTCTCCTTTTTTATTAATACCCCGTCGGCCAATTCGCCAATTTCCTTTCACTTTTAGCACCGTTCTTATGACATGCAAATGATAATGTGTCGGCTAAAAACTTTCTTGTATTTCTTGGATCAATGACATCATCGATTAAATATTTTCCCGCAGCTTTATAAGCCGATGCATCGAATCCCCATTCTTCCAGTAATCTAGTACGCTTTTCATCTGGATTTTCTGCTGTCCGAATTTGTTGTCCGTAAACGACATTAATCCCGACTTCTGGTCCTGTGAAATTAATTTCCGCGGTTGGCCATGCAACAACAAAATCAGCGCCCATCGTTGGTCCACACATATTCCCATAAGCTGCACCGATACTTTTACGAATGACGACAGATATTTTAGGAACCGTAGATTGTGCAAGGGCTTGGTTCCAAACCATAATTTTGGTTGGCATTTTTAATTTTTCAGCATCTTTTGAAACACGAAAACCCGGTGTATCATGTAAAAAGATGAGTGGGATATGATAAGAGTCACATAAAACAATAAAATCAGTCGCTTTTTCGCACTCTTTTGCACCTGCCGCACCCGCAAATTTCATCGGATTATTGGCGATAATCCCAACAACTCTTCCATCAATCCTTGCCAAAGTTGTAATAAGCGCCTGACCATATGTCGCCTTTAATTCAAAATAAATCCCATCATCTACAATTTCCTCAATGACTTTTTTCATATTATAAGCGCGCTTTTGTCTCGTGGGCACAAGTTCCACTACTTTTTCCAATTGGCGTGCTGGATCATCTGTCGTTTCTTTTAAAGCTGGTTCTTCTCCTGCATGATGGGGCATATAGGATAAAAATTGTTTAATCTGTTTGATCGCTTCTTCTTCACTTTCCACAAATGTTTCAACTTGTCCCGTTTCTTCCGCATGCACTTCCCAACCGCCTAGTTCTTCATTGGAAACTTTTTCACCTGTTGCAATTTCAAGCATACGCGGACCAGCAATTGCCATTGCAGTTCCTTTTACTTGCGTCACAAAATCAGAAGAGACAGCTGTCCAAGTAGGTCCACCAAAACTCGTGCCCATTACAGCCGTAATCATTGGGACTTCTCGGTGATGAGTCAGTAATTCTTGTGGAAAAAGCATTTGGCTAATGCCGTCTGAGCCCATCCCGTCAGGCATCCGCAGCCCGCCGCCTTCCATTAAATTAATAAAAGGCAATCCTCTTTTAATCGCAAACTCATGAATCGCTCTTACTTTCCGGAAATAAACCATTCCTTCTGTGCCCGCAAAAACTGTCGCATCCGCAGCTTGTATAACAACCGGTCGTCCATCTACTTTCGCTAATCCAGTGACAACCCCATCCCCAGCACTTTTTCCTTCACTGCCAGGTTGATCGGAATGCGCGAGTAAACCTAACTCTAAAAAACTCCCTTCGTCAACCAATCTATCAATTCGTTCTCTCGCAGTATAACGTCCTAGTTCATGTTGTTTGGCGATTTTCTCTGGTCCACCGCCTAATTTCGCTTTTTCCTTTTTAACCAATAAATCTTTAATTACTTTTTCCATATTTTTCTCCTCTTCACACAGAAATTATCACTCTTTCAAAAGTCTTCTAAGAATTTTACCGGAACTTGTGGCAGGTAATGCGTCCATAAATACAATTTCTCTTGGATATTTATAAGCCGCCATTCTCTCTTTCGCCCAAACAATCATTTCATCTGATGTAATTTGATCTTTATGCGATTCTTTTAAAACGATAAATGCTTTAACATTTTCTCCTCTGATTTCATCGGGCACACCAATGACCGCAATTTGCGCGACCGCTTCATGTTCACTCATAATTGCTTCAACATCTTCCGGAAACACACTAAAACCAGATGATTTGATCATTTCCTTTGTACGTCCTTTAAAATATATATAGCCATCTTCATCGATCACGCCGATATCTCCTGTATGCACCCAACCATCTTTTAAAGTTTCTTCTGTCGCATCAGGACGCTTATAATAAGCTTTAAAAACACCAGGACTTTTAATCACAATTTCCCCTTGTTCCCCGGGTGGTAAATCTTCCCCAGTTAATAAATCTATCACGCGTAATTCTGTATCAAATGTTGCGATACCACATGAACCATGTTTAATTTGATCAATCGGCATAAACGTATCAGAAGTATGTGTTTCACTTAATCCGTAAGCAGCTTCACAAAGCAAACATCCTTCTGTTAGTTTCTTCCAAGCATTTGCTAGTTTTTCATCGACATTCATCCCAAAACTTGTTGCAAAATTGAGTTTCAAAGACGTTAAATCTCTTTTTTCCACACCAGGATAATGAAGTATTGCCACATTCATCGGCGCAACTGTATATAATTTACTCACTTTATAACGCTCAATCGCATCAATCACTGCACCCGGATCAAATCTTGTGAACATAATGCAAGTTGAAGCACTATAAACGGGTAAATTCACCCCCATTAACATCCCTGCAATATGACAAAATGGTGCAGTTGCTAATGTCGTATCTTCTTCATTAACAAGATAACTTTGTGCGGCAGCAGCTGTCTTAAAAAGCGCATTGCCATAGGTTAACATTGCCGCTTTTGGTCTTCCTGTTGTACCCGAAGTAAAAACCATTAAGCCAACATCTTCCCAAAGATTGATTTCAACTCGTTCAGTTAACGGCTCGCTCGTTTCAATTGCTTCCAATAAATCATAAGTACCCGAAATCGTTTCTTTCTTCACTGTTAATTCGGCTGGAATAGATAATACGGGATCTTGTGGCAATAAATCTGCATAATTTGTTGTCACAATAAACTGGAGTGTCGACAATTCTGGGTTAATTTGCCCGTAAAGTTCCTGCCCGCAAATAATGACTTCGATTTCTGCTTCGTTGATCATATAGTCAAGTTCAGTTCGCTTATACATTGGGTTTAACGGAATGACGACACCACCAATCATTTGAATCGCATAATGACCGATTAAATACTGCGGACTATTTTGCATATATAACGCAATATGACTTCCTTTTTTCATTCCTTTAGTGTTCAAAAATGCAGCAAACTTCAATGCCATCTCATGCAGTTCTTGCCACGAAATTTCTCTGCCATAAAAGTTATAGGCAGTTTTTTCAGGATAATCTACCGCGTTTTGTTTTAAATATTCATGTAATGGCTGCTCACCTAAACGATAATTTAGTTTCCCCGAAACATCTTTCGGCCAACTTTTTCTAAGTACTTCTTTCAATTTCACCGCCTCCTTTTTATAAATAAAACATCGTATCGATTTTTTCTTTTGATACACCTTTTTCTTCTAAAGCCGGTACAATATTTTCAAATAAATGTGTCGGATGCCAGTGTTGGATTAAACTTGCTAACTCATCACTCATTTCGAGCGGGCGCCCTAGCCAATGCGTAATCGAATCATGGGACAGCATAATTTGATTTTCATAGCCTTCTTCGATTAACTGTAGCAACGTTTCAATTCGTTCTTCATCCATCGGTGCTCCGACTAATTTCTGAATACCAAATCGATCAAAACCAATTTTCACACCTGTTTCAAGTGTTCGTTTTTGATAATCTAAATCGGTATTCCCACACATATGACCAATCACAATGCTTTTCGGATTAACACCCGCACTCGTTAATAATTCAGCTTGTTCAGGTCCCATCGTTCCTTCTTGTGTATGGGTTAAAATCATAATGCCCGTCTCTTTATGTACACGAGCGGCAATATCGAAAAACATCTTTTCATACGGTGTAATTTCATCTTTACTGGAAGCAAGTTTAATCACACCCGGGCGAATTCCAGTATTTGCAATTCCTTTTTCAATTTCAGTCATAAACATTTCATATATATCTTTCTCTGCAGAACCAAGCGAGTGACGGAATTTAAAATAAGTCGTTGCTCCTTCACCTTCGTAGTAATAGCCCGTTGCACAAATAATTTGGAGCCCCGTCGCTTCGGATATTTCTTTTAAAACTTCTGGATTTCGACCGCACTCATTAGGCGTTGGGTCAACAACTGTTTTCACACCATATTGCATCACAGCTTTTGCAGCTTCAACGCCGACTCGTACCGCTTCTTTTTTATTAAACGGTCCAATCGTTACATCCCCACTATAGCCCGGGTAACCAAAGACGAAATGTTCATGGATTAAAGTTTTCCCCATATCTTCAATTGCGATTGTTCCAGTTACGGTTTCGATTGTTTTTTTCACAGATTGCTCCTCCTTAATTAATCAGTAAATGTATTCCACTATTTTTGGGTAAAATGTATCATTTAATATTCTTCAGAAGATTTCATAAGGATTATTTGTCGTAAATATTCTCAATCAAAATCGCCATTCCTTGACCGCCACCCACGCATAGTGAAGCAATACCATATTTAACATTTCTTCGTTTTAACTCATGCATTAGCGTGACAACAATCCTTGTACCTGTCGCACCAACTGGATGACCGAGCGCAATTGCACCACCATTGACATTTAATTTTTCCTCTGGAATATTAAGTTCTCTTTGAACAGCAACTGCTTGTGCCGCAAAAGCTTCATTAATTTCAAATAAATCAATTTCTTCTAATGATAAATTTGTTCTTTCTAGTAATTTTTGAATCGCCGGCACAGGTCCGATGCCCATCACTCTTGGATCTACGCCAACCGTTGTCCAATCAATCACTTTTGCAATCGCAGGTAAATTTAATATTTTTGCTTTTTCCTCTGTCATTAGTAAAACCGCTGCCGCACCATCATTACGTCCACATGCATTTCCCGCTGTGACAGTTCCACCTTGTTGAAAAACGGGAGACAATTGTTGAAGCTTCTCCAGCTTCGTATTTGGTCGTGGATGTTCATCTTCGACCAACAACTGCCGCTTTTTCTTTACCATTTTTTCAACGGGAACAATTTCATCTCGAAAATATCCTTTTTCAATCGGTATTTTTGCATGATTCTGACTTCTAAAGGCGAATACATCCTGGATTTCTCTTGAAATATGAAATTTCTTCGCAACATTTTCTGCAGTAATGCCCATGCCAAGTTCACTACCATATTGTTCAATAGGTTGTTGGCCAACTTCTGTATTGGAATCTCCTATATATGGTGTTCCTTTATGTGTAGCGCCAATTTCTTCATAAAGCATACATTTTTCAACCATATTTAAACCAAGTCCACCGTATGCTTCAGGAATACTTAAACCAAATAACCCCATTTCTTTTGACAGTTCTACTACTCGCTTAGGAATAAGATTTTCCTTTTCGATTTGCATTGCCACTTGTTCGACTTCATTTTGAATGAAATTTCGAACACTTTTTCTTAAAAGTTCTATCTCTTCACGAATCGCTGTCTTCATGTTAAACCTCCTTCACAGCTTTCATATGACCGATCAACTGCTCACGCAAATGTGTAGGAATGTTCACGGTCTGTTGACTTTCAAAATCAAAGCAGACAATCACAGCACTCCCTTTTGCAATTAATTCTCCAGTGTCGTGATTTTTAATCTCATGTGAAATTTGATAACTTTTCGTCCCAATATTTGCAACATCAGTCGTAACTGAAAGTGTTTGCCCAGCGTAGGACTGGGCTAAAAAATCACATTCAGTTCGAGCAACGATAAAATCAACAGCACGTTCACCTGACTTAAAGCCAATTGTTTCAAAAAATTTCATACGACCTTCTTCAAAATAATAAAAATAACTTGTATTATTGACATGACCGGCGGCATCGGTCTCACAATAACGTACATAAACATGAGTTTCCGTCATTTGAAATCCTCCTTACGCGCGTTCGATAATTGTCGCAATTCCTTGCCCACCGCCAATACAAGCCGTGATTAGGGCATATTTTCCATTAGAGCGTTCTAACTCATAAATCGCTTTTGTCATTAAAATCGCTCCAGTTGCACCAAGCGGATGGCCGTGTGCAATCGCTCCTCCGTTTACATTGACTTTTTCTAAATCCATTTTTAACTCGCGATTACAAGCAATGACTTGTGCTGCAAATGCTTCATTGAGTTCGATAATGTCTATATCTTCCAACTGGAGACCAGCTTTTTCTAATACTTTTTCTGTAGCAGGTACTGGACCAATGCCCATAATATTTGGATCGACGCCCGCAACAGCTTGCGCACGAATAACAGCTAATGGTTGAATCCCGAGCGAGTCTGCTTTCTCTCTAGACATGACAACAACAGCAGCTGCCGCATCATTTAATCCTGAACTACTCCCGGCTGTAACTGTACCGTTTTCTAAAAATACAGCAGGTAATTTATTTAAAGCTTCTTTCGTTGTCCCAGGTCGAGGATGTTCATCTACTTTAAAAACAATCGGCTCTCCTTTTCGAACAGGAACTTGAATAGGGACAATTTGTGTGTCGAATCGTCCCTCTTCCATTGCCCGCTTCATTTTCATTTGACTTTGAAAAGCAAACTCATCTTGCTCTTCACGGCTCACTTCATACTGTTTTGCTAAATTTTCTGCAGTAATCCCCATTGGTGGGTCTCCAATTGAAGGAGGTGATAACTGAGATTTTTTAAAACGCGGTGGTGCAGCATGATAAGCTCTTTCAGGACGTTCCATTAAATAAGGCGCACGGCTCATACTTTCAACACCACCTGCAATAAATACATCTCCGTCCCCAGCCCAAATCGCTTGCGCTGCTAAAGTAATGGCATTAATGCCCGAACCGCATTGACGGTCAACCGTTAACCCAGGTAATTCCATAGAAAGCCCCGTTTCTAAAGCGGTTAATCTTGCAATATTTCCGCCACCGCTTAACACATTCCCTAACATAACATCATCCACTTGATCCGCCGATAAATTTATACGACCTAATGCTTCTTTAATCACTTCAGCTCCGTATACATGTGCTGGAACAGTTGCAAGTGCCCCGCCCTGCCTTGCAATTGCCGTTCGTACAGCTGATACAATTACCGCATCTCTATTCATCAAATCACCCTTTTTATGATTTTAAGAAAACTTTAAACCAAAAATTCCGTTAAATTAAAACGAAGTCAATTTGACCTTTCACAACTTCTTTTTCATGCTGATTAAGCGCAATTACTTCAAAAGTTAACTGCTTTTCTTTCTCTTCTACTAATCTTGCCTTTAATGTAATGACATCTCCAAGAAATACCATACCTCTAAATCTAATCGAATAGTTTTCTATAAAGCCTTCCGCTACATAAGGGGTAAAAAGTTTTGCAAGATTGCCCATCGTCCACATACCATGCGCAATAATCCCTGGAAGCCCTGCTTTTTCTGCTTCCTCATCAATCGTATGAATGGGATTAAAATCTCCAGAAGCGCCCGCATATTTAATTAAATCTAAACGCGTAACAGGACTCAGCGTAATATTTTCCAATTCCGAACCTACTTGTAACGCTGTTAATGTCGTCATACGAGCATCCCCTTTCGAACTTCTTCGTTAATAATAATAACTCGTTCTTCTGTGAAAATGAGATCATCATTGGCATCCAAGCCTGATCGAGCAATGACGAGAAAACCCATTTTCCCGAAGTTACCCGTTTTCTCATAATAATCCTTCACTTCTGCAAAACAATTGACATCTTCTCCCACAAATAATGGGCGCTTATAATGGAATGATTGTTCACCGTGAATCAGTCCTTTTGACGGTAATTTCAGTTCGTCTATCGCCTCGAACTCAAACGTCACCGGAAATGTCGGCGGCGCAATATTTCGTCCAAATCGAGACTGCTTTCCAAATTCTTCATCCACATAATTCGGTGATAAATCATCGATTGCTTCCGCAAACTTTTTAACTGCACCTTTTTCAACTGTATTTTTCATGACTCTTGAACGTTTACCAATTGCATTTTTCAACATATTGTTCTCCCCCTTAATTTCTCGGTCCTCCTGCGACATAAAGCACTTGTCCACTGACAAACGAAGACTTTTCATCTGCAAAAAATAAAACCGCATTGGCAATGTCTTCAGGTTTTCCACTTCGACCGACAGGAATTTGACTAACACTCGCTTCCACAAGTGCTTCAAAAGGAATACCAATCCGTTCTGCCGTTGCTTTTGTCATATCTGTTTCAATAAAACCCGGTGCGACTGAATTTGCGGTAATGCCAAACTTTCCAAGTTCAATCGCTAGTGTTTTGGTTAATCCTTGTAAACCAGCTTTAGCAGTCGAATAATTCGATTGCCCACGATTTCCAAGCGCCGATGTAGAGGAAATATTAATGATTCGTCCATAATTATTTTTCGTCATATACACCTGTGCTGCACGTGAAGCGTAAAATGCACCTTTTAAATGAACGTCCATGACCATTTCCCAATCATCATCCGACATCTTAAATAATAAATTATCGCGAATCACGCCTGCATTATTCACCAACACATCAATCGAACCAAATTGTTCGTGAATTTCCGCCATTGCCCCTTCAATTTCAGCGCGTTCTGTAACACTCGCTACTTTTGCATAGACTCTATATCCTTCACTTTTAAATTGTTCTGCTGTTTCATTTAATGCTTCTTCATTTACATCGATCATCGCAATATTGGCACCTTCCTTCGCAAACTGCTCCGCGATTGAGCGACCAATTCCACGACTCCCACCTGTAATCATTGCTGTTCTTCCATTAAAAACGACCTGTCATGTTCCGTCCCTCTTTCTCTCTCAAAACCCTTTATTTTTCTA
>CANSAF010000065.1 GCA_947644645.1 uncultured Sporosarcina sp. | reverse complement strand
ACGAATGATCTCGTCACGAACTTTCATTACCGCATGTTGTTTACGTGAACGTAACCATAAATGACGGTTGTCCATTAAAAATTCTGTTCCGTGGTTTTTCGGTGTAATCGGATAATCAATCGCTTCTTTGATTACTTGTACATCCGATACTTGTAATTCAAAACCGAATGATGATCTTTCATCTACCACAACTTCACCGATTGCATAGAATGATGTTTCTTGTGACATACTTTTTGCCGTTTTAAAAATCTCTTCGCCAACTGTTTCTTTCACAACGACCCCTTGGACGAAACCTGAACCGTCACGTAGTTGTAAAAATGCGATTTTACCGCTTGAACGTTTATTTGCCAGCCATCCGCCGATACGTACTGTTTCGCCGACATGGTCTGCCATTTCATGAATCATAATTGTTTTCATAATAACCTCCAAAATTATCCGCCCATCAATGAATGATGCTGCGCTTTACTCTTTCCAGTTTTCTTTTACGAACTGATGAATGCGACGAATCGCTTCTTCAATCAACTCAATCGATGTTGCATAAGACAAACGAATTGTATTTGGTGAACCAAAACCTGACCCAGGAATCACTGCAACATTTGCTTCAGTCAATAAAGCAGTCGCAAATGCATCGACTGTGTCAAAGCCCGTTTTCGCCAACGCTTCTGTCACATCTGGCAATAAATAAAATGCGCCATCAGGTTTTAACACATGGAAACCTGGGATTGCTGCGATTTGCGGATACACTCTATCAAGTCTTGACTCAAAGTCTTGACGCATTGTCTCAACCGCTGTTTGTGGACCATTATACGCTTCAATCGCCGCATATTGTGCCGTTGTCGTCGGGTTAGAAGTCGAGTGACTCGCTAAGTTTGTCATTGCTTTAACAATTGTACGGTCTCCCGCAACATAACCAATTCTCCATCCCGTCATAGAATGTGATTTGGAAACACCGTTAATAATTAGCGTACGCGCTTTTCCATCATCCGATAATTGTGCTGGTGAAATATGTTCTTTACCATGGTAAATTAATTTCTCATAGATTTCATCCGATACGATTAAAATATCTTTTTTCTGACACACTTCAAGAATTTCTTCAAGTTCAGATTTCGTATAAATCATCCCAGTTGGATTTCCTGGTGAATTCAAGATAATCGCTTTTGTACGCGCTGTAACTGCTTCTGCAATTTGTTTTGCAGTCACTTTAAAATCATTTTCAGTTGTTCCTTCAATATGTACCGGAACGCCGCCCGCTAATTTTACTTGTTCAGGATAACTGACCCAATATGGAGATGGAATGATTACTTCGTCACCATCGTTTAAAAGGACTTGGAATAATGTATACAGCACATGTTTCGCACCGACGCCAACTAAAATTTCATCGCGCGTATATGTAAGCTGTTGATCTCTTTTTAATTTCTCAATGATTGCATCTTTTAATTCCACTAAACCGCCTGATGGTGTATATTTCGTTTTTCCTTCATGCATCGAAGTAATGGCAGCTTCTAAAATGTTTTCTGGTGTATTATAATCGGGTTCCCCTGCGCCTAGCCCGATGACATCGATTCCAGCATCTCTCATTTCTTTTGCTTTTGCTGTAATTGCTAAAGTTGTTGAAGGTGTTAACGTATTTACTCGAGTAGCTAAACGATTATTCAATTCCATCTCTCCCTATAAATTCAAAATTCTTTTTGACCATTCGCCATCCTTAAATTGGATGTACACATAATTTAATTTACCATGTTCATTTTTAAAGGCAACTTCCCAAATAGGTTCGCCATCTTCAAGTCCTAAAGAAACATGTAAAACTTTTGTTACTTTTTGTTCTTTTAATACAGCATTCATTGCTTTTTCCGCAGAAATTCCGTCCGATAATTTTACTTCCGGAAACTGATCTTCTTCAGTATTTTGTACAAAAACGGCGATGTTTTCACCCGCTTTATTTTCCCCAAAAACTGTCATGATCGTTGAAGTCCCATTATAGGGTTGAACTTCCTGTACTGATTGAATTTGCCCGGAACGAACTGCTTTTTCCACTGCCTGTTCTTGCTCATTCGCCATCGGTTTATGCGCACTATAAAAAATCGTAATCGCCATGACGGTCATGAGCGTTAAGAGAAACACGGAAATAAATTTAATCCAATTTAACATGTTAGTCACGTCCTAAAACTTTCCAAGTCATTTTTCCTCAGTAGATTTATTATAACAATTTTCGAGTTCTTTCACCATCACTTCTGACGATACACTTTGTATTTTAATATTTGGCAAAGCATTCGTAAACTGTGCCCCGTATGATTTCGTTTCAATACGTCGATCTAAAATAATAAATGCACCTCGGTCTTTTGAAGAACGAATCAGTCGACCAAAACCTTGTCGTATTCGCATGACTGCTTCAGGTAAAGCATATTCTTCAAATGCATTTTTACCGTCTAAAGCCAATTTTTTCGCTCGTGCTTTAAATACTGGATCTTCAGGTGATGTAAATGGTAAACGAACAACAATCACAGCAGATAATGCATCCCCCGGCACATCTACCCCTTCCCAAAAACTACTCGTTCCAAATAATACGGATTGATTGAATTGATGGAAGGATTTTAATAATTTCATTCGACTGCCTCCGGAAATACCTTGGGCAAATAAAGCGTATTCCTCTAATTGCTCACTGTCGATGATTAAATCATACGTTTTTCTCAACATATCTTTTGAGGTAAATAAAACAAATAAGCGCCCGCCTGTTGCCATCGCTGTTTCAACGACTGTATGCGCAACTTCCGTAATATAATCTGATTGGGACACTTGCTGAATATTCGGCATGTCATTTATAATATACATTTTCGCGCCCGCATAAAAATCAGTTGGTGCATCGAATACATAGAGAGGCACAGTGTCAGCTAATCCCAATTGTTCTGGAATATACTTCGTTTTATCGCCAACTGTCATCGTCCCCGATGTCCAAATGATGCCAATCGATTGTGCTTTCAGTTTCTCGGTTAACTTTTGAATGACCGCTGAACTGTCAAGCGGATGACGAATTGCCAGTAAACTGCTCGGCAAACTACGCTGGGCTTTTTCAATCCAAACCGCAAAATCGTCATCATCCCGCTCTAAGAAGAGTTCGACCCATTCGCCAGCTTTTATTTTTAATTCGCGCACCCAGTAAGTCCACTCTTTCACTAAAGCCTGTTCACTTTTCGTTAAATCAGAAATATGGGCGGCTAATCTTCTTCCTAATCCTTCCGCTTCATCCAAATAAGCATGCATCGCCAGCGAAACAGCTTCAAATTGGCGAGGTTCTATTGTAAATGCACTTAGCAAATGCAGTCTACGTTTCCCTTGTCGTCGTTCTTTTGACGGCTCATCATATGCCAACCGGTTCGTCACATCATCAAACCGTACAGAAAGTCGGTCAAATAAAGTCGACAACCTCGTCTCAACGCCTTGTGACTCACCTAAATGATTCGATAAGGTAAGGATTGCGGGCAGTAACTGGTCTTCTCCATTTGATCCAAGCTGGCCCATAATATATTTCCAAGTCGTGTAAGAAAAGACCGTTTCTTTAAACTTTGCTGCCGTATGCGCAAATTGATGTGCTTCATCGACAATTAAGCCTGAAATCCCTTCAAAGATTGGTGTTTTCCGCCCAATATCCGATAAAAGCATCGCGTGATTTGTAATGATAAAATCTGCATGCTTGGCAGCTGTTAAATGTTTCGTAAAATAATCCGCTGCCTTTTCTTCTTCCGTCAATCGTCCAGAACGATTACGAATGCGATCGATAAATAATTGTCCACCGCCCGTCGATGTTAATTCACCTAAATCACCCGTTGTCGTTTCGGTTAACCAAACGAGAATTTGCATGATGGTAAAAGTTTCGTCATAAGATTGCTCGGATAAAGTTAATAATTCTTCAAACTTCCTAAGAGAAATATAATGCTCTTTTCCCTTTAGTACTGCTGACGTTAGCGGCATTTGAATGGTTTCACTAATTTTATTCATTTCGCTTGTCACAATTTTATCGACTAAATAATTGGTATACGTACTAATGACAACGGGCTTTTTTTGTTCAATCGCATGTATCGCTGCGGGCAATAAATAAGCAAAAGTTTTCCCGATTCCAGTTGGTACTTCTGCCGTAATCTCCGTTCGACTATCAAGTGTTTCTAAAACTGTATCCATAAATTCAAATTGTGCAACGCGCTTTTCGAACTTCGGAAAGACCGGTTTAAAAGCTGCAACTTTCGCTTCTACATCGCTTGGATATGAAACTTTTGCCTCTGTACGTTGTTTTGTCTTTTGAATTTTTTTATAAGGAATGCCGCGATATTTTTCATACATTTCGATAGGCCTTTTATGTCGAATGTTTTTCAACACTGCATAAAATAATCCTGCCAAATCAGATTTTAATTTAAATGATCTACGATGTAATAACTCCAAGGTTTCAACCGGAAGCGTATGCAGTTTCTCAATACTTCGCTGTAATAATTCACTCGTTGCTTCTGCATCATCATCCGCTCTATGCGCAGCCGGAAGAGATATATTTAGCGCTTCTGAAATGTCTTGAAGTCGATAGCTCGGTAAAGATGGAAAGACGATTTTAGATAACTCTACCGTATCAATTTCTTGACCATACCACTTCGGAACGCCACAACGAGCAAACTCACTTTGTAAAAATGGCAAGTCAAATGCAGTGTTATGCGCAACAAAGATTGTACCTTCCAATAATTCTCTTACTTCTTCGGCAATCTCTTCAAATATTGGTGCGTTTTTTACATCTTCATCATAAATATTCGTTAACTCTCGAATAAACGGCGGAATTTTTTGACCGGGATTCACAAATTTCGTATACCGTTTAATAACTTCACGATCTTTTATGAGAACGATCGCGATTTGAATGACCCGGTCCCCTTTACGAGAAGAATGACCTGTCGTTTCTAAATCGACAACCGCATAAGTTTTTGTATTCATTCAATCATCAACTTCCTGTTATCAATGCTATTCGAAATTATATCATGAGGCACTCAATAAAGTCTAAAATCCTCCTTTATTCACGCCTCCCGTTTTTGTATGCCTATCTATCATATCATTTTGCTGACTGGTTTTCTTAGGAAAATCTTTTCTTCATACGAAAAAACGCTCCAAAGTCTTATAGCTCACTTTGGAACGTTCTTTATTTTTCAAGTCACACCGTCATTTGCGGGGCTTCTTGAATGATTTCTTCAATTTGGTTCTGTTCGTTCATCAGTAACACTGTCGGCGTATGAGTTCTTGCTTCTTGTTCTGTCACATAAACATAAGACAAGATAATCACGATATCTCCTTCTTCGACGAGTCTTGCAGCAGCTCCATTGACACAAATCATACCGCTTCCTCTTTCACCCGCGATAATATATGTTTCAAAGCGTGCACCATTATGATTATTGACAATTTGTACTTTTTCATTCGGATACATATTCGCTGCATCAAGTAAATCTTCATCAATGGTAATGCTACCAACATAATTTAAATTCGCTTCCGTGACGGTTGCACGGTGTAATTTACTATTCATCATCATTCGAAACATAGTGCTTCATCCTTTAATCTTTAGTATGATATTGTCGATTAATCTTGTTTTCTCAAACTGTACGGCACAAGCTAAAATGATTTCACTTGAACTTCTTGTCCATTTTTTGAGCGAAGGATAATCCAGTACAGTCATATAATCAATCTTTCCAGAACTATTTTCTTCAATTAATTGACGCATCTGCTTTTCAGCTTCTTCCCCGTCTTGTGTTTCTAAAAAAACTTGTTTTCCAAGCGTCAACGCTTGATAAATAATTGGTGCTTCATTTCTCTCTTCTGCAGATAGCCGAACATTTCGAGAACTTTTCGCTAAACCATCCGCTTCCCTGACAGTCGGCACTCTTCTAATCTCAGTATTAAAATTAAAATCTTCTACAAAAGTTTCAATAATTGCCAGTTGCTGCGCATCTTTCATCCCAAAATAGGAACGAGTTGGCTCTATCATATTAAAAAGTTTTAAAATTACTTTTAAGACACCATCAAAATGACCAGGTCGCGACATCCCACAAAGTGCATTTGCTTGATTGCCAGGTGAAATGTGAATCGTACTTTCACGCGGATACATCTCAACAACATCGGGCATAAAAACAAGATTGACGCCAGCTTCTGTCGCCAGCGCAAAATCTCTTTGCTCATTTCTCGGATATGTTTCATAGTCTTCTCCCGGACCAAATTGTGCAGGATTCACAAAAATACTCATAACCACAAAATCATTTTCTTCTTTCGCTTGTTTGACAAGCGCCAAATGTCCTTCATGTAAATAGCCCATCGTCGGCACAAACCCAATCGTTTCGCCTTGCTTTTTATATCGATGAATCATTTTTTTCATTTGCTGAATTGAATTAATTACTTTCATTTTATGCTTCACCTTGTTGGCCGCCATAAAGCACGGTTAATTCCTCTTCCTGCATAGCAAAACGATGTTCATCTGCTGGAAATTGTCCGTTCTTTACTTCCGAGACATAAGCTTTTAAACCTTTTTGAATCTCTTCGCCAGCATTTGAAAAACGTTTTACAAATTTAGGGATATGATGACTTCCGTACTGAACCGTATCATGAAAAACAAGCACTTGACCATCTGTTTGGACGCCTGCGCCAATACCAATTACCGGAATTGTAAGCGCTTTAGAAACTTTTTGTGCCAACTGATACGGAATACATTCCAAAACAACCATACATGCACCTGCCCGCTCTACCGCTTTTGCATCATTGATTAATTGTGCGGCAGCTTCCGCTGTTTTCCCTTGTACTTTATAACCTCCTAATACCTCTGCATGCTGCGGCAGCAATCCTAAATGCGCTACAATCGGAATGCCCGCGTCTGTCAATAAATGTATAGCAGAAATGACTTCTCCTGCACCTTCAAGCTTTAAAGCATTCGCATTTGTTTCTTGATAAACACGAAGTGCTTCTTGTAATGTGCGATCAAACGAGCCGTGATAACTTCCAAACGGCATATCGACCACGACAAATGTATCTTTAGCACCTCTTCGAACAGCTTTTCCGTGATGAATCATATCCTCAACCGTTACACCTGTTGTAGATGGTAATCCGAGCACCACCATCCCTAAAGAATCCCCTACTAAAATCACATCGACGCCTGATTCTTCCGCAAATTTAGCTGTCGGATAATCATATGCCGTCAACATAACAATTTTTTCTCCTTCATTTTTCATCTTTAAAAAACTTGCTGTCGTTTTCATTATTTTCTCCTTCCGAGGGAGAAAACCTATTCATAAATACAAAAAACTTCTGTCTACAAATGGACAGAAGGATTGCGTTTACACTCATGTGGTTTCCTCCGTCCCTGTCTTTTTTAAGATCAAGGCAGATCAATTTGAATTAATTATATGAAATGATCAAACGATGTTGGTGCAGCTCCAAATGATACCGCCCTACACTGTTTACTATAGCAAAAAAGCGTCTCGTTGTCTATCAATTCCGATACTTCAAAACCTGAAGGCATTAAAAAAGGCGCAGCGTCACCAAATGTCGCACCTTACCGACTTTTGGTGAAAGCTACTCCTTTAGTTAAACTCAATATCCCCCGAATAAACACCACGAATTGTTCCATCTGCTAAACGGAGTTCCAACATCCCTTCATCGGTAATACCAATTGCAGTTCCTTCAATTGTCTCTTGAATCATCACTGCACGAACTTGTCGTCCAATTGTATTCGAATAACTTTCCCATAAGAGTTTAATTGGTTTGAAACCATGTGTTACATACAGATTTGTATAATGTTCCAGATGATATAAAACTGCCGCAATCAATTGTGCACGGTCAACCGACTCACCTTTCGCAATGCCTAAAGACGTAGCGATATCCGATAATTCTTCTGGAAAATCTGTTTCATCTTGATTGACATTCATACCAATCCCAATAATAATCGATTTCACTAAATCTGGATCAGCTTGCAACTCTGTTAAAATACCGGTGATTTTTTTACCGTTTAATAATAAATCATTTGGCCATTTAATTTGTGGCGTTAAACCTGTTATTTCTTCAATCGCTCTTGTAATCGCTACGGCAGCAACCAATGTCATTTGAGGGGCTTCATGAGGCGCTAATTTGGGTCTTGTAATGACGCTCATCCAAATGCCTTTATAGGCTTTAGATGCCCATGGACGTGCCATTCTCCCTTTACTTTTGACTTGCTCTTCCGCAATGACCACTGTGCCATCCTCCGCACCATTTTGCGCCAGTTCATGCGCAATTGGCTGGGTGGATTGACAACTTTCATAATAAATAATTTCCTGCCCATAATGCTTCGTTTGTAAAGATTTTTTAATATTCGCTGCCGTTACCAAATCTGGAATGGTCTTTAAATAATAGCCTTTTTT
The DNA here is from genome assembly GCA_947644645.1 of uncultured Sporosarcina sp. Lineage (GTDB taxonomy): Bacteria > Bacillota > Bacilli > Bacillales_A > Planococcaceae > Sporosarcina. The sequence goes on along the minus strand of CANSAF010000065.1, from coordinate 8,310 downwards.
TCGTACCGTTCCGATTTCATAACCTTCCTCTTCAAATGCTTTAATATATTTCCAAATTGCAGTTCTTGAAATGCCAAACTCATCGGCAAGCTTTTGACCAGAAATCGGCTCGCTGTTTGCTTCAAGCAATCGTTTTAATACTTTATCTTTCACTGTCAAAGTCATTTATAAACCATTCCTTTATCGTATCCAGATGATTTTCTAAGTGTCCATGCAAGACCGCATATTCGATTCTTTCAATCCATTCTCCGACCCAGCGACCACCTTTTCCACCAGCCCACTGAATTAAATCTTTACCATTAACGACAAGATCTTTTTTCGATTGGATTGGTAAAAGAGCTTTTTGCTTTATGAAATTTTCTCTAGAAACATCTATGATCTTGCCATGCAAACTACAGTAAACTTTTTCCACACAATATAATACATCCACATCAAAACAATAAAGTTCATCTTTTTGAAACGAATGCAAGTCTCTTTTCTCATATGCTTTTTGAACTTTACTCAAAAATTGTTTTTCATCATTTGATAATTTATATGCAGCAACCAGTTCAGATACCGTAAATTTCCCGGTCATCATGAATGCCGCCCAACCTTCTTTTGAAGTATGAAATGGCATCATTCGATCGATTCCACTTAACAGGCGAGGGAATAAAGGAAGAACTTCCCCAACCCCACTTTTCACTATTAACTGTAAACCTTTCACTGGATTCCCACTTGTAAATAATTTATCAAACTCAACTTTAATGCGTTCAATCGAAACAGATTCAAGCCGAGCTTTTTCTACCCGAATCGTTTCAAATGTCTTTTCCTCAATTGCAAAATCTAATACAGACGCAAATCGAACGGCACGAATCATCCGAAGTGGGTCTTCTAGAAAACGTTCCTCCGGTGACTCAACAGCGCGGATGATTTTATTTTCTAAATCTGCTTGGCCATTGAATAAATCAATTATCGTTTCGTCTTTCGTTAAAGCGAGTGCATTAATCGTAAAATCACGGCGTAATAAATCTTCACGTAAAGATTTTTCATCGTCAACGTTTTCGGTACGATACGTCGTTACTTCAAATGGTTCTTTCCCCATCAAGACAAGCACTGTGCCATGTTCAATCCCAATATCAACCGTTTGTTTAAAAATATCTTTCACTTGCTCAGGCGTTGCGGACGTGGCGATATCAAAATCTGTCGCTTGTTTTCCGAGTAAAAAATCCCGTACTGCCCCGCCCACAAAAACGGCTTCATGCCCATTTTCTTCTAATTTTTCAATCACTGCGATACTGTTCGGTGAAGCAAAAAAGTCTACTGTCATTTACGCGCAACCTCATAGTATAATTGTTCATATTCATCGACAATTTTCGTTGAGTGGAATTTTTCCCTTGCTGTTTGTAATCCATTTTCAATAAACATACGACGTAATTCATCATTTTCAAGCAATTCAACAGCTCTTTCAACGGCCTTTTCAATATCACCAAGTTCAACGAGAAAGCCATTTTCTCCGTCTGTAATGACTTCCGGAATGCCGCCTCTTATCGTTGCAACAGAAGGAACACCGCAAGCCATCGCCTCTAGTAATACAAGACCAAATGCCTCCTGTTCCGATAAATGAAACATCATATCGCTAATTGCTAATAACTCAGCCATATCATTTCGTTTTCCTGTGAAAATCACATCATTTTCGATGCCTAATTCGTGAATAATTCGTCTAATATTATCCATTTCTGGGCCTTCCCCAACGAGCAATAATTTCGCATCTATTTTCCGGCGGATTTGTTCAAAACTTTTCACAACGTCCGGAATATTTTTGACCGCTCTAAAATTAGAAATATGAATGAGTACTTTTTCATCTTCCCGAATCCCTAAATCAGCTTTTAAAGTCCCCGGATCGCTTGGGACATATGTTTTTTCATCGATAAAATTATAAATTACACGAATTTCTTTATCTGGTTCTATTAATTCGAGTGTATCTTCTTTCAAAGAATGTGAAACAGCAGTGACAATGTCTGATTTATTGATGCCGTAACGAACTGTATTTCGTAAACTTTCGTTATAACCTAAAATCGTTACATCAGTCCCGTGCAGCGTCGTAATTACACCGATATCTGACTCCGCCATATCTTTTCCAAGTGCAGCCGACACAGCATGAGGCATCGCATAATGCACATGGAGTAAATCGAGTTCTTCTTCAATAATGACGCGCGCAATTTGGTTCGCAAGCGCAATATCATAAGGCGGATACTTAAAAACCGCATATCCTTCAATCGTCACTTCATGAAAGTGAATATTTTCATGGCGCTCCAACAATCTAAAAGGAACGCTTGACGTAATATAATGTAATTCATGACCTCTTTTTGCCATCATTAAACCGAGTTCTGTTGCGACAACACCTGAACCGCCTAATGAAGGGTAGCAGATGACACCAATTTTCAACTTTTCCAATTTAAACCACCCTTTCCTAAGCATTTCTGATTTCATTTTAATCTAATATATGTTCAAGCCCATAAACCAATTCTTTATCATTCATCACATGACGAATGGACATTAAAACACCTGGCATAAACGAACTACGATTAAATGAATCATGACGAATTGTTAAAAGTTCACCTTCACCGCCAAGTAATCCTTCTTGATGTGCAAGCAATCCTGGAAGTCTTACACTATGTACGCGCATTCCTTCCACATCTGCTCCTCTAGCACCTTCAATTAGCTCTTTTTCATCCTCATGCCCTTGTTTATGTGCTTCTCTTACTTTCGTAATCATTTCAACTGTTTTCATCGCTGTGCCAGACGGTGCATCTACTTTCTGATTATGATGCAATTCGATAATCTCCACATCTTGTAAATATTTCGCAGCATAAGCTGTAAATTTCATCGCAAGCACTGCACCGATTGAAAAATTGGGCGCAATAATCCCACCCACTTCACGCTCTTTCGCCAAAGCCGTCAATTGTTCAATTTCATCCATTTGTAAGCCTGATGTACCGACAACTGGGCGTACACCGTGCTGAATCGCTTCATTCATATGCGTAAACACAACATCAGGTGTTGTTAAATCGAGTAAGACATCAGGTGCTTTCTCTTGTATTAAAACATCAAAAGAAGTATAAATCGGGTATCCTTCTCCGTGATCATTCACTTGTTCCTCATGTAAAAATAGACCATCATGTTTATAATCTAAAATGGCTACAATTTCCATATCCGCAGCATGTCCAACCGCTTTTACAGCTTCAACACCCATACGTCCTCTTGCCCCTGCAATCGCTACTTTAATAGTCATTCCAATTCCCCTTTTCTCGTCCAACGATCTTTATCTCTTACTTTGAATTTATTGAGTACATGCGTTAAAGCTTCATCTAAACGAATGCCTTCTTGATTGGCGAAACAAATGAGGACAAATAGTAAATCCCCCGTTTCTTCTTCAAGCGTCCGAATCGCTTCTTCAGGCTTTTTCTTTTTCATCCCATAAACATTTTGAACTTCTCTTGATAATTCACCAAGCTCTTCCGTTAACCGTGCGAGAAGCTCCATTGGCGGAAAATAACCTTCCTTAAAACCATTTATGTATAAGTCCACTTCTTTTTGCAATTCTGATAATGTCTGTTCGTTTTCCACCTATACCAACTCCTTCCTTCTAATCGTATTAATTTCTTTCTTCATTGTCAAAGATATCATACAATTATATGATGTTTTTTCAATAAAAAAGAGCGTGCAAGAAAGTATGCATTCGCCTCTCTTGACGCTCTTCATTTTTTCATTCGTAGTACTTAATTAGTCGTCGCCTCTACCTGTGAAGATTAATAGTAAACGAACAAGTTCAAGTACAGCAACCGCTGCCGCTGCAACATATGTCATTGCTGCTGCATTCAATACTTTTTTCGCATCGCCTTCTTCATCATTACGAATGACACCAAGTGAAACGACTTCGTTCATCGCACGATTCGATGCATCAAACTCAACTGGTAATGTGACCAATTGGAAAAGAACTCCAACTGCCATCATCGCAATCCCGACACCAAGTAGTCCATTCATCGCTGGTAAAAACAATCCAATCATAATGAAAACCCATGAAGCATTTGACGTTAAATTCGCCGCCGGTACAAGTTTATGACGGAAACGTAAAAATGCATAAGCCTCTTTATCTTGAATCGCATGTCCAACTTCATGTGCCGCAACTGCTGTTCCTGCAATCGATGCATCGTGGTAATTATGCGGTGACAAGGCAACTACTTTTGTTACAGGGTTATAATGGTCACTTAAAAAACCTTGTGATTCTACAACTTTAACATTGTGTAAACCATGTTGATCTAACATTAAACGTGCAACTTCTGCACCTGTCATGCCCGACTCTGACCTGACTTTAGAATATTTTTTATACGTACTTTTTACTTTAAACTGGGCATATAGCGGTAATATAATAATAATCGCTAAATAAATTAAATAACTTCCCATGTTCTTTCCCCTCTCATCAATTCTATATTAATATATAGTTTAGCTTGCATGTAAAGCTTTCGCAACTTTTTGCATTGAAACTTTCTGCTCATTATAAAAACGAAAACAGAAAGGAAATGGTTGCATTTCACGCAGAAACTGGCGATCTTTTTTTCCATACAAAATAAGCAAGCGCTATACATGCAATCGATAACCAAAATGTAAAATAACCAATTTCACTCATATACTTCATTAAATCACCATAAATTGGCATTTGACCAAACACATAATCAATCACATCATTATGTAATGTCCAAATTGAAGCAATCACAATATGTCCAAACGTAAACTTATAAAATGGTATATAAAGTACCGCCTGTAATGCCATCGCAAAATGAGAAACAATTAACATCCAACCGACAAAACCGATTGAACCCGTTTCCATTAATGTTAAAAGATTCATCACGACAGCCCATAATCCGTATTTAACTAATGTAATTAACGCGAGCACTTCCATTAGTTTGAAGTTTTTACCGATTAACCAGCCGATTATCGCCAAGCAAAAAAACAAGCTCGCTGTCGGGCTATCTGGAACAAATAGCCAAAATTTCGGTTCAGTAATGATCAATTGCCATTTATACCAGTCATAACCATAAACCGTCCCTAAAATATTTACAAACAATAATATCCAAAGGAAAGATTTATGCGATAAAATGAGCCAAATCCGCATTACAATTGCATGCACCATTCTTCCCCCAATCTATTTATGTATATCATCCATTATATTCTCGTTAAATGTCACTTCATGATAAAGACGAATTATCCTATGTCCAATAATTCCGAAAACAACCCACGAAAAAGGGCATTCATATTATTTTGAGTCACTCTTTTTATTCTATACAAAATAAGAAGGGGTGTCGAAAAAGTCATGCCTTCGACTCTTCCAACAGCCCCTACATTTTTATTATTCTAATTCTGAAATGTATTCAGCTAAAGCTTGTAATTCTTCGTCAGTGCCATCAAATGAATCTGGTGGCATAGCACCCATTCCTTCTTTGGCAATCTTTACGATTTCATCAGCTTCTAGTCCAGTCCCCGCCAGTGATGGTCCTAAACCACCTTCAAACGAGCCGCCATGACAGTCAATACATGAAGACTCAGCATAGATTGAATATCCTTCCGATTCCATATCAAACTCAACTTCTTCTACAATTGCACCTTGAATTTTCTGTGCTTCCCAGTCGTGGTTTGCAACAGATTCCCAAGTTAAATAAATAAGAGCAGAAACTGCTAATAACATGAACGCTGTTGGTAATGGACGTTTAATTGGGCGACGCTCTTTAGATGTATCCATAAATGGAACAAGCATTAGCGCTCCCATCGCTAGTCCAGGCATAATAATAGCCCCAACAACATTCCATGGTCCAGATGCAAATGAGTATTTCAGTAATTGATACATTGATAAAAAATACCAGTCTGGAACTGGTGTATACATTGTATCCGTAGGATCCGCTTGTCTTTCAAGTGGCGCCGGATGTGCTAACGTTAATACTAAATAACCAATTAGGAAAACTGCTCCAACTAACCATTCTTTCAATAAGAAGTTAGGATAGAACGCTTCTGTTTTCCCCGGGTATTCTGAATAGTCTTTCGGGACGTTTGGCATTTTATTTGTTGCTTTAATGCGTGAGTCACCGACAAACTTCATCCCTTTTCCGCGTTGCATAATGTCCCCTCCTTTTTTAATTCAATGGACGTATTTAATCTTATAGTGGTCCAGAAATTCCTTGTCTACGAATGAAGACAAAGTGTGCCCCAAGCAACCCAAGCAAAGCGGCAGGTAGGAAGAAAACATGTATCGCAAAGAAGCGAGTTAATGTCTGTGCACCAAGAATTTCAGCATCTCCTGCAAGAAGAACTTTAATCTGTTCTCCGATAAACGGAACAGAAGCTGCAATCTCAATTCCTACTTTCGTAGCAAACAGTGCTTTCATATCCCATGGTAATAAGTAACCTGTGAAACCTAATCCAAGCATAACTGTGAAGATTAATACTCCAACAATCCAGTTAAGTTCACGTGGTTTTTTGTAAGAACCTGTAAAGAATACACGTAAAGTATGTAGGAACATCATAACAATTACTAGTGAAGCTCCCCAGTGGTGCATACCACGCACAATCTCACCGAATGCTACTTCGTTTTGAAGGTAGTAAACGGATTTCCAAGCATTTTCAATATCTGGCGTGTAGTACATCGTTAGGAACATACCAGATAAAATTTGAATAACAGTTACGAAGAAAGTCAATCCTCCGAAACAGTAAATAAATGCTGAAAAATGGTGTGCAGGGTTTACGTGCTCAGGTACTTCGTGGTCAGCAATATCACGCCAGATTGGTGTAATATCTAACCGTTCGTCAACCCAATCATAAATTTTATTAAGCACTTTTTGTCGTACCCCCTAACATTTTTAAACTAATGTGTTCGGTGTTGTTCCACCTAAATAAACAAGTCCATCTTTTTCCATCACTAAATATTCATCTAGTGGGCCAATCGGTGGTGTTCCTTGTACGTTTTTTCCGTCTTTTGTATAACGTCCCGCGTGACACGGACAAAAGAATTGATCAGGGTGATTTTTATCTCCACCCCAGTTTACTGTACAACCAAGGTGTTTACAGACCGGTGAAAATGCAACGATTTTGTCGCCGCTTTTGTACACCCAAGCTGAATAAGCCTCATCTGATTCATACCAGCCATCTTTACGCGCCTCGATCGTAAAGTCAACGCGGACAGGTGTATCTGTCAACTCACTCACCTTTTGAGATGTTGCAGTAAAGTCGCCTTCTCCAGCGCTTTGTAGAACTGGGTCTATCGCAAAGCGAACCATCGGCATTAACATCCCAGATGCCATAAAACCGCCGACACCCATGATAGAGTAGCTTAGGAATTGGCGTCTTGACACTCGATTCTTACTCATGATTTCCCTCCTCTTACTTAAAGGTCAGTCCAACGGACATACTTTTCTTAATGTAAATACTAGGACACTTCTATGATAGCCTAATCATCCAGGAAATTCAATCTAACTTGACATCGAAATCGCACTTTGTGAACATTTCATGAATTTTTCTCATGTATAAAAGTTTTTCATCAATTTTTTTATTAATAAAACATGACAAAATATATTTTTCTTTATTCAATATATGATCATTTTCGATATTTTTTCTTTTTTAAGCTTCTGTCCATTTTTTTGTAAAGGTAGGCAAGACTTGACGTAGTTGGTCTTCAATAATCGTTTGACGTAATTTTTGATCCATACTTTCAAGCGGAATAGATGGAATCCAAATTACCTCTCCTTTTATATCTACACCCGTCCATTCCCTATCTGTTGTCAAGTAAAACACATGTTGAAATGATGTTTGTGCCAAATCTTTTGCCAAAACTTCGCCCATTTTTTGTAAAGAAGTCGACTGTGTATATGTAAATGGAGGTAAAGCCATCATTCGACCTTTAAATTGTGTTTCAATAAAATTTGACAAATGCATTAAAAATTCCGCAGATGAAGCACTTCCTTTCATCTGCTCTACATCTGTATCAATTTTTAATAATGGCACGAGCAATGTGTCAATGTATTCTTTCTGCCCTAAATATGTATCTAAATCTTTTGCATTCCAGTTCATTGTACATTTCCTCCTTAATATTTACTGAACCCTTCCATCTTACCAAATGAACGCCAGACGCGCTATGCATACAAGGAAAAATTCAACTGCTTTGTCATGCAGAAAAATCATTCAAAAATAAAAAAGTAAGACGGTAGAAAAGTCTTGTGTTTAAACTTTTCTACCGTCCCCACTTACTAAAAGACTTCTCAATTAACTTTCTCTTACACATACATC
>CANSAF010000064.1 GCA_947644645.1 uncultured Sporosarcina sp. | reverse complement strand
GTCTTAGAACTATTATCGCATGACTTATAAGAAATGCAATTCCTTCCAATTTTTTATTCGCTCAAAAATTAAGCCCCTTTGTAGAATATGCTGAGTTCTTTCAGAGAAATTCAGCGTCTTCACAAAGAGGCTTCTATATTAAAGTTGTTTTTCCGTTTTAATCACTTCAGCAGTTTCCGTATCGACAACGACGACATACGTTTCGATTGTGTCCTTCGTATCAAGCGTTACTGTTAAATAATGAGCAAGCCTTTGCTCCATTCTGTCATTTTCTACATAAGCAAGCTTTTCATCAACCACTGCTACATGGGGTCTGAAATAGGTTTGCCAATCCGTCTGAACAATCGGTTGCTTGTTTAAATTTTCTTTTTGAATATATTCCATCGCATCGAGCCCGACAATGCCGCCTGTATCTTTTGCCACTTTCAAATGAATTGCATCTGAAAAGACAAGCGCATCATACTCTGATTCTTGTCGCACAAAGACAAAATGCCATGATGTATCATTTTCACGTGCTTCTTCCAATACCGCATCTGTATAACCAGCATCCTGTAAAAACTTCTTCGCTTTCTTTTCAATAAATGGATAAGACTGGACTTCTTTTCCAAATGGTCTTTCCGATAAAAACGATAAAACATGTCCTCCTTTTTCCGTAATATCGATATAGCCAACAGATTGTCCTTCCGCAAATCGAATATGATAAAAGGGATAAGGTGCATCTGGTCTACTATTTTCAACGACAAGTGCAGATTGTGACACTTCTGGAAACAATATTTTAAATCGCTCAATCGCTTCTTCTTTTGTCACTTCTTCGTCCGTTAAAGTTTGTAACTCTTTCTTTTTCAATGCATCTGATTCACTTGCCGTCAACGGGAAGTCACTTTCTGTATATTGTTTTACCGTATCCCGCATACCTTCCCAATCATGATTAGCATCGATGGAATCTAATTGGTTTCTCCAACCTTCAACAGTTAGTTGCCCACTCACTAAATTACGTGTTGCGACTTGCCATTCATCTGCCATTTCGCGTAAATTAACGGAAGCTTCCGTCATTACTTTATGATACTCTTCCTTGTTCTCTAAACGGTCAGCTTCTTTTGCATAATTACCCAGCCTACCTAAGTAATTCATCCACGAATTGGAAAAACCCCGGTCAACCGGTAACGAACCAACTGAACTTTTCACATCAGCTGATAATCGCCAAATATCATCTCGTGCACGATCAAATCCATCACTTTCATTAAATAATAATGTTTTTTGAACCGCCACATCGAGTTCTTTTAATTTTTCAGATGCATCGGTCATTTTCTTCGCATATTGACCATTTAATAAATAACTCAATTGCTTATTTTCTGCCGTTTGCCCATAACCAAAAATCGCTAATGCAACCACTGCATAACATAAAATGAAAACCGTTTTTTTCATATGATGTGCAAAAGCCAAAAATAGATTCTTTTAGCCTTTCGCTTGACCTCCTATTCTTTTCTTAATAACAAAATACATGCAGACCAATTTTTTTGATTTGTGGTCTTGACCAAATCCATTTACTCGTTGCAGTAATTGGATTAAAATAATAAATCGCATTTTCAGAAGGATCCCAACCATTAATCGCGTCAATGACAGCTTCCTTTGCACGTTCATTCGGTGTTAACCAAATTTGTCCATCATCGACTGCCGTAAATGCACCTGGTTGAAAGATAACGCCGCCAACTGAATCAGGAAAGTCAGGATGTTCCACACGATTTAAAATGACCGCGGCAACTGCCACTTGCCCTTCATAAGGCTCACCGCGTGCTTCACCATAAACGGCATTGGCCATGAGCTCAATATCTTCAGTCGAATACTTTGCGGGTACTTGCGGATTTGTCGCTTGTCCGCCACCTTGCTGGACTTGTCCTTCTAAAGAAGTATTGCCGTAATGGGTGAAACGATTGCCTTTTTCAATATTTCCTTTCACGAATTTCTCGTCATAATTTGATGCATTGACCAATTTCTTCTTCGTCGCTTCACCTGCAATTCCATCGACTGGAAGTCCAAATTGCTCTTGGAAATTTCTAAGCGCCCAGTACGTCCCGTAACCAAATTTTCCATCTATCGTTCCAGTATAGTAGCCAATGTATTGCAATCTCGCTTGCAATTCAATTACATCATCCCCGTAAGCCCCACGTTGAATTTCTTGGCTTGAAAATGCTTCAGACTGCGTAGGCACTAAAAGATAAAGACTGCCCACTAAAACAACAAGAAATAAAATCTTTTTCAAAACCCACTTCAAATCGATTCCTCCTTTTCTTCATAGTGTGCCCTTTTTAAAAGAAATTATAAAAGAGGCTATCCTAAAAGTCGTGAAATTTCGACTTTCAGAATAGCCTCTTTAAAAATAATTATGTATGATTTGTTCGAGCTTTCTGTCTAAATTGATGCATTGCGTCAATATGCGCTTGCTTTACACGCGTCAAAGCGAACCACCATAAAAACAACATAAAAGGAACCATTATATAAAGCGAGAATTGACGGACTAAAAAGATGCCATTATAAATAAAGTGGAGTGAATAAGGTGCAATAAACGCCATAAATAATAATATTTTTTTATTTTGAGCCGGCGCAAACTTCGCTTTACCAACATAATAGCCCATCACAACACCAAATAATGCATGGCTAGAAACGGGAAGTAATGCACGAACGAATGCAATATCCGTCCCGTACGTTAATAAATACAAGACATTTTCAACAGTCGCAAAGCCTAGAGAAATACTTGCTCCATATAAAATGCCATCATATGCATCTTGAAATTCCACATGTCGATAAATGGCAATAAGTAAAATTAGCCATTTAAAAAACTCTTCCAAACCACTTGTAAACATCACATCGCGAAAAAAAACATGAGAAAAAATCTCTTCTTCTTCAAAAACATGCTGAATGAATAAAATAGGGAAAGTCATCATTGCGCCATATATAAAAGTATGAAACAGTGTGCGAGATGGCTCTTTTGCAATTTGTTTACGCAAATAAAAATAACTAAATAAAGCCAATCCCGGCGCAATCGCCAATGTCAATAAAACAAACATTTCATTCCCCCCTATCGATTTATCGATTTGTCTTCAACTACGAACACGCATAATCGATTTCGCAATATTTCCCCCGTGAAATCTGCCATTTTCAATAAAGATTTCATTGGCATTTTTGCCAGCAGCAATAACACCAGCAATATACAAACCTTCTACATTCGTTTCCATCGTTTCTTCATCAAAATGCGGACGTCCACTTTCTTCTTCAATGAGAATGCCCATTTTTTGCAAAAAGTGATAGTCAGGATGATAGCCAATCATCGCAAAAACATAATCATGTGGAATCGTTAATAAATCCCCATCTTTTTGAATCTGTAAACGATTCTCTTCAATTTCAACCACTTCCGCATTAAAATGCATCGTAATTGCATTATTTCTCACTAAACTATCAAATCCTGGTAAAATCCACGGTTTCACACTAGGTGAATACGCCGAACCTCTGTAAACAACTGTGACATTCGCACCTGCTCTTTCCAGTTCCAAAGCTGCATCTACCGCTGAGTTTTTTCCACCTATGACAATGACATCTTTTTGAAAATAAGGATGCGCTTCTTTAAAATAATGGTAAACGTTTGGGAGATTCTCCCCTTTTACACCCATCTGATTTGGTTGATCATAATAACCCGTTGCTACAATGACATAATTTGCTTCATAAACGCCACAATCTGTCGTCACTTGAAATGTCTCCGCAATTTTCTTCACTTCAGTCACTTTTTCAAAAGCATTCACTTCAATATTTTTCATTTTCACTACTTCACGATAATAAACTAACGCGTCATTTCTTTTTGGCTTATCTTTTGCCGTAATAAATGGAATATCGCCAATCGATAATTTTAAACTTGAACTAAAAAAAGTTTGATGTGTTGGATAATTATAAATGGCATTGACGATATTGCCTTTTTCAATGACTAACACATCGATTCCTTGTTTTTGTAATTCGATTGCTGCGGATAAACCGCAAGGCCCCCCACCAACAACAATCGCTTCTCTTTTTTGCATCTTTTTTCCCCCTATGATTCTTCATAATATTGAATTTTAATGAGATGACATTCGGGATGAGCCCCTAATCTAAACGGCAATTTCGTCGTCCCATAGCCATTTGAGATTAATTTCCACCGATTTTCTTCTTGTTTCAAAAATCCTTTTTCGCCAATTCCAAATTTACCCAATCGGATTTGTCCTCCGTGCGTATGTCCTGCAAGCATTAAAATCGGATGATTGACCTTTTCTATTTTTTGCCAAACGACTGGTTGGTGGCTAACAAATAAAACATAGCGATATTTTTCAATAGCTGTTAAAGCTTTTTCAGGGTTTGCCATTTTCCAAGATGGGTCATCCGTTCCCGCAATCCCCCAATTTGGGTGATTTGGCATTCATTGATTTTCATTGTCTAAAATTGTAACTTGATGTTTCTCCATTAATGCACGAATATTTTCTTCACCAACTTCACGATCATTATTTCCCCAAACAAAATACATTGGCCCAAGTTCGTTTAGCTGACGAAGATTTTTAGAAATACGCGTTAAAGGAACACCTTTTTCCGCAAGGTCTCCACCAATAATGACTAAATCAACAGGCTGATTGATTTTCTTCATTAATTTACGGTCAATTTTACGTTTATGAATATCTGTAATAAAAAAACAGTTCAAATCGCGTAAATTACCTTTCTGATGTTCAATTTTTATTTGATGTCGTTTTACATTTCTTTCTCTCGCAATCAAAAACATACCCATAACGATTAGCAATATGAATGCAAAACAAACACTTACAATACTTTTAAACGTGATGATACGCCGCCTTTCATAAGAAATGGAGCCATTCAAAAAGCGATAAAGACAACTTTTCGAACGCTCCGCTATTTAAAATTTCCGTAGATTCAAGTCACTCTAGATTATGCATGAATGATTTCTACTGATTATTATTTTTATCCCGCATTAACGGACAGTAAGACTCCCACTTCAAGATTTAAGCAAAAGCGCTAAAGATAAGTGGGAGATCTACTGTCCGTAAAAGCCCGATTGGTTCAACTAACAATCAGTGGGGGATGAAGAACCCCCCCACTGATTGAAGTTTCACTTTATGGGATCACTAATTTTTGTCCAACCGAAATACTATTAGAGGATAAACCATTCGCTTGTTTAATCTTCTCGACACCGTCACCATTTTGGTAATAATTTACTGAAATTCTGTATAATGTCTCGCCTGGGGCTACGGTATGCGTTTTTCCGCCTCCACCATTTGAATTAGACTGATTTTTATTAGCTTCGGCTTGCTCTTTTTCAGCTTGCTGACGTGCCAATTCCTTTTGTCTTGCTTCTTCACGCTGTTGTTCTTCCTTTTTACGTGCTTCTTCGGCTTGTCTTGCTTCCTCAGCTTTTCTTTCTTCTTCGGCTTTTTTCGCTTCTTCTGCCTTCTTTTCCTCTTCAGCTTTCGCTAATGCTTCTTTTTCCTTTTGCTCTTCTTGTTTCTTCTGTTCTTCTTCATCTGGATCTAAAACTACGCCACCATCTTGATTTGATTTTCCATTCGTCTCAATAATTTGTAAACCGTCATCTTCCGGCGTCGGTTCAATTGGCGTTTTCGATGTATTTAAATTTATAATAACAAACGCAAAAATTCCAATTGGAATAAGCGTAAATATAATAAGAAGAACATTGATTAATGAAAAAGGAGAACGAGTTTTGTTCTTTTTCTCTTTATTTTTACTATGCAACTCTACACGAGAAAGAACTTGTTCGTCATCGTTTAAATCGATTTCTTTACGCTGCTCTTCAAACTCCATTTTATAATCATTTTTTTCCATTTTAACTTCTCCTATCACATGCATACTCGTCTATCTATTATGACGAATTTTGTCCGAAAAGTAAACGGACTTCACATCTTAACCAAGAAGTTGTGTCAATCTCGTAAACCAATCCTCCCACTCTCTCTTTTCTTGAGTGTCTTTCGTAAAGCGAATAGATTCGATTGGCACTTCATGACAAGTAGAACAACAAATTGACGGATTACCAGTTATTTCTTCACCGAAAAGACTTAAAATCCTCTCACGAATACAAGTATCCGACTGGACTAAGTCAATCATTTGCTGTAATTTTCCTTCTTTTTCTCTTCTTTGTGTTTGAATGTGTTGAATTGTGTCCGCTACCGAAAAACGTTCCAAATAATATTGTAAAATACGTTTTCCTGTTTCACTCACCCCCGAAAGTAACGCGGCTTCTTGGATAGAATTATTCGCCTTTAAAGAAGAAGCGAAGTATCGTATTGCTTCATCACTCGGTAAATCTTCCTGCATAATAAAACGCGTTTTCTGAATATCGTCTTTCGTATAAATTAATGTCGTTACTGAAGTTTTCCCATCTCGACCAGCCCTTCCAACCTCTTGCACATAATTGGCAATCGTCGCAGGAATATGCTCATGGATGACTTGTCTCACATCATCTTTATGAATCCCCATGCCAAACGCATTTGTCGCACAAATCCACTCCAACTCCCCATTCAAAAATTGGTCTTGAACAAAAGCTCGGTCTTCTTGTTCTATACCCGCATGGTAAGAAGCTACACCTCTTACCTTATCTTTTAATAACACCGCCAACTCATCTGCCCGTTTACGAGAAGCAACGTAAATAATACCTGGTCCAGATGTCTCCGTTAAACGCTTCAATAGCCATGCCGTCTTTTCTTCTTCTGACGTCATTTCATAAATCGCATAAGAAAGATTCGGCCGATCTAATGAATGTTTATGAAGAACAGGATTCGTTAAATTTAAATAATCACGAATATCTTGAATTACTTGCCTGTCCGCAGTTGCCGTTAATGCAAGAATTGTTGGCTCATATAACGTCCGTAAAAATTCACTAATGCGTAAATAATCAGGTCTAAAATCAAATCCCCATTGCGAAATACAATGCGCTTCATCTACAACTATAAATGCAAGTCGGATGCTTCTAATTTTTTCCGCCACTTTCGGTACTGCTAACATTTCAGGCGAGATAAAAATAAATTTATAATGATGCAATTGTTGAATCATCCGTTCACGCTCTTGATACGTATGAAAAGAGTTGAGTGCCGCGACTCTTTTTTCCCCTTGTTGCTTTAAAATTGCGACTTGGTCTTCCATTAAAGCGACGAGTGGTGAAATAATCACAACTGTTCCTTCTATTAAATAAGCCGGCAATTGAAAACAAAGTGATTTCCCACTTCCTGTTGGTAAAATTGCGATTTGACTTTGTTTTCTTAAGACGTCTCGAATCACTTCTTCTTGCCCTGGCCTAAATGTCTCAAAGCCAAACTTATTTTTTAATACTTGTTGGAGATTCATTTACTTCCTCCTCTTTCGCGGGCAAACTTAAAATCAGTCGCAATTGAAAATAAGTAAGTGCTGGAAATTGTTCTTTCAAAAGGCGTAATCTTTTTGTTTGCAGTATTTCTGATTTTTTTCGCACTTCTCTATATGCTTGTTTGGCAACAAAACGCTCTATTGGAAAATCTGAATCATTTAATGCCATTTCAACAATATGATCTTCAATTGTACTTATTTTCAATTGACGTCTATTTGCAATTTCTTCCAATGAATACCCTTGGTCAAATAAACCTTTCGTCCGCTTTGTCGAATCAGTTAAAACGGTTTCTACCTTAATATTCGCAGCGATTTTTGAAAGAAATATTGTTTTTTCACTCTTTTCAATGACTTTTAACATTTTATGTAGACTTTCGATATAATGTAATTTCACATCAATCGACAATAAATTTAATTTTTCTCCTAATTGCTGCCATGTCCATCCCGTCTGTCCATGCCCTACAAAACGATAAGTGATAATCATTTTCTGAATTTCTTCCATTCTACTTTCTTCGAATAAATGGACCAATTCTTCCTTTATTTGTATAGCGAAAGATGGATCTTCAATAGGCGCATTTCGTAAAGCCATTTTAACGAAACGCTGCACTTCCGGATCTCGTTGAATCGGCAAAAATTGCTTCTTCGATACGCGAAAATGAGATAATGTTTGAATGGTTAAAGAAAGCCTAGCGAAAAAAATTTCTTCACGCCCCCGGTAATGCCAGCCGTCAAAATCAAATGGTCTTGTCGATTCTATCAATGTCTCTCCTTCTTCAGTTACAAACACGCGAGAATTTTCGTCAATGACAATATAATTTTGCTCTTGTAGATGTTCCACTGCTTGATTAAATAATGACTTAGATAATTTAGGCAAAACCCCAAAATAGTTTTGTACATGATAGTATTTCGCATCTTGAATTGTTTGTCCCGAGCGTTTTCCTCGAAGCAAATGATAGCTCGCGTTGACCGTCTTTTCTCCATTTAATCTACTAAAAAGCAAACAAAGTACTGTTGAAAAATTCATGTTCAAAAATTCGCCTTCTTTCTATTGTAGTATTATTGTTGAAAACTATCGAAAACAGCATTAGAATAGTTATGAAATGATATTATGTGACGTTCGAAGAAAAGAGGGAAGAAATACATGCCTAAATATACAATCGTTGACCAAGATACATGTATCGCGTGTGGAGCTTGTGGGGCTGCGGCACCTGACATATATGATTATGACGATGATGGAATTGCCTTTGTTATTTTAGATGATAACATGGGAACAGCTGAAGTTCCAGAAGAATTGTTAGAAGATATGGAAGATGCGTTTGAAGGCTGCCCAACAGATTCAATTAAAGTTGAAGATGAGCCATTCGACGGAGACGCACTAAAATTTGAAGATTAAAAAAGGTTGTCGGGAAACCACCCCGACAACCTTTTTTTTGATGATGATTTGCAATGATCTCGCAAAAAGAGCACAATCACACAACCTCAGCGAACACCCTACCGCGAAGCGTCCTAAAAGCCCGCTTCTCTGGCTTTTAGGACAGCTTCACCTGTTGCTGGTTAATCCACTTATTCATGCGACCATAAAGCATCACTGAAATCACACCAATAATCACACCTTTCACAAGGTTAAATGGTAAAATCCCAAGTACGATCATTGTATATAACGCATCACCTGTTACAGGTGGCATATTTAAAAAGTAAGTGTACATCGGTAAAAATACAAAGTAATTCAGTAAACTCATGCCGACAGCCATTGTCACAGTTCCCGCTACAACGCCGCCTAATAAGCCTTTTTTATTTTTAAAGAAATTAAAGATGAAGTAAATCGGCAGTATAAATAGTAATCCTGTCGCAAAGTTCGCAATTTCTCCAACTGGAACACCTGTCGGACTCCCACTTAAAAACCAATATAAAACGTTTTTAATCAACTCGACTAAAATTCCTGCAACAGGTCCCATCGTCATAATTGCAATGACCGCAGGCACCTCCCCAAAATCAAATTTTAAAAATGCAGGTAATGCAGGTAACGGAAAGTTAAATTGCATTAAAACAGTCGCAATACTCCCGAGCATGGCGATTAACACCATTTTTTTCAACTTCTTGTTATTCATTTTTCCTTCTCTCCTATCCGATTCACTTCATCAAAGAGGAAAGGGCATTCGTCTAATCTATTTGTATGCGAAAAATAAAAACCCTAAAGCAATAATCGCTTTAGGGAGTAATTGTCAGGTACAAATAAACGTTCGAGTAACGTCGCATTTTTTCGTCGTCATTTGAACACGCTTATAGTATATTTATGTATACTAAATAAGCGTTCTTATTGTATGTTTTTGGCATACTAAATAGACGTCCGCACCTTCACCTTCTCCCATCCAGACTATACTGTCGGCTCTAGAATTTCACTAGCATCAGCTGTTAAGCTCGCGGGCTCAGATAAACTACATCATTACCGCCGGTCGGGAATTACACCCTGCCCCGAAGATGAATCATTATTAAATTTTCTTACAAGTCTAATATACACTAAATCATATGCTTTGTAAATAGGCTTGCTTGCAAAGTGAAGTATGGGTGTAAACTCGACATGAATTGCTGTGAACTCACGCGCTTGGGCTGTGAACTCGGACCCAAGCGATGGAAACTCGCCGAATGAATGTAAAAGCATACAGCATCTTCCTCCCCCACTTCACTTCTCCTAAAAAAAACCAAACTTATCTGTCAAAACAAACAAGTTTTTTGGGGGGGCTCTACTAATCATATAAATAATAAATTGGGTTCGCGCCAATCGGTTTTGGTAACGGTTCTGTTAAATCATATTGTTCAAAATCTAACTGCGCAATATTTTCAAACTGAACTTGCAGATTAAATTGTTCAGCCGTTAGCATAAATCCTTCAATTAACAAGGTGGCTTCTTCTTGATCCAATTCATTTAAATCGAGTGGTTGTAAGAAGCGGATGATTGCCGCTTCTTCTGACACTTCCACATCATATTGAACAAAAGATGGAATAACCGATTCCACTGATTCATCTGTAGGATTTGCCATAGCGAGTAGCGCACCTTCTACGTCCATTTCGTCACTTTCTTGTGGCAATAAATAAAATTGTCCATTTGGCAAAGCGACTTTAAAATAAGGAGCTGCCTTAAATTCTGTTAAGTCTTCCAAAAACCCATCAAATCCTAAGACATGAGCATCTATCTTTTCCCTATATTGTTCGAACAATGCAGGCCTGTCTTCCACTCCGCTTGTTGATAATATAAATGTAACTGGAATAATTTGCTCACCAAATTGCATATCAATTGGTAAGAGTCGTTCATTTTCCGTTTTTTGTAGAAAGACATGACTCCAATCATTTGTAAACTTCCCAGCTGCATCATCACGAAGTTCAGCTTCCTCAGTAGCAATATACATCTCTCTATGAGTACTCATCGATGCTTCATCTGCTTTATGCTCGCCTTTTTCTATCATTGGAATAAGCAAGATCATGAAAAACACCACCGCAATGGCAGCTGCAAGTGGCAACCATTTAAATGATGGACGCTTTTTAACTGGCTTTACTTGCAAACGCTCATCTGCCTTTAATCTTGCTAAAATTTCTTCTTTCGAACGTTCATCCCGTAAATCGGGCAAATTCTTTAATGAAGATTTAAGCCACTCATCTTCTTTTTTCTCTTCATCCATCTGCTTTCCCCCCTTCTTGTGGAAAAGTCTTCAGCTTTTTTCGTAATGCCTTAATCGCCCGGTGCTGTGTCGTTTTTACTTTCGATTCGGTCCACCCTAATATTTCAGCAGTTTCGATAATCGACAAATCTTGTAAATAACGGAGATGGATGACAAAACGTTGATCTTCTGTACAAGTGTTCAGCACATCTAATAGCATCTTCATTTCTTCATTTTGTACGATAAAATCATCCGGTAAAGGGCGTTTACTATCAATTTCTGACGTCTCCCAATCGAAATAAACATCTTGATGTTTACTTCTCACAGACTGCTTTCTAAAATGGTCAATCGCGACATTTTTCGCAATCGCAAACAGCCATGTTTTCTCGGAGCTTTCACCTTTAAACCGATCGTATGCTTTTAAAACACGCACATACACTTCATGCATTAAGTCTTCCGCTTGCGTACGATCCCTCGTTAAATAAATTAAAAACTTAAACACATCTTGGTGATATTTTTCATAAAGCTGATGGAAAACGGATTCATCCATGTCATCCCCCCACCTACTCCATTAGTCGTTTAACAATGATTTTCGTTACATTTTTTTGATTGGAAGCATAACAGTCATCATCGTGCCAATTTCTTTTCCTCTTGACGCACGAATCGTTCCATCATGTGAATCAACAATGTTTTTCGCAATGGATAGTCCTAGACCTGTACCGCCTTTTACACGTGTTCTTGCTTTGTCTGCTTTATAAAAACGTTCAAATATATATTCCAAATCTTCTTCTGGAATTCCTGCCCCCGTATCCGAAACGACCATTTGACAAAAATCACCTTGCTTTTCAACAGATAATCTTACCTCACCATTTTTAGGTGTATGACGAATGGCATTATCAATTAAGTTGGTAAATACTTGTTCAATACGATCTTCATCAATCGCTAAAATCAGTTCTTCATCTTGATAATCAAATGCCAATTCAACTTTAGCTTCTCTAGCAACAGGTGTAAATTTATGGACAATGCGTTCTAAAAAGACTTTCATATCCACATCTTCTTTATAAAGCGTCATATGCCCTGATTCCATTCTTGCCAGATCCAGTAAATCAGTGACCAGTCGTCCCATTCGAAGCGATTCGTCATGAATGATTTGAATCATCTCATTTCGTTCTTCTTCACTGCCTGTCATTCCATCTAAAATTGCCTCACTATACCCTTGCAACATCGAAATCGGTGTACGTAATTCATGCGAAACGTTTGCAATGAAATCTGAACGGAGTTTATCGAGCTGATGTTGTGCCGTCATATCTCGTAAAACAACAACTGCTCCACGAATTCGATTACCACTATAAAGCGGGCTGATGGACACATTATAAAAACGCCCATTTAATGGTAGTTCATCTTCTACTTCTTCCGAAAATGAAACCGAATGCTCTAGCATATGTAAAATTTCCGGTGGCAAAGAAACTTCAGTTGAGTCACTTATATCGTTCCAATTTTGCAAAAGCTTTTCCGCTTGTGGATTGCTTAATAAAATCGTTCCGTCAATATTAAATGTAATCACAGCATCCGTCATCGACGTTAAAATGCTCGATAATTGTTCTTTTTCCTGACTAATGAGTTCTACATGATCTTTTAATTGGCGGCCCATTTGGTTAAAGGCTGCAGCTAACTGACCAATTTCATCACTTTGAGAAGCAGCGAGTAGACGGGTATCGAAATTCCCTTTTGACAGTTCGTTTGCTGCTTGGCGCATTTTTCGAAGGGGTGAAGTAATTTTTGTCGATAAGAAAAAGGCAAAAATTGTCGTTAAAACGAAAGCAATAAATGCGGATAAAAAGACGATATTTGTCGTTTTCTTGGTCGTTGCTTGAATCGCTTCCAAACTTTGATAAATATACACTGTCCCGACTTCTCCAGCTTCAGTTTCAAACGGATCGGCTAACACAATATATTTTTCCATCACATCTTCATCCGTTACAGAAGGCATCATAATTTCTTTTGTTACCGGACGATCTAAGCGTCCCCCGATAAATGCGTCATGCGTAAGAATCTTTCCTTCTATTCTTTCTTCGCCAAAACCACTATGATAAGAATGCAGCACATTTCCTTTTTCGTCTGTAATAAAAGCATTGGTCTCTTCATCTAATACATCATGGATAATAATCGGTGTTAATGATTGACCTTGATGTTCAAGTGCAACATCGACAATCATTTTAGCCTCGCGTCGTAGTGAATCTTCAGCTTGATCTCGGTGGAAATTCCCTAAAAACTCTAATAAAAGTGCAGTAACAATAAATAATATAAAAGCGACGAGAAGCAATATGGTTGCCCATAGCTTCCCGACGATTGAATTCCATATGTTTTTCATTATTCTAAAGCCTCGAACTTATAGCCGACGCCCCAAACTGTAACAATCATTTTCGCAGAACTTTCAGAAACGCGGCTTAGTTTTTCACGCAATCTTTTCACATGCGTATCAACCGTCCTGAGATCTCCGAAAAACTCATAATGCCAAACTTCTTTTAACAATTGCTCACGATCAAATACTTTGTCCGGGGATTTTGCTAAGAAATATAGAAGTTCATATTCTTTTGGCGTTAAATTTACTTCTTGTCCTTCTGCAGTTACACGATGTGCATCATGGTCAATCGTTAAGTTTGGAAACACAACAAGGTCTTTTGATGATGATGTTTGTGCACTTGGGAAGGTTGTCGATCTTCTTAAAATTGCTTTAATGCGTAGCACAACTTCACGCGGACTAAATGGTTTTACAATATAATCATCTGCGCCCGATTCAAAGCCTGTTACACGGTCTGATTCTTCGCCTTTCGCCGTTAACATAATAACAGGTGTCATATCGCCTTTTTCACGCAGTGCCGCCAATACTTCCAGCCCATCTTTTTCAGGCATCATTTGGTCAAGTAAAATACAATTATAATTATTTTCAGTCGCTTTTTCTAACGCTTCAGCACCGTCTTCGGCTTCTTCAACTTCATAGCCTTCACGCGTTAAATACATATTTAATAAACGGCGGATACGATCCTCATCGTCTACCACCAATACAGATACTTTTTCTTCCATGTCCAAAACTCCCTCCATAACTTCCTTCTTCCATTGTACAAATCTTTCCCTAAAAAAGAAATAAAAAGACTAAATCCCAATGGTTTATCCCATTAATTTAACCAATAAAAAAATAAGGAGCGCCTAGAAAGTCCAATTTCGACTTTCCAAGCAGCTCCGCTTGATGTTTTACGCGTATGAGTGAAGTCCCGCTAAAATCATATTCACCGCAATAAAGTTAAACATAATCAGGATAAACCCGATTACCATTAACCAAGCAGATTTTTTTCCTTCCCATCCACGTGATAAACGTAAATGTAGAAACGCTGCATAAAACAGCCAAGTAATCAGTGCCCATACTTCTTTCGGGTCCCAGCCCCAGAATCTTGACCATGCTTCATGTGCCCAAATCATCGCGAAGATTAAGCCCCCAAGTGTAAAGACAGGGAAACCGATTAAGACTGCACGATAACCGACTTCATCCATTAACTGGGTATTTGCTTTTTTCGTGAGTGGTTTTAACACCGCTGCAAGTGGTCTTCTGAAAATCAGACGCAATAATAAATATAATGCTGTACCTGTGAAGAATGACCATACCGTTGTCGTTAATTTTTTCGCATCGACAATTGCAGGCATTTCAGCCCACGGCGTCATTTTTCCTTCAGTTGTCGCTTCGTATTCATTCATTCCAAATAATGGCGGCATATTATACACAACGCCTGCTAATTCTTCATTTTTATTCACATATGTGAATTTCGCTTCATAACCTGCGATTCTAAAGCCTGATGTAATAGCGATAAATCCAATACATAAAACAATTGTATAAACGATTACTTCTAACCAAAAACGTTCTTTAGAAGGTGTTTTCACATCAACATGTTTCAACAGTAAAATCACGCCTGCGACTGCTGAAATAGCTAAAATCGCTTCTCCAAGAATTGTTGTGATTACATGGATTGCTAACCAGTTACTTTGTAGCGACGGAACAAGTGGTGCAACATCCGTCGGGAACATTGAAGCATACCCGATAATAATAATCGCAATCGGGAGTGCAAATAAACCGAGTGACGGCGTTTTATAAATAATATACAAAACAATAAACGCCAACACCAACATCATACCAAGTGCTGTTACAGCTTCAAACATATTACTTACTGGCGCATGTCCTGAAGCCATCCATCTTGTAATAAAATACCCAACATGTGTTAAAAATCCGATGATTGTGAGGATGATTCCAATCATTCCAGCACGACTATTATTGTATGTCGCTTGAGACTTCGCACCTTTGACTGCACCGCCAAAAAATATCGTTGCGATCATATAAGCAATAAATGATACGAGTAGTAAATTTGAACTTAAGTCTATGAGTTCCATACTTCTGAATCCTCCTCTTCTTTAAATGAATCTTTATCTTCGCGATCTTCATAACCTGGCAATCCTGCATATTCTTTCACTTGGTTCATCTCTTTTTTCAATGAGAACCAATTTTTATTCGTATGGCTTGCGATAAAGACTTCATTGTTTTCACCTTTTTGAATCCAAATTCTACGGTGATTCCAATATGAACCTTGAATCACACCAATCATGAAAATAATGCCCCCAAGTAAGAGTAAATACAATGTTTTATCTTTACGAATTGTAAGTCCCGAAATATTACGTGTATCTGCACTTACAAAATTCACTTGAAAATCATTTTCTTCCGCTTCAACCGTTTGACGGATTGCAACGAAACTGATTTCACCTTTAGGTTTTTCCGGTGTAATCATTTTAAAGAAAAATGCTGGGTTATTCGGAAGTGGAGATTTCGAAACAGGTTCTCCGTTTTCAAATCCACCATAATCTGGATAATAGTCTTTTAATTCGAAAACTGTTCCATCGCTTAGTTCATATGCTATTTCTGGATTTACTAAGTCAACCGTAAATTCCCCACGTGACTCGCCAGAAGCTTTTTCCGTTAATTGGAAAGTCATCGCTTTTAACTCGTCTGTACGGTAATCCATTTGGAAAATACTATACCCATCAAATGTTAATGGTTTATTGACAACAATTGAGTAATCTTTTACATGTTCAATATTATCCGCTTGTCCTGGAATACCGTCTTCCGCTTTTTGATAAAGCGAAACGTCTGTCTGGAAGTTTTTCTCAATAAAACCACTTCGTTCAATGGCTTTTTCAAATACTTTATTGTCTTCGTCAGAATACGTTTCCATCGAAAAACCATGGTTTTCAATAAAATAACCAGGCGCTCCTGGAATTTCTAATGTTTCGCCTTCTCTTAACCATAATGTTTCGTCGACATAAAACCCTGGAATTCCGCGTAATAAAACTGCACCTAAAAAGATTAAAAGTCCTGTATGGTTAACATATGGGCCCCATCGTGAGAAACGATTTTTCTCTGCTAAAATTGCCCCATCTTCAACTTTCACGTTATAGCGTAGTTCTTTTAATTTTTCTTCAGATTTCTTTAATGCATCATCTGCATCGACAACCGAACCTTCACCATAAACACGTTGACGCTTTAAAAATGAAGGATGTCGTTTCGTTCGCTGTTGTTTTAATGATTTATACAAAGGAATGACGCGGTCCACACTCGCAATTAAAATTGACGTCCCTAGCATTCCGATTAAGGTAATAAACCACCAACTATTATACATATCATGGAAACCTAATTTATAATAGATAACACCAAAAAAACCATATAAACGTTCATAGTACTCTGCTAGTTCAGCTTCAGAATTGGCTGGAACATATAATTTTTGTGGAAAAATCGTTCCAATCGCTGAAGTAACAAGTACAGCAATAATAATACTGACTCCAATTTTAACACTGGAGAAAAAGTTCCAAATCTTATCGATAATTGTTCTTTTATACGTTTGTGACCTACGCGCTGAACCTTCATAACGCATATCTACTGTCTTACTTTTTTTTGCTTCTTCAGTTTGCGGTCTTCCGCATGCTTCACAAAGAATCGTTCCAAATGGATTTTCGTGACCGCACTGGCATTTGATTTTCTCCATATTTGTCTGACTCCTTACTTAGGTTGAATACTCTCCATCGCTTGGCGAATTT
>CANSAF010000063.1 GCA_947644645.1 uncultured Sporosarcina sp. | reverse complement strand
TAAACTACTAGTTTTGGTCATGATTATTTTGTCTAACGTTGTGGATCAGGTACTTAATTTAGATGGGATACTCACGTTCGCAACGGTTTTATTTTATCTGGCCAATGAAGGATTATCAATTATTGAAAATATGGCGCAGTTAGGAGTGCTGGTTCCTGCTAGTCTTGCAGAAAAGTTGAAGCATATTGAAAACGATAGCCAATCATTTGGTGATGAAGTCAGGGAAGAGATGACTGGAAGTAAGGTAGACCAAGAATTGAAAAGAAAGGGTGATAATAATGGCTAAAACAGAATGTGCGGTATGCACAAAAGAAATTGAGGTGCTCGATGATTTTAACGGAGAAATGATGTGTGAAGAGTGCTACAACAATCCAGAAAATGAGGTGTTTACGGATGAGTAAGATTTTCATTGATCCGGGACATGGCGGACATGATCCTGGAGCAGTCGGAAAACGGTCAAAAGAAAAAGATAATGTTTTGAAAGTAGCAAATCGATTAAAAGTATTGCTCGAAAGTCATGGGCATATTGTAAGATTGTCACGCTCAACTGATGTATTTTTATCATTGTCTGAACGTGCAAGGATTGCCAATGCATGGGGAGCTGATTATTTTATTAGTCTACATGACAACTCAGCGACAGCAACTGCTACAGGATTTGAGACATTTATTCATAGTGGACCAGTACAAAGTAAAACAGCCGGATTTCAAAATGCTATCCATGCGGCAATCATCAAGGAGATTGGTATTCGTGATCGCGGTAAGAAACGTGCTAATTTTGCGGTATTACGTGAAACGAGAATGCCAGCAGTTTTGATTGAGTATGCTTTCATTTCCAATGTAAATGACGAAAGTATTTTAATTAACGAAGTGGAGAAGTTGGCACGGTTAACTGCAAATGGAATTGTTAATTATGCAGGTTCTAACAAGCCTGTTACATCAAATCCGGTACTACCAAAAGGAGATGAAGAACAATTGAATTTAACGAAAAGCGAACGTGAAGAACTTGCAAAGATTTTTAAACATGCACGTGAAAAAGAGATTTTTTCATCAGGTGAACATGAAAAATCAATCATTAATGGAACAATGACATTAAGCCGATTGCAGTATTTGCAGACGATTATTGCAGGAGCAGGCATTAATAACGGCAAGCGGATTAAATAATGACGTTGTCAATGTTAGTAAAATAGTCTATAGTTAAATAGACTTCAGAAAGGTCAAAAAGGCGACTATCCATTAACTTTGGACAGTCGCTTTTTTATTACTTTTTACCCCGACTATTCTAGCACGGATTTTAAATTCTTCCATATCAAGTAGCAATGTAACGTTTTCTTCACACTTATAATTACCTTCTATATCAGTTTCAGCTAAACGAACTTGCTGAATTTTACTTTTATAATCACTAACCGATTGTAAAATGAAGTATTTATTATCCAATAAATAAACATGTTCAATTTGAAGATCATCAGTTGCTTTTAAAAACATTCGAATCAAATATTGTAATTCAGGTTCAGTTTTTAACTTCATTAATAAACATCCTCTCTAATTTTAGTTATAGGTATATTATACTGAACATTTAGAATTAAGCAATCTGCTAATAATTTATTTATGCATAAAATTATTCGCCTAGTAAAGAACTTAAATTATTATGCTCACAGTATGAATTTGTGCTATTATAAAACAAGTTAAGATTGTTATTGATCGGATTGAAAGGATGAATTATATATATGGGTAACGAGCTTCCAAAAACCGTATCTATGTATACGTTGGGTTGTAAAGTAAATCACTACGAAACTGAGGCCATTTGGCAATTATTTAAAGATGATGGGTACGAGCGTGTTGATTTTGAGAAAAATGCGGATGTATTTGTTATTAATACATGTACAGTAACGAATACGGGAGATAAAAAGAGTCGTCAAGTGATTCGTCGTGCGATTCGTCGTAATCCAGATGCGGTCATTTGTGTAACAGGCTGTTATGCGCAAACTTCATCGGCTGAAATTATGGCGATTCCTGGTGTTGATATTGTTGTGGGTACGCAAGATCGTACGAAAATGCTTGGTTTAATTGAAGAGTATCGTACAGAACGCCAGCCGATCAATGCGGTAAGAAATATTATGAAGAACCGCGTGTATGAAGAGCTAGATGTACCAGCGTTTACGGATCGTACGCGTGCTTCATTAAAAATTCAAGAAGGTTGTAATAACTTCTGTACGTTCTGTATTATTCCTTGGGCGCGCGGGTTAATGCGTTCACGTGACCCAGAAGAGGTCATTCGTCAAGCACAGCAACTTGTTGATGCAGGATATCTTGAAATCGTTCTAACGGGTATTCACACAGGTGGATACGGGGAAGATTTAAAAGACTACAACTTAGCGGAATTGCTGCGTAATCTTGAAGCGCGTGTGAAAGGTTTAAAACGTCTTCGTATTAGTTCGATTGAAGCGAGCCAATTAACAGATGAAGTCATTCAAGTGTTAAATGATTCGAAAATTATCGTGCGTCATTTGCATATTCCGATTCAGTCTGGATCGAATACTGTGTTGAAGCGTATGCGTAGAAAATACACAATGGAATTTTTCGGTGAACGTTTAGATCGTTTACGTGAAGCTTTACCAGATTTAGCGATTACTTCAGACGTGATTGTTGGATTCCCTGGTGAGACGGAAGAAGAATTTATGGAAACATATAACTTTATTCGCGACCATCGTTTCGCAGAATTACATGTTTTCCCATACTCAATGCGTACAGGTACACCTGCAGCGCGTATGACAGACCAAATTGATGAAAACATTAAAAATGAACGTGTTCATCGCTTAATTGAATTAAATGATCAGTTGGCAAAAGAATACGCTTCTAAATATGAAGATGAAGTGTTAGAAGTAATTCCGGAAGAGAAGTATAAATTAGATCCAGAAAGCGGATTATATGAAGGATATACAGATAACTACTTGAAAGTGGTCTTTAATGCAGATGAATCTATGGTTGGGAAGCTTGTTCGTGTGAAAATTACGAAAGCTGGCTATCCTTATAATGAAGCTACTTACGTTCGTGTAATGGAAAATGAAACTGTAGAGGCATAATTGAGGAGGTATTTTTGTGGAAACAAATTTTGCGAAATATATTGATCATACTTTATTAAAAGCGGATGCAACGGAATCTGCAATTGTTGAATTATGTGAGGAAGCGAAAAAGTATCAATTCGCTTCTGTATGCGTAAATCCGACTTGGGTGAAAAAAGCTGCGGAAGTACTAAAAGGAACTGATGTGAAAGTTTGTACGGTTATCGGGTTTCCTTTAGGTGCTTCAACAAGTGAAACGAAAGCTTTTGAAACGAAGAATGCGATTGAAAATGGCGCAACGGAAATTGATATGGTGATTAATATTGGTGCGCTTCGTGATGGTGCTAATGAAGTTGTGCAAAAAGATATTGAAGCAGTCGTAGGTGCAGCGGGCGATGAAGCAATTGTAAAAGTTATTATTGAAACAGCTTTACTGACAGATGCAGAGAAACGCACAGCATGCGAATTATCTGTTCTTGCTGGTGCAGATTTTGTCAAAACATCTACAGGCTTTTCGACAGGTGGTGCAACTGCTGAAGACGTATTATTGATGCGCTCAGTTGTTGGACCAAAAATTGGTGTGAAAGCTTCTGGTGGTGTGCGTAATTTAGCAGACATGCAAAAAATGATTGATGCGGGTGCGACGAGAATCGGTGCAAGCTCGGGCGTACAAATTATGCAAGGATTAAGTTCAAAAGAAGATTATTAAAATAGTAGTTTATAGTTGACCTATTCTTGGTAATGGGGTATAATACTGAAGTACACAATACAAGATTGTGTGTTCCAAGGGTGTTCGGAGGGAGGGACAAGAGGTATGTCGAAAACTGTCGTTCGTAAAAACGAATCGCTTGAAGACGCTCTTCGACGCTTCAAACGTGACGTTTCCAAAAGCGGAAAAATCCGTGAGGTAAGAAAGCGTGAGTATTATGAGAAGCCGAGTGTAAGACGCAAATTGAAGTCTGAGGCTGCAAGGAAACGTAGATAATTCTAGTTATCTTCGTCATAAACTTTGTATATAGCTAACAAGATCAAATTTCAATTGTAGGACCGGGAAGCCATTTATAATGGTTTCCCGGTTTGTTTGTGTTTATGGGAGAAACGAGTTTACATAAAATTGTCCCGAGTTTACAAGAAAATGCTCTGAGTTAACACAAATCGTCCCCGAGTTCACAAGAATCTACAGCTCCACTTGAATTGACATGAAATCGTCTCGAGTTTACATAAACCAGTCGCTAGTTCAAATAATTCCTTAATCACCGGTGAAAATGATCCAAGCATCTTTTATAAAAAATCTCTATAAAATGAAACTTTCTCCCTTTCTGTTCGTATAAAAGATATAATGAAAGTAGGAGAAGGAAGGAGGGAAGGAAATGCGGAAGCAAATAAAGAAATTGTTTTTCTTTATGATGTTATTTACGATGATTTCGATCCCATTTATTCCAGCAGAGGCAAGTGGTCCTGTTGTTTATAAAGTGCCTGTTTCTAAAGAAGTTGAAAAAGGATTACTCGCTTTTTTAACGAGGTCTTTTCACGAAGCGGAAGAAGCGGATGCGAAAGCGATTGTACTCGATATTCATACACCAGGTGGATTTACAGATGCAGCTGGAGAGATTGCGAAACTATTCGACTCAACTGAAATTCCAGTCATTGCCTATATTAATGATGACGCGTTATCTGCGGGTGCATTTTTAGCGCTCCATGCAAATAAAATTTATATGTCACCTATGGGACGAATAGGTGCAGCACAAGTAATTGAATCTTCGGGAAATGCGGCGGGCGTTAAAGCGCATAGTGCTTGGGTGAAAGCGATGAAAAATGCGGCGGAATCTTCTGGCAGAGATGTTCAGTTCGCATTAGCGATGGCTGATCCAGATATTGAGTTACCAGAATACGGTGCGAAAAAAGGTGAGTTATTAACGTTAACTGCAAGTGAAGCATTAGCGGTTGGGTATAGTGAAGGAACGGTACAATCATTTGAGGAAGTGCTAAAGGAAATTGGTTATGAAGATGCAGAAGTGATTTCAACAAAAGAAACATTTTCTGAAAGTTTAGCACGCTTCATTACGCATCCAATTGTTGTTCCGATATTATTATCCGTTGCGGGACTGGGGCTTGTTGTAGAATTGTATTCACCAGGTTTCGGCG
The DNA here is from genome assembly GCA_947644645.1 of uncultured Sporosarcina sp. Lineage (GTDB taxonomy): Bacteria > Bacillota > Bacilli > Bacillales_A > Planococcaceae > Sporosarcina. Next base: position 12,105 of record CANSAF010000063.1, on the reverse strand, counting down.
TTGCGGGAACAATGGGTATTGTTTCTTTATTACTCTTTTTCTACGGGCATCTCATTGCAGGACTTGCAGGATATGAGTCGCTTGTTTTATTCATCATTGGTTTCGTGCTCATTGTTGTGGAGGTGTTTATTGCCGGTGGTATTGCCGGAATATTAGGTGCTGTTGCAATTGTAGGGAGTATTATTATGGCAGGAGGCAACCCGATGTATATGGCGCTGTCTGTATTAATCGCACTTGCTGTTGCTGCATTTGGGGCGGTGATTCTCATTAAAATTTTCGGGAAAAAGTTACATCTTTTCAATAAAGTTGTATTGATGGATGCCACGGATACAGAATCTGGTTATGTGTCAAATGTCAATCGCACGGAGTTAATCGGTCAAAAGGCAGTGACGACGACGCCGCTTAGACCAGCAGGAACGATTGATTTAAAAGGTGAGAGAATTGATGTGGTTTCGCAAGGAAATTACATTGACAAAGGAAAAGATGTTATCATTGTCAAAGTAGAAGGTTCTCGCATTGTTGTGCGAGCGCATACTCAGGAAGGGGAAGATAAATAATGGTTGATTTAGCATTAATTTCAACTGTAGCGATTGTCGTTGCTGTCATCATTGTACTGGCAATATTCTTTACATTTGTGCCAGTGACACTGTGGATTTCAGCATTAGCGGCGGGTGTTCGTGTAAGTATTTTAACATTAATTGGGATGAGGCTTCGTCGTGTTATTCCAAGTCGTGTCGTAAACCCACTTATTAAAGCACATAAAGCAGGTTTAGATGTAGGGATTAGTCAGTTAGAGAGTCACTACTTAGCAGGAGGTAACGTAGACCGTGTTGTCAATGCGTTAATTGCAGCGCATCGTGCGAATATCGAATTATCATTTGAACGTGCTGCAGCGATCGATTTAGCAGGTCGTGACGTATTAGAAGCGGTTCAAATGTCCGTTAACCCGAAAGTAATTGAAACGCCATTTATCGCAGGTGTTGCGGTAAATGGAATTGAAGTAAAAGCGAAAGCAAGAATTACAGTACGTGCCAATATCGATCGTTTAGTCGGTGGTGCGGGTGAGGATACGGTTATCGCACGTGTTGGTGAAGGGATTATTTCTACAATCGGTGCGGCGTCAAGTCATGCAGAAGTATTAGAAAACCCAGACCGTATTTCTCAAACAGTGCTTGCGAAAGGGCTGGACTCTGGTACAGCGTTTGAAATTTTATCGATTGATATTGCAGACGTAGATGTCGGCGAAAACATTGGTGCAAATCTTCAAACTGAACAAGCAGAAGCAGATAAAAACATTGCACAAGCGAAAGCGGAAGAACGCCGTGCGATGGCTGTTGCGAACGAGCAAGAGATGAAAGCAAAAGTTGAAGAAATGCGTGCGAAAGTTGTTGAAGCTGAAGCTGAAGTTCCAATGGCAATGGCAGATGCACTTCGTTCAGGCAATATTGGCATTATGGATTATGTCAACTATAAAAATGTGCAAGCAGATACAGGCATGCGCGAATCAATTAGTAAATATAGCCAAGGTGACCATATAACGGATCAAGAGTAATTTGAAGCAAATTCCCGGAAAGGGGATGAAAGTAAATGGAGGGTTTAATCCCATTTGTGATTATGCTCATTTTAGGCGCTCTATTTAATAGTGGTAAAAAGAAAGTGTCTGAAGAAAAAAAGCAGCCGACAAAACCATTTACGGCTGAAAAGACAGAGCATGACAATCCAATTAAAAAATTAAAAGAAATGTCTCGTGAAATTTATAAAGAAATTCAACAAGAGTTTGAAGTGGAAGAAAAACCAGCTTCACAACCAGTTAAAAGAAGACGAGATATTGCAGTGGAAGTAAAAGTTGATGAACCAATTCGCCAACCACGCGTGAAAACACGGGTCGCAATTACAGAAGAACGTCAACGAAACGAAAACGCACCAAAGAAAAAACAACCAATTGTAGGCAAACAACTTGTGCCAAAGACTTCAGATGAAATTATGAAAGGAATTATTTTCTCTGAAATTATTGGACCCCCAAAATCAAAACATTAAGCATGGATCCCCTATACATTTCATATGATTTGTATAGGGGGTTTGTTATTTGAAAAAGCTATTTAATATCGGATCTTCTATCGTTGTCTCCGCATTTTCGGAATTACGAATTACGGGATCTTATGAACTTTTGACGCTTGAACCCAATTTGGCGATTGTTAAAAATGGTCAATATACTGTTGAAGTTACGGGGGAAGAATTGGTCGTTGAGAAATTGGGAGAAGAATTAGCAGTTTTTTCATTTGAGAAAATGGAAAAGCTATCTGTAATTGAAAATAATGCAGAAGGACCTTTGTATGATGCGTAATCGTTATGAAATCCGCATTAAACGTTCTGAACATACTGCAAAGTTTTTGACCAAGTTAAAATCAGTCGGTACAAAAATGACTGCTTTAACGTCTTATCCGGAAGGTACCGTGTTTTTAACGGACCGGAAAGGTTTAAAAGCCGTCCGAAAATATCGTAGGCGGTATCGTTTGAAGTTATCGATTGTTTCAATTGAAGAAGATGATGGACTAGAGAGAATTCTTGGTTCTTATCGTTTTTTTATCGTCTTATTCATCCCCTTTATTTGTTCGTTTTTTTTATGGTCGGTGACAGTAGAGTCTGATATGCCAGAAATCAATGAACGGATTGAAAAACAATTGCAAAAAGCATCGATTACCCCTTATCGATTACTGTCAAGCGTTCCTGAAGAGACGGAAATTCGCCGAGAGTTAATGCAAAAAGAGCCTAAATTATCTTGGATTCATTTTAACCGTTCAGGTACAACATTAACAGTGATTCCGATGCTTTCACCTCCTTTAGACCAGGAGAAAGTGACAGATGGTAAACCAGCTGATTTAATTGCCAAAACGGGGGGAGTCATTACTCGTTTCGAATTAACGAAAGGAGAACGCGTGGCGCGCCTTCATTCGACTGTGAAAAAGGGAGAAACGCTTGCTACGGGGATATTAGAGCAAGGAGAACACCGCGTTGTAGTTGGGGCGGAAGGAAACATTTTTGCGGATTATTGGATGGAATATCGTTTTGAATTGCCAAAAGTCATTCATTTTAAAGTGCAAGGCGACGAAGAAGTGTCTTTTAAGTTGAAAGGAAAGAACTTGTTTAATAAAGGGAATTGGAATATTATTGAAACAGAACGAATTATACGTGAAAAAGATGCTTCATTGGAAATTAAAGAAGGAATGGAAGAAACGATTCTTATTCCTTTATTGAAGATGAAATTACTGAATGAAGCAGGTCCAGATGCGACAATAAAAGAGGAAAAAGTTTTGCACGTCTCATTCGATGATGATAAAGTAAAAGGGACTGTATTATTTTTTATGAACGACAATATTGCAATGAAAAGACCTATTTCTCAAGGAGACGAAGCGATTGACTGAACAATTCATTCAACTACATTTAGAAGACCCAAATGAAGCGGTCATGTTACTTGGTATTACAGATCAAAATATGAAATTAATAGAAGAACAATTAGAAGTGTCGATATTGACTCGCGGGGAAACTTTATCCATTAGCGGAACGGAAACACAGCAAACAGCTGCGATGCAGTTAATTGAGCAACTGTTAAAAGTAATTCGTAAAGGCATCAATATTAACCAACGCGATGTATCCTCCGCGCTTGAAATGGTGAAAAGTGGTACCATTGAATATTTTGCGGAATTATATGATGAAGAAATTTCTCGAGATATGAAAGGGAAAGCAATTCGCGCGAAAACAATTGGACAAAGAGAGTATATCCAAGGAATTCGTAAAAATGATTTAGTGTTCGGGATTGGACCAGCCGGGACGGGAAAAACATTTTTAGCAGTCGTTTTAGCTGTACAGGCAATGAAAACGGGATCTGTGAAGCGTATTATTTTAACACGTCCTGCTGTCGAAGCTGGAGAAAGCCTTGGATTTTTACCTGGAGATTTAAAAGAAAAGGTAGATCCTTATTTACGTCCTTTATATGATGCACTGCATAGCGTTTTAGGCGCTGAGCAAACGGAAAGATTGATGGAACGCGGAACGATTGAAATTGCGCCGCTTGCGTATATGCGTGGACGAACATTGGATGATGCATTCGTCATTCTCGATGAAGCACAAAATACGACAAAAGCCCAAATGAAGATGTTTTTAACACGTCTTGGCTTTGGTTCAAAAATGGTCATTACAGGTGATAAAACACAAATCGATTTACCGCGCGGCGTTGATTCTGGGTTAATCGCGGCAGAAAAAGTGTTGAAAACTGTAGACCATATTCACTTTCAATATTTAGAACAAGGCGATGTTGTTCGCCATCCACTTGTCGCAAAAATTATTGCAGCTTATGAGCAAGACGAGAAATGATGCTGTCATTTGTCATTTGACAGATCAGTATTATGCTACGAAATGTTAATTTTATCGATCGAAGAATGCCCATATAATGAGTTTCTTTGATGCTTTGAATAAGTATAAAAAAATCCGATAAAATAAACGTAAACAAAAGAAAGAGGCGTCAAGACAGTCTGTATGTAGACGTTTTGATGGCCTCGTCTTTTTTCAAAAGTAGCTGAAAAGGGGAATGGTGTCATGTTACGATCACTAGAAAGAATTTTGAAACCATTAAAGTTTACTTATTTTGCGCTGTTTACAATTATTTTGTTTTCTGTCGTTCTATTTTTTTTGATGGCTGAAAATGTGAAGCAAGAAACATATGAATTAAAAGAATTTCAAATCGCACCTGAAGCGATTCGTTCGCTTAAAACGGTAGAAGATTCGGTGAAAACAGAACAAGAGCGAGACAGGGCGGCGAATGATGTATTGCCTGTTTATCGCTATTCAGAAGATATCGCAAAAAACAGGCCAGCGATTGCAGCTTCTATTTTTGATTTTTTAATTGAAGTGAAAAAAGAGAATGTAGATGAGGCTGAACAACCGAAAGAGCAATCTATTGAAAAAATGCGTGAAAAACTAAAGGGGCTAGAAAAAGAAGAACCTGATCTGCAATTATCAGACCAAGCGATTGCAGATTTACTCGCCGAGGAAGTTGAAGTGCTACAAAATATTAAACAAGCAGTCATAGATGTGATTAGTGCTGAACTTGCCAAACCTTTAAGAGCGCAAGATTTGAATTTTTCTAAATATGAAGTGGAACGGAATTTAAGATTGACGAATGTGGTGCCATTAAAAATTGAGCAACCTGTCATGTCGATTGCCCGTTCTTTAATCGTTGAAACAGAGCTTTTAAATAAACAATTAACGGATGCCCGTAAAGAGCAAGCGAGAGCTTCTGTTGAACCCATTCGAATTTTACAAGGTCAAGTACTTGTGCGTGAAGGGCAAGTGATTGATGGCGAAATTTATAGGCAATTGGAATTGGCAGGCTTATTAAAGAACCAAACGCCAATTAAGCCGATTTTGGCCATTGCTTTATTTGTTTTCGTTGTCATGTCAATGATTTGTATGCATTTTGCAAATTGGCGCGAATCATCGATGGTTAAAAAGAAATCATTATCGATTGTCCTCGCTGTTTATTTATTAAATATTATCTTGATGAAATTAATTGCGTTATTGGAACCGGAATTTGATTTATTAATTGCTTTTTTATTTCCAACTGCACTTGCTTCTGTCCTGATTAAATTGCTAATCAATGATAGAATGGCGATTTTATTATCGATTTTAACGGCTGCAACAGCAGGGATTTTGTTGCAGGACGGTTATGCTTCAATCGTTCAAATGGAAATTGTTTTATACATATTATTTGGTAGTTTAACCAGTTTATATTTATTAGGAAATGTGGCAAAACGTTCAACGATTTTAAGGACGAGTATCGGTGTTTCAATTAGTAACTTAATTTTTATTGGATTTTATTTATTGATGACGCAAACGTCTTATGAATTATCCGAACTGATTTTTTATGCGATAGCGGCTTTTGCTTCAGGAATGTTATCAAGTGCGTTAACGGTAGGGTTATTGCCATTTTTTGAAACATCATTTGGAATTTTATCGGATATGAAACTAATCGAATTATCGAATCCGAATCATCCACTTTTAAAGAAAATTTTAACCGAAGCACCGGGCACTTATCATCATAGTGTAATGGTTGCGAACTTATCAGATTCAGCTTGTGAAGCAATTGGTGCCAATGGACTTTTAGCGCGAGTGGGTGCTTATTATCATGATATTGGAAAAACCGTGCGTCCACATTATTTCATTGAAAACCAACATGCTGGAAAAAATCCGCATGATGCGTTGCCGCCGTGGAAGAGTAAAGATATCATCATTGCGCATGCGGAAGACGGCGCAAAGTTATTAGAAAAACATAAAATGCCTATTGAAATTGTAAATATTGCGCGTCAGCATCATGGAACAAGTTTATTAAAGTTTTTTGTTTTTAAAGCGAAGGAATTAGGGGAAGAAGTAAAGGAAGAGGATTATCGTTACGCTGGTCCAAAACCGCAAACAAAGGAAATTGCTGTCATTTCGATTGCAGATAGTGTTGAAGCGGCAGTTCGTTCGATGAAAGAGCCAACGACTGAAAAAATTAATGCGCTCGTTCAAGCGATTATTAACGATAAACTCAAAGATGGGCAATTCGATGAATGTGATTTATCGATGAAAGAATTGAAAAAAGTTGAAAGAACGATTTGTAAAACATTAAATGGGATTTTTCATAATCGAATCGAGTATCCAGAAGAAAGTGAGTGATTGTATGCTAGAATTATATATTAATGATGAAACAGAGAAAGTTGATGCGACAGTTGAAAAATTGGTTCGTGAGTTATTGCATCATGCTTTACAAGAAGAAGGCATGACGAACGAAACAGAGGTATCTGTAACGTTTATGGATGATGAAGCAATTCAAGAAGTCAATCGAACATATCGCGGCATTGATGCGCCGACAGATGTGATTTCCTTTGCGCTTGAAGAGGAAGTTGAAGGGGAAGTTGCGATTATTGCAGAAGGTATGCCGACGGTGTTAGGAGATATTTTAATTTCTATCCCAACTGCCAAACGTCAAGCAGGAGAATATGGCCATACGGTTGAAAGAGAAATTGGCTTTTTAGCACTACATGGTTTGCTTCATTTACTCGGTTATGATCATATGACTGAGGCGGAAGAAAAGGAAATGTTTGGTAGACAAAAAGAAATTTTGGATACATTTGGCCTCGGGAGGTAGACGCCGATGGCAAAATTCTTAAGGTCGTTTAAGTTTGCGGCACAAGGAATTACGCATTGTATGAAGATGGAAAGAAATTTTAAAATTCATCTTTTTATGGCGGTACTCGTAATCATCAATGGTTTTATAATGAAAATTTCTGTAATCGAATGGTCAATTATTATAATTTTACTCGGTGGTATGTTAGCATTAGAGCTTGTCAATACAGCGATTGAACGAATGGTCGATTTGGCGACGGAAGAATTTCATCTACTGGCAAAACAGGCAAAAGATACAGCTGCAGGTGCTGTTCTTGTCTTTGCGATTGCGAGCGCAGTCATTGGCTTATTGATTTTTATGCCTAAATGGCTCATGATGTTAAATTGAAAGTAGGGGAAATAAATGAACGAACAATGGATGAAAGCAGTTTTGGAAGCGAGAAATTTTGCGTATGTGCCTTATTCGAATTTTAAAGTAGGGGCAGTATTAGTGGATCGTGATGGAAATTTATATCCTGGCTGTAATATTGAAAATTCATCATACGGCTTATCGAATTGTGCGGAGCGTACCGCGATTTTTAAAGCCGTTTCTAAAGGAATTAAAGAGTTTAAAGCGATGGTCGTGACAGGAGATACAGAAGGACCTATTTCACCATGCGGCGCTTGTCGTCAAGTGATTTCGGAGTTTTGTGCGGGAGATATGCCTGTTTATTTAACGAATATTCAAGGAGAAGTTTTGGAAACAACGGTTGAACAGTTGCTTCCGGGTGCTTTTAAGAAGGAGGATCTGCATCATGCAGGAGAATAAAGAGTTTAAATCAGGGTTTATTTCAATTATCGGACGTCCAAATGTCGGGAAATCGACGTTTTTAAATCATGTTGTTGGGCAAAAAATTGCGATTATGAGTGATAAGCCTCAAACAACGCGTAATAAAGTACAAGGTGTCGTCACAACAGACGATGCGCAAATGATTTATATTGATACACCAGGAATCCATAAACCGAAACACCGCCTTGGTGATTTTATGGTAAAAGTTGCGCGTAATACACTGGGTGAAGTCGATGTTATTTTATTTATGGTGAATGCCGAGCAAAAAATCGGACCGGGAGATCGTTTTATTATTGATATGTTGAAAAACACGAAAACACCCGTATTTTTAGTCATTAATAAAATTGACTTAGTTCATCCGGAAGCTTTATTAGAAACGATTGTATCTTACCAAGAAGAATATGATTTTGCGGAAGTTGTACCAATTTCTGCTTTAAATGGGAATAACACAGCGGCATTATTAGAAACATTAAAGAAATATTTACCAGTAGGTCCGAAATATTATCCAGACGAGCAAGTAACGGATCACCCGGAACGTTTTATTATTTCGGAGTTTATTCGCGAGAAAGTACTTCACTTAACACGTGAGGAAATTCCGCATTCAGTAGCCGTTGTCATTGAGCAAATTGAAAAAGAAAAGGACCGAGATATGATTAACGTCATGGCTACGATTGTTGTGGATCGTGATTCGCAAAAGGGAATTGTTATCGGAAAGCGCGGGGCATTGTTGAAGCAAGTGGGAACAGAGGCGCGTAAGGACATTGAAATGCTATTAGGTTCAAGAGTATTCTTGGAGTTATGGGTAAAAGTTCAAAAGGATTGGCGTAATCGTCCATCTCGTTTGAAAGAGTTTGGCTTTGACGAAGAGGATTACTAAGCCATACAGTCATTAAGGGGCTGATCTTTTGCTGAATAAATGGGAAGGCATCGTCATTCGGACGATGCCTTATGGTGAGTCAAATAAAATTGTCACTTTAATGACAGAAGAAGTTGGAAAAATAACAGTCATGGCGAGAGGCGCAAAAAAACCGAAAAGTAAGCTTGCTGCCGTTACACAGCCTTTCACATATGGTGCGTATTTAATCAATAAAGGGCGCGGCATGGGTTTATTATCACAAGGTGAACCGATTGAGTCGATGCGTTTCATTCGTGAAGATTTAGAAGCGACTGCTTATGCAAGTTATATCGTGGAAATCATTGACCGTTTAACAGAAGATAGTGAACGATCGGCAGGTATTTATTTGTTGTTAAAAGAAGCATTACAAGCGATTAATGAAGAATATGATGCCGAAGCAATTACGTTATTTGTGGAATGGAAAATGCTGCCTGTCGGTGGTGTCCATCCATTTCTGCATGGCTGTGCGAATTGTGGTGCAGTCGACGGGGAATTTGGTTTTTCCTTTCAACAAATTGGTTTTTTATGTCATCGTTGTTTTCATTTAGACCGGTATATGATTCGGTTAGCACCGACACATATTAAGCTCATTCGTACGTTTTATACAGTGCCGATTCATCGAGTAGGCGATTTGACGTTGAAAAAAGAGACGAAAACATTAATGAAAAAAATTGTTCGAACGATTTACGATGAACAAATGGGTGTTTATTTTAAGGCAAGAAAGTTTTTAGATACATTAGAAGCGACACCGGAATTGTTACCGAGGGAAAAAGACAAGAAAGATGACGTTTAAAGTAGAGGTTTTATAAGAAGTGATGATCAAAAATGAGTTGAGCTTAGGCATTTTCTTGATGATTCCACTTCTGTAAAGCTTCTGCTTTTTTAAATTCCATTTTCTTTTGATTTTCTTTCATTTTCACAAAGAAATTTTTAGCATTTTTGCCCGTGATGATCGGGCGCTTTCGCATTTCAAGCGTCATGTTAAAATCCCTCCTTACGTATAGAATAAACGAAATTTGGTGATTCAATCAAGTTAATGAACAAGCTCTCTCCCAAAAAATGCTACAAACTAAACATAACCCCAAAAAAAGGCTGTCTAGAAAGTCTAAACTCCGACTTTCCAGACAGCCCTTTATAAATTAAAATTCTAAATGTTTTTCGATATACTGAACAACCTCAGCAATTGGCATTCTCACTTGTTCCATTGAATCGCGGTGACGAATTGTTACTTGTTTGTCCTCCGCTGAATCGAAATCATATGTGATACAGAATGGTGTTCCAATTTCATCTTGCCGACGGTAACGTTTACCGATTGATTGTGATTCGTCGTATTGTGTTGGGAAATGTTTACGCAGTTCTGCATAGACTTCCTCGGCACCTTCAGACAGTTTTTTCGATAAAGGTAAGACTGCTGCTTTAATTGGCGCAATTGCCGGGTGGAAACGTAGTACTGTACGTTTATCATCGTTTTCAAGCGCTTCTTCTGTGTAAGCATCTGTTAAAAATGCTAATGTCACACGGTCTGCTCCTAGTGAAGGTTCGATACAGTATGGCACGAATTTCTCGTTTGTCACTGGATCTTGGTAATGGAAATCTTCACCTGAATACTCCATATGGCGTTTTAAGTCGAAGTCTGTACGGTTCGCAATGCCCCATAGTTCGCCCCAGCCAAATGGGAATTTATATTCGATATCTACTGTGCCTTTTGAGTAGTGAGAAAGCTCATCTTCTGAGTGCTCACGTAAACGCATATTGTCTTCTGTTAAACCTAGGCTTAATAACCAGTTTTTCGAGAAGTCTCTCCAGTAGTTATACCAGTCATTGTCTTCGCCTGGTTTACAGAAGAATTCAAGTTCCATTTGCTCGAATTCACGTGTACGGAATGTGAAGTTTCCTGGTGTAATTTCGTTACGGAAACTTTTACCGATTTGTGCAATTCCAAATGGCATCTTTTTGCGCATAGAACGTTGAACGTTTTTGAAGTTCACGAAAATACCTTGTGCTGTTTCTGGACGTAAGAAAATATCGTTTGCAGAAGAATCTGTGACACCTTGTGATGTTTTGAACATTAAGTTGAATTGACGAATTTCTGTGTAGTCACGAGCACCACAAGAAGGGCAGTTTACGTCATATTCTTCAATTAGTTCGTTCATACGGTCAAATGATAAACCATCAACGATGATTTCTTCACCTTTTGCTTCAACTGCATCTTCGATTAATTTATCTACACGATGACGCGCTTTACATTTTTTACAGTCGATCATTGGGTCATTGAAGTTTCCAGTATGACCAGATGCTTCCCATACTTTCGGGTTCATTAAAATCGCTGCGTCTAAACCAACGTTGTATGGCGATTCTTGAACAAATTTTTGCCACCAAGCTTTTTTAATATTGTTTTTCAGTTCGATCCCAAGTGGACCGTAATCCCAAGTGTTGGCAAGTCCTCCGTAAATGTCAGAACCAGGGAAAACAAACCCTCTCGCTTTCGCTAAATTAACGATTTTTTCCATACTCAATCCATTCCTTTCAACATAAAATAAGCACTCATCCTCGGACATCATGTCCGAGGACGAGTGCTTATGACCCGCGGTTCCACCCCGATTGGCTAAAAAATAGCCCACTTAAAAAGTAGAAGCTCCAGGATGCCTTTTTCTCTAATCCATTGTAGGCTTTCACTGTCCCTACTCGCTTTTAAGGTGGATGATACTTATTGTCCCTTCAACGCTTTATAAAACGAGTAAAAATTTACTCGATATGATTGTCCGAAAAGATCTTGCTAATTACAGTATTTATTATAGCATGGTTCTTAATTCTTCGCAATCATGAGCATCTTCGTATATACTTATTAAAGTAGTGAAAAATCCGGAGAAATATTGTAGAATCATAAATCGTTAGGAATGAACGTTAAAGGCGGTGTGATATGGAACTGAATAAACGCCAAATGGATATTTTAACAATTGTAAAAGAGAATGGTCCAATTACAGGGGAACAAATTGCAGTACGACTTAACTTAGTACGCGCAACAATCCGTCCCGATTTGGCAATTTTAACAATGGCGGGTTATTTAGACGCAAGACCGCGTGTCGGCTATTTTTATGCGGGGAAAAAGCCAGAAAAGTCGATTTCAGATAGTATGAATACGATGCGAGTAGGCGATTTTCAGTCTATGCCAGTTGTCGTTTCGGAAAGTTTGTCTGTATATGATGCCATTTGCCATATG
>CANSAF010000062.1 GCA_947644645.1 uncultured Sporosarcina sp. | reverse complement strand
TTATCTTTAGCGCTTTTGCTTAAATCTTGAAGTGGGAGTCTTATGACGTACAGGACGTACTAATGCCGACGGCGCCACAGGACGTGGCGGTTTAGTCGGCCTGTCCGTTAATGCGGGATAAAAAATCGATGCACTGATGCATGATTACACTCAAAAACACATACATTGTCATATAGCGACAAGGAGGTGGCCAAATGAGTGGATTTATGCTATCAATCATTCAACTTTGGCTCGAAATTCCGGCAATGATTGGTTATATTCGAGGGCAAGCATTTAAACGTCCCCTTTCAAAAGAAGAGGAAGCCGCTTGTCTAGCACGGTTAGCAGCAGGAGATGAAACCGCAAAAGACGAACTAATTGAACGGAATATGCGACTCGTTGCACATATCGTAAAAAAATTCCATCCAAAACATGAGTTTTTAGATGATTATATTTCAATTGGCACAATCGGACTGATGAAAGCCATTCAGACGTACACGCCAGATCGTAAAACAAAATTAGCCACATATGCTGCACGTTGTATTGAGAACGAAATTTTAATGTATTTACGGACACAAAAAAAAGTACAAAAGGATGTGTCTCTATTTGAACCGATTGGCGGAGAAAGTGACGGCCAATCACTTGAAATTGCTGATTTATTGCAAACAGATGATGATCCACCGATTGTTTCCGTCGAACAAAATGAACAAAAAGAGCGTCTTTATAAACATCTAGGGAAGCTCGACAGCCGAGAACTTGAAATTATTCAAAGACGTTTCGGATTACTAGACGACCAACCGATGACACAAAAAGCAATTGCCGAACAATTAAACATTTCGAGAAGCTATGTTTCGCGAATCGAAAAACGAGCAATTGTTAAATTATATCAATTATTTAAGCATGAATACAACGACTAAATGAAAAGGCGCTTCCATTTGGGAATCCATCCCATTGGAAACGCCTTTACACTTTTTTAATCTTCACGTGCTTCTTTTAAAATCACTGCTGAAGCGGCAATCGCCATAGCAAAAACACCAGCCATTAAAACAAACATTGTTACATCCATCAATAACCCCTCCTACTATGACCTATAATGATACATATAACTCTATCTTACCATGAAATCATGAAAGTTTCGAGATGACAGATAAAACAATATCCGTCGAATGACGCGCTGCAATTGGTAAAAATTCATCAAAACTCATTGGCGCTTCTTTACCCGCAATATCAGATAACGCACGAATGACAACAAACGGCGTTTCAAACTGATGACAAACTTGTGCGACTGCTGCCGCTTCCATTTCGGCTGCAATCATTGCCGGGAATAATTCACGTACTCTTTCTACATGCGCTACATCGCTCATAAATGAATCACTTGAAGCGATTAGTCCTGTGTCATATGTATGCGCCCCAAGCTCTTCCACTGCTTCTTTAGACAATTTAATGAGGTTTTCATCTGCAATAAATGTTGGCGGCAACTGTGGCACTTGTCCGTGTACATAACCGAATGCCGTTACATCTACATCATGATGAACAACTTCAGAAGAAATGACGACAGAACCGACTTCTAATGTTTGTGAAAACCCACCTGCAGATCCTGTATTTAAAACAACATCTGGTTGATACATTTCTAATAGTAAAGTTGTCGCAATCGCAGCGTTTACTTTTCCAATGCCACTTCTAACGAGTACAACTTCTTTCCCGTCAATCTTTCCTTCAATAAACTCTGTATTTGCGATCACTTTCGTTTCTGCATCTTTAATTTCCGCGCGAAGTAAAGTTACTTCTTCTTCCATTGCACCAATTATTCCGATTTTCAAAGAAATCTCCTCCAACACTTACTCAATACTCAAAATCTAATGTTTTTAAAACATCCATTTCTGTCGGCTGCCAACCTGTACCATCCACCCATTCTAAATAAACGCGATATTTTTCCGACGTATCTTTAGAAGAAACGATACCGATTGATTTTTGTGGACTGCCCCCATTTTTTAATTTCCAAATGGTCATATTGTCCTCTGTTAAACCTGTTGCATAACTTAATGCTTGAATTTTCTCCTGCCAATCAACAGACGAACCATCGTACAAAGATACATGCTCGCCTTCTTGGGCAGTTGGAATTGGTTCCCATGACGGATCGATAATCGATTGCGCAATTACTGGATCATTAACCGGCTCAGTGACAATCGGTTCTTGATCGTCTTCTGGAACTTCCTCTTCTTCTTCGCCTTCGTCATGTTCTGCTTCATCCTCCGGTATTTGTACCGGTTGTTCTACTGGCTTATCTTCCGGCTTTGTAATCTTTTCTTCAGGCTTATTTTCTTCCTTTGACTGATCTTTCCCACCCGGAATGACAATAAAGGCAACGATAATAATCGCAAGCACAACCGCTCCGATTAAAATATTTAATAAACGATTTTCTTTATGTTTCCGGCGATCCGCTCGGGATTCTGGATTTTTCGAATTATTCATACGTCACTCAACTCCAATATTATGTCGTCGCTCTATTAGACGTTTCACAGAAATAATTAGTTTCAGTAAAATAACAGGTCGATTGAATGCGGTATCGAATTTGTCCAATACATAAAATCGGAAGAGGCGTGCTTTCTTTACCGGCACAAAGCCCAACAAATAAAAAAGCGCATCACTTCCGCGCATATAAAAATAGGAGGCGTCCCAAAAGTCTCTTACTTACAACTTTTGGGACAGCCTCATTATTTAATTTCCAAAATCGTGACCGACATTTCCCCACCAGGTGTGTTAATTTTCACATCATCACCTTTTTTATGGCCGATTAAGCCTTTTGCGATTGGTGAATCGTTTGAGATTAACCCTTCGATTGGATTTGCTTCCGCCGAACCAACGATTGTATATGTTTCTTCATCGCCATCTGGCAATTCTTTAAATGTCACTGTATTTCCAAGTTGAACTTCATCTGTATTCGCATCCGACTCGTTAATAATTACCGAGTTACGAATCATTCCTTCAAGTGTTGAAATTCTTCCTTCGATAAATGCTTGTTCTTCTTTCGCAGAATCGTATTCCGAGTTCTCCGATAAATCTCCAAAGCCGCGCGCAATTTTGATACGCTCTACAACTTCTTTACGTTTAACCGTTTTCAGTTGATTTAATTCTTCTTCCAATTTTTCTTTCCCCGCTAATGTCATCGGAAACTTTTTTTCTGTAATCATTTCCATCACTCCTCAAATTACTTTTCATAAAAATACTATGCCGCTTTTATCTTTATTATGCGGCATAGCAAGTAACGCCTATGATTTTATGTCATCATCATAGTATAGTTCTGCATTATTATCAAGAATTGTTTTTATTTTTGTTACCATTAGGTCAATTGCAACTTTATTTTTGCCGCCTTCTGGTACAATAATATCCGCATATTTCTTTGTTGGCTCGATAAATTGGTTATGCATCGGACGTACAACAGATAAGTATTGTTCAATGACTGAGTCGACTGAACGACCTCTTTCATGAATATCTCTTAAAATTCGTCGTACAATCCGAAGATCTGCATCTGTATCGACATACAATTTAATATCCATTAAATCTCTTAACGCCGCATCTTCCAATATAAGAATTCCTTCAACAATAATGACATCTTTTGGCTCAATCATCATTGTTTCTTTTGAACGTGTATGTGCTGTATAATCATAAATCGGCTTTTCAATCGACTGACGATTTAATAGTTTCTCCACATGTTCAATTAATAAATCCGTATCGAATGCTAACGGATGGTCGTAGTTCGTTTCTAAACGTTCCTCGAAGCTAAGATGTGACTGATCTTTATAATAATAATCATGTTCGATTACAACAACTGAATGATTTTTAAAGACTTCATAAATTGCATTCGTTACGCTCGTTTTCCCAGAACCCGATCCACCCGCAATTCCGATAACGAGTGGTTTTTTCATGCTCATTTCTGGCACCCTTTCAAGTTAATGACGTCATTTTACTATGCTTCTTTTTTTATTGCAATTAATAGGCCATCGCCGACGGGTAGTAAATGCGTTTCAAAATTCGGATGTTTTAGTATCCACTCCGTAAAAGCTGTTAAATTTCGAATCATCGTGCGCTTTCTTCTCGGGATCTCTTTAATATCTTTTAAAACCATCCCATGCATAAACATATTATCACAATAAATAACGCCACCCGGTGCTACAAACGCTTCATATTTTTCAAAAAAGCGTTGATATTGCCCTTTTGCCGCATCAATAAACAAGGCATCATATGGATGTTTGCCAACCGCTTCACAATCCCATTCCAATGCATCTGCTTCGATAATTTGAATTTGCTGTTCGAGTCCCGCCCGGCGAATATAGTTTTCAGCACGCACAAAACGCTCTGAATCCCGTTCAATCGTTGTAATGGAAGCATTTGGGAATGCTTCAGCCATTCGAATTGCTGAATAGCCAATCGCGCTCCCAAGCTCCAATATATTTTGTGGTTTTTGCAATGAAAGCAACCCGATAAATGTATGAATGCCATGGCGTTCCATAATCGGCACATGATGTTCCAATGCGTATTGTTCCATTTCGATTAACAATGGATTTTTTTCTTCTTTTAATGTCGCGATATACGCTTCATACTGTGCGATTTAAACCACTTCCTTACTCTTGTGCATCAATATATTTCGTGCGATTTTCCAAATGTTCTTCATACGTTTTAGCAAAATGATTATTGCCGTCTTTATCCGCTAAGAAATATAAATAATCCGTTTTTGACGGATCAATGACCGCTTCAATAGACGTTTTTCCTGCACCTGCAATCGGTCCAGGTGGCATACCTTTATATTTATACGTATTGTAAGGATCATCGATTTCAAGATCCTTATAAAGTGTCCTACTTAAATGTTCGCCGTGCGCATAGGCAACTGTTGGATCGGTTTGTAGCGGCATTTCCTCTACAATTCGGTTATTAAAGACACTCGCAATTGTCGCTCGATCAGCGCCTGCTGTGGCTTCTTTTTCAAGTAATGATGCGAATGTTAACAACCAATGCACCGACTTTTCTTGTTGCTCCAATGTTTCTAAATAAGGCAATACGTTATTTTCTGTCGCTTCTAACATCTCATCGACCACTTCTTCAAGTGCTGGATTCTCTTCAAAAAACGGATAAGTTGCCGGGAATAAATAACCCTCTAATGGAAACTTAACATTTTCTTGTAAGACTTCTTCTGTAATCAGTCTCGGATGTTTTTCCATTAAAACTTTAACTGTTTCTGGATCATTCACATAAGCCAAGAAAGCTTCCGCTTCAATATTTGTTCCTTTTTCAATCCGTTCAGCAATTTCTTCTAGACGCAAGCCTTCCGGAATCGTCACCGTAAATAAAGGTTCTCGATAAACAGTACCTGTTTTCAAACTTTGAATTAATTCATCAGGTGTCATTGCTTTGGATAATTCATATGTACCTGCTTGGAATTGTGATTCATTATTAAATTTGGCATAGTATTTAAAAATACGCGCATTTTTAATAATCCCTTTATCTTCAAGTATTTTTGAAATATTATTTAAGCCAGAACCAATCGGAATTTCAACTTCAATCGTTTCTTCCGCATTTTCATCATAAGCTTTTAATCCTTTGGAAATATAATTATAACCAATAAGCCCGATGATTAAGCCAATTGCTAAAACACCTATCACAATCCAGAAAACGATTTTCCGGACGATTTTTACTTCTTCTTTTTTTTCACGCATACGATCGAACATCACTTCTTTTTTCGATCCCTTTTCCATGCGTAGCCACCTCTTTCAAACGCGATTTAATCGAAAAAGATGGGGCGATCTAGAAAGTCTATGAACAGACTTTCTGGACGCCCCGGTTTTCGTTTTCATTCATGATTGACAACTAATTTTTTCAAGCGTCAATTTGCCGAAAGCCAGTCACGCATATCTTTCTCGAAATGATAGCCGCGACTGGCTTTAATGCGAAAACTTATTCTTCGTCTTCTTCAGCTAAGAATGTGTTCAATGTTTCTTCAACCATCGCCCACTCTGCGTCGTCTTCGATTGGCATTAATTCGCCATCTTCTTCGCCGTCTTCGTTTGGAATGAATGCTGATGCATGAATTTCGATTTCTTCAGAACCATCATCTTCTTTTCCTAATACGTGGTAAAGAACGTAAGATTTACCGTAGTCTGGTGATTCAAACGTTAAAATTACTTCACATACATGCTCGTTACCATTCTCATCTACAATTGTCATTGTGTCTTGTCCGTGTTCCATTGCTTTCACCTCATCTATTTTTTAAATCTAAAAAGCCTTGTAAAATCATGACTGCTGCCATTTTATCAATGACGGCTTTACGTTTTTTGCGACTTACATCAGCCTCAATTAGTGTACGCTCTGCAGCCATTGTCGTCAATCTTTCATCCCAAAGTTTTACAGGAAAATTAAATTCTTCTTTCAAAAGCTCTGCATAGCGCTCTGAAGCTTCCCCTCTAGGACCGATTGTATTGTTCATGTTCTTCGGGTAGCCAATGACAAATTCCGTCACTTGATGTGTTTTCACAAGTTCACGAATCCGTTCTATACCGAATTCTCCACCCGATTCGTTAATCGAAATTGTTTCAATGCCTTGGGCTGTCCACCCTAAGGCATCACTGATTGCGACGCCGATTGTTTTAGAGCCGACGTCTAATCCCATAACTCTCACTTCAATTGTCCCCCGTTTTCACGGATATAAAACTTCACAAGCTCTTCAATAATCTCGTCACGTTCTAATTTCCGTATTAAATTACGTGCATCTTCATGGCGTGGGATATAGGCAGGGTCTCCCGAAAGAAGATACCCTACAATTTGGTTAATTGGGTTATAGCCTTTTTCATCTAATGCTTTGTGCACATGAAGCATCACCTGTTTAACCTCTTCTTCCATCGACTCTTCAGGAAAATTGAATTTCATCGTTTTGTCGTAAGAATCCATTTATGCTACCCCGCTTTCAGATTTTTATGATATGACTCAAATTATACTGATTTTACATAATCATACACTGATTGCAATGCTTCATCAAGCTTGTTGACATCTTTTGCACCAGCCATTGCCATATCTGGTCTTCCGCCGCCTTTTCCATCACAAAGTGTTGCTACGTGATTGACAAGCTTTCCTGCATGGTAATTTCCGCCTTTTAAGTCGTCTGTTACCCCCGCAACAAGCATCACTTTATCATTCATCACCGCACCAAGTACGATCACTGCACTTGTTGCTTTTTGCTTTAACTCGTCCATCATTTGACGGAGTGCTTGATTATCTGTCACGTCAACGCGAGATACAATGACATTTACATCATTGATTTTTTGTGCATTGTCTAATACACCGCCAAGTTGACTATTCGCAAGCTGTGCAGATAATGATTCATTTTTACGTTCAAGCTCTTTCATCCCTTGAAGTACTGCTTCAACTTTTGTTACGAGCTCATTTGGTTTTGCTTTCACAAGAGCTGCAGCTTGTTTTAAAATTGCTTCTTCTTTTTTATATGCTTCAAATGCCGCTTGTCCAGTTAAAGCTTCGATACGTCTTGTTCCCGCACCAATCCCGCTTTCTGAAACAAGTTTAAAGAGACCAATTTGTGATGTCGATTGTACATGACAACCACCGCAAAGTTCGATTGAATAATCATCCATCGCAACGACGCGTACGATATCGCCGTATTTTTCACCAAATAAAGCCATTGCACCTTGAGCTTTTGCATCCGCAATTGGTTTTTCCGCGATATCTACTTGAATATCCGCCCAAATTTTATCATTCACGCGTTTTTCAATGTCTTCTAGCTCAACTTCTGTTACTTGTCCGAAATGCGAGAAGTCAAAACGTAAACGATCTGGACCAACATAAGAACCTGCTTGCGCTACATGGTCACCAAGTACTTCTTTTAACGCTTTATGCAGTAAATGGGTTGCTGTATGATTCTTCACTGTTTGTTGACGTAACTGAGCGTCAATGGTTGCAACAACTTTAGTACCAACTGTCACTTCACCTGTCCGAACTGTTGCTGTATGCAGGTTTTGACCGTTTGGCGCTTTTTTAACATTTTGTACATCTAATGTAAATGTGTCTGCTGTCACGGTTCCTTTATCGGCAATTTGTCCGCCACTTTCTGCGTAAAATGGTGTTTCAGTTAAAATAAACTGAACTTCATCGCCTTCTTGTGCTGTTTCAACGATTTCACCGTCTTTTAAAATAACCGAAAGTGTCGTTGTTGTAGACAACTGATCATAGCCGATAAATGAACTTGCTTCATGAATTTCACCGAGTACGCTTGACTGTACACTCATTGAATCGACATTTTGACGCGCTGCACGTGCACGTTCACGTTGAGCTTCCATTTCACGATCAAAGCCAGCGCGGTCAACTGTCACACCTGCTTCTTCTGCAAGTTCTTCCGTCAATTCATAAGGGAAACCGTAAGTATCATATAATTGGAATGCCGAAGCCCCATCCACCACGTCTTTTCCTTCTTTTTTCGCTTCTTCAATGACTGTCGATAAAATTGCCATTCCGTCATTTAATGTTTCATGGAAACGTTCTTCTTCGTTTTTAATCACTTTCATAATGAAAGCTTGTTTTTCTTCTACTTCTGGGTAGTAATCATTCATAATTTGCCCTGTAACAGGCACTAAATTGTACATGAACGGCTTTTCAATTCCCAGTTGCATCGCAAATCGCACTGCTCTTCTAAGCAATCTTCTTAACACATAGCCGCGCCCTTCATTCGATGGCAATGCGCCGTCACCAATCGCGAAGGCAACTGTACGAATATGGTCTGCGATTACTTTGAATGCGATATCTTGTTCTTCATCTACACCGTATTTCTTACCTGAAATCTTTTCAACTTCAGCCATAATCGGCATAAATAAATCTGTATCATAGTTTGTCGGTACATCTTGCAGGACAGATGCTAAACGTTCTAAACCTGCACCCGTATCAATATTTTTATTTGGTAGTGGCGTGTACGTATGGTCTGGATTATGGTTAAACTCAGAAAATACTAAGTTCCAAATTTCTAAATAACGTTCGTTTTCCCCGCCTGGATATAATTCTGGGTCAGAAAAATCATCGCCGTACTTTGGTCCGCGGTCATAGAATATTTCTGTATTCGGACCACTTGGACCTTCTCCGATATCCCAGAAGTTTCCTTCCAATCGAATAATACGAGATTCTTCTAAACCAATTTTTTCTCTCCATAAATCATAAGCTTCATGATCTTCCGGGTGAACAGTCACATAAAGCAATTCCGGATCGAAGCCAATCCAGTCTTTAGACGTTAAAAATTCCCAAGCACGAACAATTGCTTCTTCCTTGAAATAATCGCCAATTGAGAAGTTCCCAAGCATTTCAAAGAATGTATGGTGACGCGCTGTTTTCCCAACGTTTTCAATATCATTTGTACGAATTGACTTTTGAGCATTAACAATTCTTGGATTATCTGGCACGATACTGCCGTCAAAATATTTCTTTAATGTTGCGACACCACTGTTAATCCAAAGTAATGATGGATCATCGATTGGTACGAGTGGTGCTGATGGTTCAATACTATGTCCATGTTCTTTAAAATAATTTAAAAACATCGAACGAATTTCAGCTGCTGTTAATTTTTTCATGAAAAATCCTCCTCAAAATAAATAACTCGATAGGAATGTGCAAATTTTACAATACAAAAAAACTCCGCCCCCTAAAAAGGGGCGAAGTTTTGAATTCGCGGTACCACCCTAATTTACCCACTATAAACCAGTAAGTATCTCATAGTTGCCTTAACGCGGCGAACGGCAGGGTTTAGCTGCACTCAAGAGTAGCACTTCAATAAAATAAATTCGAGAATCTTTTCAGCCGAGAGATTCCTTTCTGAACGAATCATTTTATTTACTGTCTCCGTCATCGTATTCCTTATCATACATTCAGTATAAAAAACTTCTCCACATGTGTCAATCAACATCCGCGGAAATTGTATAAGGCGTAATGCCTTTCATGCCAATCATTGGGTCAATCGCTAAAAAAGTCGCAGTCGATAATACCGCATCAATTGTTTCAACCTGCTCGTCTTCAGTTTCAATCTCTTCGACTTCTTCTAGCTGATCAAATGCGCGTAGACGCGTTTGCAAAGTTGTTTGACGCTTCAGTTCATCCGCGCGCCCAATACCTTGCTTAAACTCTTCTTGTTCTCCACAAAGGATTAAAAACTTTTGCGCACGTGTAATGCCTGTATACAGTAAATTTCTTTTCAACATTTTACGATGACTACGAACAATTGGCATAATGACAATCGGAAATTCACTACCTTGGGATTTATGAATCGAACAACAATAAGCAAGAGTAATTTGGTTTAAATCCTTGCGCTCGTATTCGACTTCAATGCCATCATAAGAAATAATGACCATTTCTTTTTTGTCGATTGTTTCATTTGCTTTAATAATACTAATAATTTCACCCATATCGCCGTTAAACACATTCGATTCAGGTTGGTTAACGAGTTGAAGCACTTTATCGCCAATTCGATAGACGACATCACCAAATGTCACTTCTTTTCGTTTAGGACTTGGTGGATTTACCATCTTTTGAATCATTTCATTTAACCCATCAATGCCTGCAGGTCCTTTATACATCGGTGCAAGCACTTGAATATCTTTAATGGAATGCCCTTTTAATAATGCATTGTCGATAATTTGATGGACGACTTCTAATATACGATCTGCATTTGCCGAAATAAACGAACGATCATGTGTTTTTTGAAGCACATGATCAGACCATTCCGACCGTTTAATCATATGCGCCATTTCAATAATCGTCGATTCTGCGCTTTGACGGTAAATCTCGGTTAATTCAACGACGGGAATTGCACCTGAATCGAGCATATCCTTTAACACTTGACCGGGTCCGACCGATGGTAACTGATCTTGGTCACCAACGAAAAGAATTTGTACATTTTTCGGCAATGCTTTGAGTAACTGATGTGCAAGCCAAGTGTCTACCATCGACATTTCATCGATAATGACGAGTTCAGCTTTCACTTCTTTCTCCGTTTCCTCTTCTTTTTGTTGCCCCGTGAAACCG
The DNA here is from genome assembly GCA_947644645.1 of uncultured Sporosarcina sp. Lineage (GTDB taxonomy): Bacteria > Bacillota > Bacilli > Bacillales_A > Planococcaceae > Sporosarcina. The sequence continues at coordinate 7,600 of CANSAF010000062.1, read as the reverse complement.
AGTAGACGGTGAATTGTCATCGCTGGAAGTTCTGTCGATTCAGACATTCTTTTCGCAGCTCTTCCAGTTGGTGCAGCTAAAATAATTGGAAAAGGTTCTTTCTTTTTGGCATATTCTGCTGGGTCTAAAGATAAACCATGCAGTTCCGCAAACACTTCCACAAATCCTCGAATAACAGTTGTTTTTCCCGTCCCTGGTCCGCCCGTTAAAATCATCGCTGGAGAATGAAGTGCTTTTTCAATCGCAGCAACTTGCGTATCGGCATAATTTACGCCGAGCCTTTCTTCCACTTCCCCAATCGCTGAACGAATTTCTGAAACAGGAAACTGGTCTTCGAGCTCATTTTCCATAATGGACTGAAGTTTCGTTGAAAAGCCGATTTCCGAAAAATATAAAGAAGGCGGATACAATTTTTGTTGTTCCGCAGAGAGTTTACCTTCTCCTACCAATTCAATAATCGCTTGTGAAATGCTTTCAAAGGAAATATCAATCCTTTGACTCATTTCAAGCAGTCGCTTCACTTCTGGTAAAGCGACTTTCCCCTCCACATAAACATGACCTTCTGATTGGACAGCTTCATTGACTGTATATAAAATTGCCGCTTTAATCCTAGATGGATGATCGCCAGTGATGCCTAAATGACGACCTAATTCATCAGCGCGTTGAAAACCGACACCTTCAATTTCATCAGTCAGTTTGTACGGGTTTTCCGTTAATATTTCAATGGTTTCTTCACGATAAGCTTGATAAATACGCATCGCAATTTTCGGACCAAATCCCCATTCATTCAACTGGATCATCGTCCGTTCAAGCCCCATATTTTGCTGTAAAACTGAAATTAATGTCGCTTTTCTTTCTGCAGAAAGCCTTGGAACTTTATCTAAAACAGCCCCATCATTTAAGATTAAATTAATGGCATCCGTCCCTAATGTTTTCACAATGGTTGCCGCTGTTTTCGACCCAATACCAGGAAATAAATCACTGGATAAATATTGGACAACGCCCGCTTCTGTTCCTGGCATTTCCTTTTCAAATGTATGTACATCAAATTGGGCACCATACGTCGGATGATTGACGAGGCGCCCAATAAATTTATACGACTCATCGGGCGCAAGTTGTGGAAAGTTCCCTTTCACAATGATTTCTTTTTCATTATACGCAGAATTCGTTTTCGTAATTTTACATTTACAAATTGTAAATAGATTATCCGCATTATGAAAGATCGTCACAAATGGTTTCCCAATGACGTAGGTTTCTTCCGCCTGACTTCCCACAGTTCCGCCTCCTTATTGTTCGTCTAGTTGAATCATATCGTAAATATAACGTGCTTGCTCATATTCAGGATTCAGCGTAAATGCTTGTTTTAAATGATGAAGCGCATCGTCTTTTTGGTCTGTCGATACTGCATATAAAAAACCGAGATTATAATGTGCATCCGCATTTTCCGGCTCATTTTCTACAACATAACGGAATTCTTCACCCGCTTTTTCAAAGACTTCTAAGTTCGCCAGTAAAATCCCGTAAGATAAACGAATTTCTACATCTGTTGGTGCAAGTTCCGCTGCTCTTTGTAAATAAGGAAGCGCCAACTTCGGCTGTTCAGAACGTTCTAAGCTTTTCCCAAGCATAAAATAAGCATCCGCTTCTTCTATTCCTTTACGAATCGCTTGTTCATATAATTTCGCTGCTTCCTCATAACGTTCGCCGTTATAATATAAATTCGCCAGACCATAAATGGCTGTGCCTGCTTCTTCATCTAATGTAATGGCTTTTTGGAAAAAACGTTCTGCTTTTTCCGTATCTCCTACGGACGCAAACACATTGCCGACGTTAATATAACCGACTGCATCGTCTGGGTTTTCTTCGATTGCTTGTAAAAAAGCTGCAATCGCTTGTTCATATTCTTTATTTTGTAGTGCTTCAATTCCTTGTTCATTATAATCCATTTTCACTTGCCCCTTACCCAACATAATCTAATGCGACGCCGTTTTTAATGACTTTGTCAATTGTTCCGCCGCCTAAACATTCTTCGCCGTCATATAAAACGACTGCTTGCCCCGGTGTAATTGCACGAACTGGCTCGTCAAAAATCACGTTCGCCGTACCATCACCCGTAATTTCTACCGTTACTTTCGTATCTGGTTGACGATATCTGAATTTTGCCGTACAAGTAAATGTTTGTGGCAACTCACGTGATGTTGCAAAACTCATATTAACCGCCGTTAAACTATCTGAATAAAGCGCGTCATGATGGAAACCTTGACCAACAAGAAGTACGTTTTCTTTTAAGTCTTTTCCTAATACAAACCAAGGCTCTCCTGCTCCGCCAATTCCTAAACCATGGCGTTGCCCGAGTGTATAGTACATTAATCCGTCATGTTTACCAACGACTTCACCTGTCATTGTTTTCATTTCGCCTGGTTGTGCTGGTAAATACTGCCCAAGGAATTCTTTAAAGTTCCGCTCACCAATAAAGCAAATGCCCGTTGAATCCTTCTTTTTAGCGGTTGTTAACCCAGCTTTTAATGCAATTTCACGCACTTCACTTTTATCGATATGTCCAAGTGGGAACATCACTTTATCCAACATATCTGGCGTTAATTGGTTTAAGAAATACGTTTGGTCTTTGTTTTCATCGACCCCGCGTAACATTTTCGCGCCTTCTTCCGTGTGCAAAACTTGCGCATAATGCCCAGTTGCCAAATAATCAGCACCTAAACTCATTGCATGATCTAAAAATGCTTTAAATTTAATTTCTTTATTACACATCACATCAGGATTTGGTGTACGTCCTGCTTTGTATTCTTCTAAAAAGTATGTGAACACTTTATCCCAATATTGTTTTTCAAAATTCACTGCGTAATAAGGAATACCGATTTCATTACAAACCGCAATGACATCTTCATAATCTTCTGTTGCTGTACAAACGCCAAACTCATCTGTATCGTCCCAGTTTTTCATAAAAATACCGATTACGTCATAGCCTTGCTCTTTCAATAAAAGTGCCGCTACAGACGAATCGACGCCGCCCGACATGCCGATAACGACACGTGTTTCGGATGGTGATTTTGTGTTATTCATATTTTTTCAATCCTTTTCATTTCATTTAATTAATCTGTGAATAATTTCCGCTGTTTTTTCAGCTGTCGTTTCAATATCGTCGACTGTTAAACCGTACCCATAACTAAATCGAACTGAGTTTCTAAGTTCGGGCGCATTTTGTCCGTACATCGCCGTTAACACATGCGAAGGATCTAAAGAACCTGCTGTGCATGCCGAACCACTCGATACAAAAATGCCTGCCATATCTAAATTAACGAGAAACGACTCAATATCCATTCCAGGGAAACTAATATTTGTAATATGTGGAAGTCTTGCTACATGACTTGCGTTAATTTTTAATTGTACACGAAGTGCTTGTAGTTTTTCGACTAAATGGGCTTCGAAAGTTTCATAGCGTGCACTGTTTTCTTCCATCGTTTGTTCGGCGATTTCAACGGCTTTTTGAAAAGCCATGATTGCCGGTACATTTTCTGTTCCTGCACGACGTTTTCTTTCTTGTTCACCGCCAAATATGAACGGCGTTAAAACGGTATTCGTTCTTGCATATAAAAAACCAATCCCTTTTGGTCCATTTAATTTATGTGCTGAAACAGAAAGTAAGTCTACACCAAGTTCATCGACTTGAATGGGTAGCATGCCATATACTTGCACCGCATCTGTATGAAAAACAGCTTGATGATTTTTTAATAATTGTCCAATTTCGGCAATTGGTTGCATCGTTCCCACTTCATTATTACCATACATAATCGATACGAGAATGGTTTGATCTGTTAAAGCTTTCGCCACTTGATCGGGATGAATTTGTCCATTTTCATCGACTTCTAAAATCGTTAGCGCAAAGCCGAGTTGTTCAAGTTGTTTACATGTATTTAAAACCGCATGATGTTCAATATTGGTTGTAATGACATGATTACCTTGTGCTTTCATCGCCTTTGCAACCCCAAATATCGCCATATTATTCGCTTCCGACCCACCGGATGTGAAAATCATTTCAGTCGGTTTCGCTCCGATAGATTGCGCCAATCTTTTTCGTGCATCATCCAATGCTTTTCGCGCCGTCCTTCCTTGTTGATGAATACTAGACGGATTACCATACACCGTCTGTAACGCATCCGTAAAAGTTTTCACAACTTCAGGATGAACAGGCGTCGTTGCGGCATGATCTAAATATATATCTGTCATAAAAAAACTCCTTTAAAATATGACTCTTCACCAAAACATGTTCTTGATCGTACATTCCGCTACAGACGGACGCTTTCCGCGGGCATGGCTTCAATCAAGCGAACTACGTAGCGTGAGCTTTGCCGTATTTCTGCATGATCTTGGCAGAAATTAAGGCATCCTACCTTAATACTGCTGGAGTCATCGTCTTTCGCTACATGTACTAGTATCGCTATTTTAATCAAATACATATTTTGAACAAGAGCCTTAAATGTAAAACATATAATTATTCACTTCAGTCTCTTCATTTGATTGGATTAAATGTGCAATGGTTGTCGTATCCAGTACTTCTTTCACTGCATCCGCGATGTTTTTCCATAGTTTATATTGCGGAATATCTGTATCATCAAGCCCTTCAATTGGCTGAATCGGTCCTTCCAAAATTCGAATGACATCGCCAGCAGTAATTTCTTCTGGCGCTTTTGCTAACATATAACCACCGTATGCCCCGCGGACACTTTTCACAATTCCTTGATTGCGCAGCGGCGGAATTAACTGTTCTAAATACGCTTCAGATAATGATTGGTCTTCTGCGATTTGACGCAGCGGAACAGGTCCTTCTCCGTATTTTGAGCCTAATACTACGACAACAGTTAAGCCGTATCGTCCTTTTGTAGAAATCTTCATTTTCTTACCCCGCCCTTTATTTACTTGCTGAAAAATAGTATAGCATAATTCATGATTTTCTTGTGTGAAATGCGTTCGAACAAAAGGATGTGTATAATAGATAAAGTGAAACTTCAATCAGTGGGGGGTTTCTTCATCTCCCACTGATTGTTAGTTGAACCAATCGGGCTTTTACGGACAGTTGATCTCCCACTTATCTTTAGCGCTTTTGCTTAAATCTTGAAGTGGGAGTCTTACTGTCCGTTAATGCGGGAGAAATCACTAGACAAGGAGCGATTGAATGCAAAACGAACCTTTGGCGTATCGTATGCGCCCGAAAACGATTGATGAAATCGCTGGACAACAACATATTATTGGAAAAGAGACAGCCCTTTATAAATTAATTAAAAATGGACATGTACCTTCGATGCTACTTTACGGTGAACCTGGTATCGGGAAAACATCGCTCGCACATGCGATTGCAGGAACGAGTGACTTACCGTTTATTTCATTGAACGCAACGGTATCCGGAAAAAAAGAAGTAGAAGATGTCGTAAAAGAAGCGAGAATTACAGGGAAAGTTTTATTGTTTTTAGATGAAATCCATCGCTTCAATAAACTCCAACAAGATACATTACTCCCTCATGTCGAAAGTGGAGCCATCGTCTTAATTGGGGCGACAACTGAAAACCCTTATCATGACGTCAACCCAGCCATTCGTTCAAGATGCGGGGAAATTAAACAACTGAAAAGACTTATGCCGACAGATTTACTCGCCGTATTACAACGCGCAGTGAAAGATCCTGACCGCGGACTCGGGAAACAACAAATTACAGTAACCGATGAACAACTTTTAAAAATCGCAGAAGGTGTGAACGGAGATGCCAGAAAAGCGTTAAATGTTTTGGAATCTGTCGTAATCGCAAGCGATGAAGAAGAAGGCGTGACCCTTGTGGAAGATTGGTTAATTGACAATTTAGTTGAAAGAATTGGGGTTTTTGGTGATAATAAAGGGTCGCATTTTTACAATTTATTATCCGCTCTTCAAAAATCCATTCGGGGCAGTGATGTCAATGCCGCGCTTTATTATTTAGCCCATTTACTCGAAATTGGCGATCTTGTCGCAGTCAATCGACGATTACTGGTCATTGCCTATGAAGATATTGGTCTTGCAGCGCCAGAAGTTGGTGGACATGTGCTTGCTGCAACAGAAGCAGCAGTGCGACTTGGTATGCCCGAAGCAAGAATCCCACTTGCAAATGCAGTCGTTGAAATGTGTTTGTCCTCTAAATCTAACTCTGCTTATAAAGCATTCGATACCGCGGTAAAAGCAATTCACGACGGGAAAACAGGGGATATTCCACTTCATATTCGTGATGCCCATTATGCAGGTGCTACTGAGCTTGGGCATGTTGGTTACGAATACCCTCATCATACGCCAATTGGCTCTTTCGGTGGCTGGGTAAACCAACAATACTTACCCGATGAAGTTGAAGGCACTGAATTTTATAAACCTGTACAAGCAGGCGCTGAAGTAAAATTAGCGGCAATTTATGAACGCATGAAAGAAATGAAATCGAAAGGATGATGGTATATGACTTTAAAGAAAATGGACGGAGAAGAAAGACGTCTTTATATTTTATCTACATTAAAAAATGCAACAGAACCAATTCCCGGCGCAATACTAGGCCATCAAACAGCCGTTAGTCGTCAAGTCATCGTCGGAGATGTGAATTTATTGAAAGCAACAGGTGAACCGATTGTCGCGACAAGTCGTGGATATTTATATCTTCACCCTGAAACAGGACCTTCAAAAATCGAAAAAACCTTCGTTTGCACGCATACTGCCGCGCAAGCAGAAGAAGAATTAAATATTTTCGTCGATTACGGTTTAACCGTAAAAAATGTCTTGGTCGAACACCCAGTATACGGTGATTTAACCGCTTCGATTATGGTTTCCAATCGTAGTGAAGTAAAGAAATTCATCGAACATATGAAAGAAACAGGTGCCCCCTTACTTTCCGAATTAACAGAAGGCATCCATTCACATATGGTAATTGCTCAAGCGCAAGCTGATTTAGATCAAGCAGAAGATGCGCTTAGAAAAGCAGGCATTTTGATCGAATAAGAGAAAGCTGTTCAGCAAGTCTAAGCTTATGACTTGCTGAACAGCTTTATGTTTTTAAGTAAACTTACTTCAAAACCTTCTCACTCAAAAACTCGGACGATTTTTCACGTAAATTTTTTGGTCAATCCATTTTCCACCTTCATAAAAATAATTCTCACGCGTACATTCATAAACAAATCCTGTTCGCTCCGCTAATTTCTGTGATGGTTCATTGTCCACATGAATTTGTAGTTCTAAACGATGAAAATTCAAGTCTGTAAAAAACATCTCAACCGCAGCAAGTACACTTTCCGTACCGTATCCTTGGCGGTGAAATTGGTTATGAATGGTATAGCCCATCATGCCCCACTCATAATCCATGCGTAAAATCGTGTTAAACTCAATTTCACCAATATGTGCACCATCTGTTTTTCGAAAGATCCCAAATAAATACGTATCATCTTCTTCAGCGAGTTCTTGAAATTCTTCAACCCATTCAATAAACCATTGTTTCGAATACGTTTCTCCGTCATTTCCTTCGTCATGCTTATACGTAGAGGGCAATCGATTTCTATACCCCGCCGCCCACATGTCATAATCTTT
>CANSAF010000061.1 GCA_947644645.1 uncultured Sporosarcina sp. | reverse complement strand
TCGAAATTTGTTGTTAGGCATCTATTTAATCATTCTTTACTTCCTCACTATTACTGTTCGACAATTCGCGGAATCCTATATGTGGGCATCGACTTTTCAATTAAAACCGATTCATGCTTTTTTCATATTGGCGTGTGCAGTGTATCTCTTTGGGATTTACGGTATTTTACTGTCTCCTTTTTTACTTTTTGCCGCATTAAAAATAAAACACCATCCGCTTTTTAGCGAATGATGATTTGTTTATTTTTCATTTTTTTGTAAATCCACTTATGAATCATCGGTCGAATTAAATTTCGTGGACCACTAAATAATAATAGTAAACCTACAATATCGGTAATAAACCCGGGCATTAATAAAAGCAACCCTCCGATAAAAATACAGATGCCATCGATCATCGCATCTCCTGGTGTTTCCATTTGCGCCATGCGACGATTAAAATCATTCCAAGCTTTCACGCCTTGTTTTTTTGCCAAATAAGCGCCAAGAAAACCTGTCAATAAAATAATGCTAATCGTCGGGAGAAAGCCAATTTGCTGTCCCGAATAAATTAAAATTGACAGTTCAGCCGTTGGAATAATGATAAATGCTAAAAAAAGCCATTTCAATTGCTTCACCCTCCTAAGGAAAAGAGGGCAATCTAGAAAGTCTTTTCACTCTCTAGATGCCCCCCCGTCATTTTTCAAGTCTTAAACCGTGTTAAAGGATTTTTCAGCACGACAAATCCCATTGATACAACCACTTCATATGAAGCGACATGATAGTTGGTCGTCTCAGTCTTCTTTTGTATTTGCGCGATAAATTACGCCTGATTCTGCATCCATTTTAATATTGCTGCCATGTTGGATGACTTTCGTTGCATTTTCTACCCCAACGATAACTGGAATGCCGAGGCTTAAGCCAACAACTGCCGCATGGCTCGTTAATCCGCCTTCTTCCGTAATTAATCCCGCACATTTTTCAATGGCAGGGACCATATCACGATCCGAACCGTTCGTTACGATAATCGCATCTATTGTGTCATACGATAAAATTTCTTCCGCCGTTTGACCAACAATTACGCGTCCAGTTGCAACAGATTTACCAATTCCTTGTCCACGAACGAGTAAATCCCCAACAATATGGATTTTCATTAAGTTTGTCGTTCCAACTTCACCAACAGGAACACCCGCTGTAATGATGACTGCATCGCCGTGATCGACATAACCATATGCTGTACTTTGAACAACTGCATCATCGATTAATTCATCAATCGTACGGACATCTTTTCCAATGATTGGGTAAACACCCCAAACAAGTGATAATTTTTTCGAGTTTTTCTCAGACGCTGTTAATGCAATCACTGGGCAACCTGGACGATATTTCGCGATCATACGCGCTGTTTGTCCACTGCGTGTTGGTGCTAAAACAGCTTTCACTTTTAAGTTTAATGCAGTATATGCTGCAGCTTGTCCGATTGACTCTGTCATATTCCCATGTTTTTCACGACGTCTCGTTGAAACGAATGAACGATAATCAACAGATTGTTCAGCACGTCTTGCGATTTGGTCCATCGTTTGAACCGATTCAACTGGATAATCCCCAGCAGCCGTTTCTCCAGATAACATAATCGCATCTGAACCGTCTAAAATTGCGTTGGCAACGTCACTTGCTTCTGCACGTGTTGGACGTGGGTTATGTTGCATCGAATCTAACATTTGAGTCGCTGTAATGACTGGTTTACCTGCTTGGTTACATTTTTCGATTAATAATTTTTGAATATGTGGTACTTCTTCAGCAGGGATTTCTACGCCTAAATCACCACGCGCAACCATTAAACCGTCAGATAATGTAAGGATTTCATCGATATTTTCGACACCAAGACCATTTTCAATTTTAGGAATGATTTGGATGTCTTTTCCACCGTTTTGCTCAAGTAAGCTACGGATTTCCATCACATCTGATGCTTTTTGTACGAATGACGCAGCAATAAAGTCAACACCTTCTTGAATACCGAAAAGAATATCACTTGCATCTTTGTCAGTCATTCCTGGTAATTGAACTTGCACACCTGGTACGTTTACACCTTTTTTATTTTTTAATGTTCCAGAGTTCATCGCAACTGTATGAATGACATTACGTGCCGCATCCGTTCCAGTCACTTCTAGTTGAATTAAGCCATCATCTAATAAAATTGTCGAACCTGCAGAAACGTCTTCAATTAGCTTATCGTAAGTGATTGAAAATGCTTCTTTTGTTCCTTCAATTTCATCCATAGACACATCGATATTTTGTCCTTTAACAATATCAACATGACCATCTTTCATTGAATGTGTACGAATTTCTGGTCCACGTGTGTCTAATAAAATTCCGACAACTTTTCCTTTTTTACGTGCTACTTCATTAATACGATCGATACGCGCTTTATGCTCCGCATGATCTCCGTGTGAAAAGTTTAAACGCGCTACGTTCATGCCTGCATCAATTAACTTTTCTAATACTTCTACCGATTCACTTGCCGGTCCAATTGTACATACTATTTTCGTCTTTCTCATTAAATTATCTCCTTCTCGCTATGTAGTGAATAGCTTAAATTGACAGCTGTTTTGATAAGTCGAACATTTTTAAATCTAAGTGCTCAGAGCCTTCAAACACACTCTGTAAATCGTAGTCTATCACTTTATGGTTTTGCATGCCAATCGCAACCCCTCCGCGATTTTCTTTTAACACTTCAACTGCTCGCGCACCAAACTGACTTGCAATGACTCGGTCGCGTCCTGACGGCGAACCACCGCGCTGCACATGTCCAAGAACAGAAACGCGAATCTCCATTCCTGCTTCTTCTTTAATGACTTTTGCAAGTTCCGTTGCTGACATAACGCCTTCTGCAACGACGATAATACTGTGCTTCTTTCCACGTCCTGTTCCACTTTCGAGTCGCTCGACAATATCTTTAATATCCGAATCTGCTTCTGGAATTAAGATTGTCTCTGCACCCCCTGCAAGTCCTGCCCAAAGTGCTAAATCTCCCGCATCTCTTCCCATCACTTCAATAATAAAAGTTCTTTCATGAGATGTCGCTGTATCACGAATTTTATCAATCGCGTCAATGACTGTATTTAATGCAGTATCAAAACCAATTGTAAAATCCGTCCCTTTAATATCATTGTCAATCGTCGCAGGAACGCCTACACATGGAATGCCTAATTTTGTTAATTCATAAGCGCCTCTAAATGATCCATCTCCGCCGATTACAACTAACCCTTCAATGCCGTGTCTTTTCAATTGTGCAACTGCCTTTTCACGGCCTTCAACTGTACGAAACTCAGGGCATCGAGCAGAACGTAATATCGTCCCCCCGCGGTGAATAATATCACCAACCGAACCCAGTTCCATATCAACAATCTTTCCCTCAATTAACCCTTGGTAGCCATTGTAAATCGCAGATACTTCAAAACCATCATGAATGCCCTTACGAACGACCGCACGTACTGCCGCGTTCATTCCAGGTGCGTCTCCACCACTTGTTAAAACAGCAATCTTTTTCATTTCAATCACTCCAATTCGTTTCTTGTACATCTATCGCACTACAGCGTCTTTCGTGAAGACTTTCACAATCCTTCACAGTCGCCGAGAGCTTCTTTTGAATCAGCGACTCATTCAAGTCTATATTCAGTATGCATCCTGCCCTTTAGATTTGTCGAGAAATTGCACCCGTAAAGTGAAATACCCGCTCAACAGGCAGTTGGTCTCCTACTTCGTTTTATTGTTTTTAAAATTTTTGAAGTGGAGGCTTACTGCCCGTTAATGCGAGAAAGACCTAACTGACTCAAGTTCAACCGTAATCAACTATACACAATTACTCAGCAAAAACGCCAATCTCTCTGAACTTATCGTACCGATTTTGAATGAGTTCATCTTTAGATAATCTCGTTAATTCATCTAAAGAACGGTGAATAGCTTCCCCAATTCGACTTGCTTGTTCTTTCGGATTACGATGTGCTCCCCCTAAAATTTCCGGGATAATTTCATCAATAATCCCCATTTCTTTCAAATGCGGTGCCGTAATACGCATCGCTTCCGCCGCTTGTTTAGATAAACTCGCATCTTTCCATAAGATAGATGCCGCACCTTCTGGAGAAATAACCGAGTATGTGGAATGTTCCAGCATATGGATATGATTGGCTACACCTAATGCCAAAGCACCACCACTTCCACCTTCTCCAATGACAATCGAAATCACTGGAACCGTTAAGCCAGCCATTTCCACAAGATTACGTGCAATGGCTTCACTTTGACCACGTTCTTCAGCAGCTTTCCCAGGGTATGCCCCTTTTGTATCAATGAAACAAATAATCGGGCGGTTAAATTTCTCCGCTTGTTTCATCAGTCGAAGCGCTTTTCGATACCCTTCTGGATGTGGCATCCCGAAATTACGTTTCACATTCTCTTTCGTATCTTTCCCTCTTTGGTGTCCGATAATCGTAATTGGTAAAGAATTGAACGAGGCAATTCCGCCAACAATCGCTGCATCATCACCAAATGTACGGTCTCCATGTAGTTGGATAAAATCTTCAAATAATGCTTCAATATAATCCAATGTTGTCGGGCGATATTGGTGTCTTGCGACTTGAACACGATCCCAAGTTTCCATATTGCCGTAAATATCTTCTTCTAAATTTTTCAAACGTGTTTTCAGCGTTTCAATTTCATCCGATAAATCAACCTCGGAATCTTTTGTAAACTGTTCTAGTTCCGTAATTTTTTCACGAAGTTTAACGATTGGTTCTTCAAATGCTAAAGTTTTGCCCATTTCATTTAGCCTCCTTTACGTGAAGTCGAAGAATTTTCGATAATGTTTCTTTCATCTCTTCACGATGAACAACCGCATCTAACTGCCCGTGATCAAGAAGAAACTCTGCTGTTTGAAAATCTTCCGGTAATTTCTCTCTCACCGTTTGTTCAATAACACGCCTACCCGCAAAACCAATTAACGCCTTCGGTTCGGCCAAGTTAATATCGCCTACAGAAGCAAAACTTGCTGAAACGCCGCCTGTAGTTGGATAAGTCATAATGGAGACGAATAATAACCCTTTTTCTGCATGACGATTTAACGCCACACTTGTTTTCGCCATTTGCATAAGCGATAACACACCTTCTTGCATTCTTGCGCCACCACTCGCTGTAAAAATAAACATCGGAATGCCTTCCTCAGTCGCTTTTTCCACAGCACGCGTAATTTTCTCACCGACAACTGACCCCATCGATCCCATTCTAAAATGGGCATCCATAATTGCAACCGCCACACGCTGCCCGTCAATTTCACCGATTCCCGTTAAAACAGCTTCATTCAACCCTGTTTTCTTCGCATCTTGTGCAATTTTTTCTGTATAATTTGGAAATGCTAATGGATTTTCTGTTTGTAAATGATCATCTAAAGAAATAAATGTATCTTCATCAAATAACATATCAACACGTTCAGCAGCCGTCATTTTCATATGGTATCCACAAGACGGACAAACTTTTAACACTTGCATTAAATCTTTCGTTAAAAGGATATGTTTACATTCCGGACATTTGGTCATTAAACCTTCTGGTACACCATTTTTTGCTTGATCAGTCGGTATTTTTGCTTCTTTTTGTTTACGATTTCTTTTAAAGATATCACGAATCATCTCATTCTTCCCCTCTTTCACCTTCAACTCGTTCGGTCCAACTAAAATAATTATGAAGTGCTTGCTTTTCATCCCCTGCTACTAAAGCAGTCAAAAAGTCTTTTACAATTCCTTGTTCATCGATTGTCATCTCTTCGCTGTAAGGCACTTGGCTATACTGTGTCAATAACATCCAAATTTTAAGTGACAATCGATTTCCTGTCGCGACAATCATTTCGCGTACGAGATGGATTCGTTTAATGCGCATATTTTGTTCAATCTTCATTAAAAAGCTATTCCAAACAGGTTGTTGCTGTAATGCAGGTTGTCGACAAATCGCTTGAATCGCCGCAACCTCATGAATTTCACGTGTTTTTCGGACATCATGTATGGAAGTCGGTTGTTGTAATATAAAGCCTGATAACACATCGACGAATTGATTTTGCTGAAAATCCGCCAAAAATGTCCCTTCGCCTCTTCTCGTTTCAATCAACCCTAATAATTCAAGACTTCTCAAAGCTTCTCGAATCGTTGAACGCCCTACTTGCATCCGTTCCGCAAGAACCCGTTCAGATGGTAATTTTCCACCTGTTTTAATATTTTCTTCTTGGATCAGATTTCTTAACTCGCTAACGATTTCCAAATACATTTTTGAATGTGATTTTTGACTTTTCATGATCAAACCCCTCTGGATAAGAACTTACACGCAAGTGGTCTGACCACTCCTGCATATATCATACAGAATGAATTGCATATCGTAAAGTAAAAATCTAACAAACACTTCACAATCACTCGAATTTTACCAGTCGATTTTCCTAATCGATTGAACGAGTATTTGAGGGATTCCTTTTCTTCTTTCTGTCGTACCTTCTACAAATAGCAAGTCCATTTCATTCAAATCTTGATGATAGGTCGCATATTGTTTCGGGAAAAATGTACAAGAAATACGTTCTGTTTCATCTTGTATTTTAACAAATGCCATCTGTTCTCCTTTTTTCGTGCGAATCTTTTTCACTTCAATGACTAAACCGACCATTTTTGTCATTGCACGTTCTTGTAAATGTTGCACTGCTTGAATATCCACGATGCCTTCTTGCAATTCTTTTTTTGCCTCAGCTGCAGGATGTTGCGATAAATAGAAGCCAAGTGCCTCTTTTTCATAAGCCAATTTTTGCATTTGTGACATCGGCTCACCTGGTGAATATTTTGGACTCGCCATTAAAAGAGAAGTCACGCCATCACTCGGGTCCGCAAATAATGCATGCGAAATCGCTGCGTCAATCGAAGCAAGTAAGACGCCCCTTGATTCGCCAAACTCATCGAATGCCCCTGCTTTAATGAGTTCAGTAGCCGTTTTCTCCGTAAAATATTCACTACCAAGTGCGGCTGCACAATCGAACATCGAAGTCCATTTCCCTCCTGAAGTTCGCCTTTCTTTCACTTGTTCATAAAAACTTGCATTGATCCCTTGAATAGACCTTAATCCAACACGTATTGCACCTTTTTCTACTGTAAAACTAAATTGACTCTCATTGATAGATGGTGGTAAAAAATTAACGCCGCATAGTTTAGCTTCTTGAATGACTTCAATCATTTTTTCTGTATTACCAAGTATTGAAGTAAGTAAAGCGGCATAAAAATAAGCCGGTTCATTGGCTTTTAAATAAGCAAGTCGATACGAGATTAACGCATAGGCAACTGCATGACTTTTTGGAAATCCATAATCAGCAAATTTGACAATTAACGCATAAATTTCATTCGCCGTCTGTTCCGAAATTCCTTTTTGCATCGCACGCTGGATGAATTTAAAACGCTCTTCATTTAACACGGCATGATCTTTTTTACTAATTGCGCGGCGCACCAAATCCGCTTCCCCCATCGTATATCCCGCAACTTGTACAAAAATTTGAAGGATTTGCTCTTGATACACGAGAATTCCGTATGTTTCTTTTAAAATTGGCTCTAGTGAAGGATGTAAATATTGAATTTGTTCTTCTCCATTTTTGCGCCTTGCATAATTTGGAATATGATCCATCGGTCCAGGTCTAAATAGCGCATTAATGGCAAATAAATCTTCAAAACGCGTCGGGGAAATTAATTTTAACGTATCTCTCATTCCAGGCGATTCAAATTGAAAAACGCCCGTCATTTCGCCACGTCCAAAAAGCGCATAAGTGGGTCCATCATTTAAAGGAATTCTTTCAAAATCTAAGTCTATTCCTTTATCGTAACGAATTAGCGTACGAATCCGGTCTAATAAAGTTAAATTTCGAAGTCCGAGGAAATCCATTTTCAATAAACCTTGTGCTTCAACATCGCCCATCGGCCATTGTGTTAAATAAATTCCCTCATCACCTGATTGAAGCGGTACAAAATTGACGAGCGGTTTTGGAGATAAAACAACCCCTGCCGCATGGGTAGATGCATTTCGAGGCAATCCTTCCAATAAACAAGCCGTTTTAAACCATTCTTGCCGAATCGGCGCTAACGCAATCCATTCGCGAAGTTTCGGGATTTGCTCATAGGCTTGTTCCAATGTAATTTTTGTACGAGTCGGAAATAAACTCGCAACATAATTCATCTCTTCCGTTGTAAAATTAAAGACGCGCCCGACATTTCTTGCAACCGCACGCGCCGATAATGTCCCAAATGTACTAATTTGCGCAACATAGGCTTTCCCGTATTTTTTCGCAACGTACTCAATCACTTCAAAACGACGGTGATCCGCAAAATCGATATCGATATCCGGCATTGTAATTCGTTCGGGATTTAAAAATCGTTCAAAAACAAGCCCGTAATAAATCGGATCTACATCTGTAATAAATAGCGCGAAAGCAACTAATGACCCTGCCGAAGATCCTCGTCCAGGTCCTGTTAAAATATTCGATTTGTTCGCGAAACTGATAAAGTCTTCAACGATTAAAAAGTAATCCGCAAAATCCATCTGCTGAATAATGGATAATTCATACGCCAAACGCTTTTCATAGCGTTCGTCAATGCTACCAAGTCGTTTCATTAAGCCTGTTCGACATTTTTCTTTTAAATAATCATTCACATTTACATTTTGTGGTAAAGGGAATTTAGGCATTAATAACTGACTTTCTGTTAATTCTACATGGCAAGCATCCAACATTTTTTCCGTTGCTTCTAACCAAGATTTTCGGTCATGAAACCATGCTTGTAATTCCGCTTCTTCGGGCAGATAAGAAAATGCATAATCATCTAATGCTTCTTCTTGTTCCGTTAATTTTTCACCCGAACGAATTGCACGCGCTACTTTAAATGCAAATGCATCTTCCGGTAAAATATATCTCGCTTCATACATCGCGGTAATCGGCAAAGCGGTTTGTTCAGCAATTTTTTCAATGGATGATTCATCCGGATGACTCGTACCACCTGGACGCGCAATTCCGATATAAAGCGCTTCGCTGCTATCATGCTTTTGCAGTAACTGAATCGTTTCTTCATCACGGAAACGATCCCAAGAAGCATCCGTCATTGCGCACACAATTTGACAGCCCGCGCTATAAGCTTCCAACCATGAAAGAGGCAATGTTTCTTCATCTGTAATCGAAATGGCACTACTCATTTTCAGCAAATTTCGATAACCAAGCTCTGTTTGTGCATAAACATAAATTAAAACTGCTTGCCCTTCCCCTAAATCGAGGCGAACCGTTAAGCCGATAATTGGACGAATCCCATACTTCTTCATAATTTTATAAAAAGACGGGACACCATACATTTTGGCATTGACGATACTAGCTAGGGTAGCCCCTCTTCTTTTGAGAAGCGGGGCTAGGTAATTTAATTTATTAATGCCGCGCAGTAAATCCGCGCCGGTAACAATTTGCGGGTAGACAAGTTTCATTATTTCTCCTCCGCTCTTCACTTAACGACATAATTGTTGTAATTTTTGAATAAGTTCATCTGCCTCTTCCCAAGAATAAACAGAAGCACCCGATGCAAGTGGATGACCGCCCCCGCCGAATTCCGCAGCCAACGTATTAATGACCGGACCTTTCGAACGAAGTCTAACACGAATTAGATTATCTTCTTCAACAAGCATCGTCCAAGCGCGAATCCCTTTCACATCTCCTAATGTACTGACAAGTTGAGAGGCTTCAGAAGGACTTACATGAAAGCTTTCTAACGTTTCACGGTCAATTTTAATATAAGCCGCGCCGTATTCATCCATTGTAAAGTTTTGATAAACATACCCTTGTAAATGAAGTACTTTTCGCTCGACTTCATACATTCCTGCAAATATTTCTTCACGGTCAAATTTATGTTTTAAAAGTTCACTCGCACATTGAAATGTTTTCAATGTCGTACTCGGATACATAAAACGTCCTGTATCGCCTACAATCCCGGCGAATAAAAGTCTTGCTGCTGCACTCGTCATTTCCCAATTGAAATGATCCCGACCATATTCAAATAAATCGACAATCATTTCCGAAGTAGAACTTGACGTTGTATCCACCCAGCGCATATCTCCATACTGATCGACATCAGGGTGATGGTCAATTTTTAAAATAGAAACGCCTTTTGTATAATACTCACTGTCGATTCTTTCCGTATTTCCAGTATCTGTAATAATAATAAGCGCATCCACATAATCTTCTTCAGTAAGCACATCAGGTTTCCCCAAATACGTCAAAGATTCTTCATGCTGTCCATCTGCATAAACCGTTTTCTCAGGATAATTTTTTAAAATTAATTCTTTTAAGCCCATTTGCGATCCATAGGCATCTGGATCAGGTCTCATATGACGAAGTATAATAATTTTTTGATGCTTTTCAATCATTTCAATCATCTGTTGTTTCATATTAACGCTCCAATTCCAATGTTTTATCGTGCATTTTCCAAGCATAGCCGCTACAATATAATATAGTTCAGTAATTTTACGGAGGTTTCTTATGCTTATATTTGTTTTCTTAACGATTGCAAGTTTAGTGTTTTATTTTTATTTTAAAATGAGACAATTTAGAACAACTTATCTGCTGCCGATTCGCAAAAAAATGTTTGCAAGTATGGCGGGTGTTGCGCTTGGATTATTTCTCATTGCTTTTGGTTTAAACCAAATCGTGATTTTCAATAAACTTGTGATTTATATCGTTTCTGCTCTATTTATTGCGCTCGGCTTATATGTATCCATTTTCAATTTTCGTGCCGCAAAACATTATCGTCAATTTATTGAAGAAGAAGCAGAAATTAACGGGCACTGATGCAGACAATCACGCATCAGTGCTTTTTCATTCTATCGCTCAAATAATTGATACATAATCATCGCTTTCGCCACAAGATCATTGTCTGCGAATAAATCGAAATCCACTTTTACAAATCGACGGCTCATTTGTAAAATACGAGGTTCTACTCTAACAACCGTCCCCAATTGAACAGGTTGCAAAACATAAACATTAAAGTTTTCTGCAACCGCTTCACCGCGTTTTTTCATTTTAATCGCATGACTACCCGTTTCAGATAATACAGTTGTCATTGCCCCGTGCGAAAGCGTACCGTATTGGTTTGTTAATTGAGGTGTCACTGTAAACTCAATCACTTGAGACTCACCTTGTGCCACACTCATTTGACTTTTAATAATATCTTCAATCGTCTCACCTTGATGAGGTTGTTTTTGAGCCGTTTGGAACGCACGAAGGACGTCTTCCCGGCTGACGATGCCAATTAATTGGTTCACATCGGTTACGACAGGCAATAAATCAATGCCTTCCCAAATCATGCTATGTGCAGCTGAAGCTACAGTTGTATTTTCAGTCACTGTAATCGGATTTCTCGTCATCACTTTTTCAATGCGTACATCATCTGATTTTCCAATAATATCTCTAGACGTTACAATACCTACGAGTTTCCCAAGTTCATTGGTAACTGGATAGCCTAAATGCCCTGTCTCGTGATTATTCGTATTGAAATTTTGAATCGTATCATCCGTCGTCAGCACAACCGTTGCATCGATTGGCGTTAAAATATCTGCTACCAATAAAATTTCTTTTTCAATCATTTGGTCATAAATTGCACGATTTAACATCGTTGCAACTGTGAACGTATCATAGCTCGTGGAAATAATTGGCATTTCCAATTCATCTGCAATTTTCTTTGCCTCTTCCGTCACATCAAATCCACCTGTTACCAATACAGCTGCATTTGCTTGTAATGCCGTTTCCTGTGCTTTCACTCGGTTTCCCACGATGAGCAAGCTTCCCGCATCTACATAACGCATCATATCGCCTAATTGCATCGCGCCAATGACAAATTTTGTCAGTGTCTTATGTAAACCCGTTCGTCCACCTAGTACTTGCCCATCGACAATATTTAATACTTCTGCAAACGTTAATCGTTCAATACTTTCTCTTTTCTTTTTTTCAATTCGAATGGTACCAACGCGTTCAATCGTGTTTACTAATTTTCGATTTTCAGCTTCTTTAATTGCCCGATAAGCTGTTCCATCACTTACAGATAATTCTTTCGCTACTTGTCGGACAGAAATTTTTTCGCCGACTTGTAATTCTTTTATATATCGAATAATTTGTTCATGTTTCGTCGCCATTTCTTCACCTTCTCTATACACTTACCTACTCATTATTCTATCACAAATAATGTTTTTTTACGCTTCCTATGTAATAGATGGATGAAATGGCGGTTACTATTTAAATGGAATCGTCAATCGTATCGCCTGGCGTTAAAATTTGTACCGCATGATTTTTCACCAATGCTTTAAAATTTTCCGGATCTTGCTGGATTGGTGGGAATGTATTGTAATGAATCGGTACAGTAATTTTCGGATTTAGTAATTCAACCGCATACGCCGCATCTTCTGGACCCATTGTGAAATTATCCCCAATCGGTAAAAATGCAACATCAATCGGATGTCTTTCTCCAATCATTTTCATATCTCCGAATAATGATGTGTCCCCCGCATGATAGATTGTTTTTCCTTCAGCTGTAAATAAAATTCCAGCGGGCATTCCTGTATAAATAAATTCATTGTCTTCTGTTTGATAAGATGAACTATGAAAAGCTTTCGTAAATTTCACAGTGCCAAAATCAAATGTTTTTGCACCACCAATATTCATCCCATGCGTATTTAACCCTTGAAGCCCTAAATAAACCGCAAGTTCATTCGGCGCAACGACAAGCGCATTTGATGCTTTCGCAATTGCGACCGTATCCCCGACATGATCATTATGCCCATGTGTCAATAAAATCACATCAGGTTTTTCATTTTCCACCGTTAAATCTGTTAATTCATTGCCCGTGATAAACGGATCGATTAAAATCGTCTTGCCATTTGTTTGGATTTTCACAATCGAATGTCCATGATAAGAAATTTTCATCTTTCTCGCCTCCTACTCTCTTATATTCGTTTTCTTGTCGGAAAACCCTTTTTTTAGTATCATTAACTGAAACTTCAATTCATAATCACTCTTCAACTCTTTCTGAATTGAGCGTTAGACTATCTGATCACGTGGATAAAATTATAATGTGGGGGTTTTTATATTGACTAAATTAAACGAAATCCAAAGCTATTTAAAAGAACAAAAATTAGACGCAGCATTCATCACAACACCTGATAATGTGTTTTATGTATCTGGTTTTAGAAGTGAACCTCATGAAAGATTACTAGGGGTCATGATTTTCCAAGATGCCGAGCCATTTGTCATTTGCCCGTTAATGGAAATACCTGACGTTAAGGCAGCAGGATGGACTTTTGACACAGTCGGTCATGAAGATACTGAAGATGCATGGGATGTCGTTTTAAACGCGGTAAAAGCACGCGATCTTACAATCAATGAAATCGCAATTGAAAAATCACATTTAACTGTCGAACGCTTAGAACGCATGGAAGAAATTTTTGAAGATGTGACTTTATCAAGATTAGACGACCAATTAAATCAAATGCGCGTCATTAAAGATGAAGATGAACTCATTCATTTGCGAAAAGCGGCTGAACTTGCGGATTATGCCATTGAAGTAGGTTGCCGTGAAATTGCAGAAGGTAAAACAGAGTTAGAAATTTTAATGGCCATTGAATTTGAAATGAAGAAAAAAGGCGTCCAAAAAATGTCTTTTGATACGATGGTTTTATCAGGACCTAAAACAGCTTCCCCACACGGTGTACCTGGCGATCGTAAAATCCAGAAAGGTGATTTTATTTTATTCGACCTCGGCGTTGTTTATAACGGTTACTGTTCAGACATTACGAGAACTGTCGCATTCGGCGAACCAACAGATGCACAGCGTGAAATCTATGAAACTGTTCGTTTAGCGGAAGAAACAGCAGTTGACATGGTACGTCCTGGCGTTACAGCAATGGCACTCGATAAAGCCGCGCGCGATGTCATTACAAATGCTGGATACGGCGAATACTTTACACATAGACTTGGTCATGGACTCGGCATTTCGGTTCACGAATACCCATCTATTACCGGAACGAATCCATTCGTTTTAGAAGAAGGAATGGTCTTTACAATCGAACCAGGAATTTATAAAGCCGATGTCACTGGCGTACGCATTGAAGATGATGTTGTCGTGACGAAAGACGGCGTTGAAGTCTTAACGAAATTCCCAAAAGAACTGCAAATTATTGAAGCTTAAAAAAGTAGGCTGTCCCCTGACTTTATTGGCGGACAGCCTTTACTTTTGGAGATAGATTTTGATGGATCGCGATGGGTTTATGGCTAGCGGGCATATTTTAGCAGATTGTGCGGACATTTTTGATGATTCTGCGGACATTATGCCAGTTTGCGCGGACATTCCAGATTCAGCGGACATTATGCCAGATTACGCGGACATTTCGGATTCTGCGGACATTATATCAGTTAGCGCGGACATTCCTGCCGATTCTGCGGACATTTTCAATTCATAGCCGAAAATCGCATCTCAGACAATAAAAAATCTAGGATCTCGCCACTCCGACGCGATCCTAGATTTTTTATTGCTCTAAAGCTTCAATTGCTGGGACATATTCTAAATTCTGCGCTTCCGCTACAGCTTGATAAGTCACATGTCCTTTATACGTATTCAATCCTTTACATAAAGCTTCATTATTTTTCATTGCTGCTTTCACACCTAAATTTGCAATTTGAAGCGCGTAAGGAATTGTATTATTTGTTAAACCGTCCGTTGCCACACGCGGAACAGCCCCTGGCATATTGGCAACTGCATAATGAACAACACCATGTTTCACAAATGTTGGCTCATCATGTGTTGTGACACGGTCAGATGTTTCAAAAATTCCGCCTTGGTCAATCGCAATGTCCACGATAACTGAACCTGGCTCCATTGACGCAACCATTTCTTCCGATACAAGCTTTGGCGCTTTAGCTCCTGGAATTAACACCGCTCCAACTACTAAATCTGCATCTTTCACCGCTTTTTCAATATTAAACGGATTGGACATTAATGTTTGAATATCGTTTCCAAACATTTCCTCCAACTGACGTAAACGCTCAGCAGAAACGTCAATAATGGACACTTGTGCACCAAGACCAATCGCGATTCTTGCCGCATTTGTTCCAGCCATTCCGCCACCAATAATCGTTACTTTCCCACGTGCCACTCCTGGAATTCCACCCAATAAAATCCCGCGTCCACCATTTGTTTTCTGTAAAAATTGTGAACCAATTTGAATCGCCATACGTCCTGCAACTTCACTCATCGGAGCAAGTAAAGGTAACGAACGATTCGGTAATTGTACAGTTTCATAAGCAATCGCAGTCACTTTATTTTCCAATAATGCTTCCGTCAATGTTGGCACTTGCGCAAGGTGGAAATAAGTGAAGATAATTAAATCTTCTCTCAAAAATGGATATTCCGATTCTTGAGGTTCTTTCACTTTTAGCACCATTTCTGCATCCCATGCCTCTTTCGCAGTCGACACAATTTTTGCACCTGCATCTTCATACGCTTCATCTGTAAAACTAGACCCCATTCCAGCATCCGTTTCAATGATCACTTCATGGCCTGCTCCGACCAACGTATATACGCCCGCTGGAGTGATTCCAACTCGATTTTCATTATTTAAAATTTCCTTTGGTACACCTATTCGCATAAAAACCCTCCTACGGTAAATTAATTTTCAATCCGTTTTTCGTCTATCTGGATATTTATTCATTTTAACAGATTCCTTTCATATTTACTCAATATTCTTGAACAAATGTAACAAAAACGTCAAAAAGATTTCTCTAACAAAAAAATCTTTCAGAAAAAGGTTTCTTTTTCGTCTATTCAAGGTATATTAAGAATATACTAGATAAGAAGGGAATGGAGGAATATGATGTCATTACAATACAATCAAATTCTCATTGCTGTGGATGGTTCTAAAGAGTCCGAATGGGCATTCAAAAAAGCAGTTGCCATCGCAGGAAGAAACGATGCACAATTAAACTTGGTGAATATTATTGATACGCGTTCTTATGCAGCTGTTGAAGCTTATGATCGTTCAATCGCTGAGCGTGCACAAAATTTCGCTCAAGACCTACTTGAAGAGTACAAACAAAAAGCACTCGAGCAAGGTTTAACAAAAGTAAATATTATTGTTGAATATGGTTCACCAAAAACAATGATTTCTAGAGATCTAGCTCCTAAAATCGAAGCAGATTTAATCATTTGTGGTGCAACAGGACTAAACGCTGTTGAACGCTTCTTAATTGGTAGCGTTTCCGAAAACATCGTTCGTTCCGCAAAATGTGATGTACTTGTTGTAAGAACACAAGAACATGTAGAATAATTTAATATTTGTAAGGTAGGACTATCTGGATATCAGTAATAACTGACATCTAAGGTAGTCCTTTTAATGTTAATTCCCCTTAGCACAACTAAGCTCCCCTATGCATACGCTATTCTCATAACGCTAAAATTTAGGAGGATTAATGACATGTGGAATTATTGCTGGTATGTACCTAGCTGCCATTACGGAAGTATGCATCTGCCATATTACGGGCAAGTTCCTGTTAACCTCAATTCCTTTTCACATCAAATAAAAGATTTCGGAAAAACACCTTTCACTACAAATATTCAACAAGTAACGCGACAAAACAATACTTTCAGAACAACATTATGGACGGGTGAATATTTACAAGTTACATTAATGTCCATCGATGTCGGAGATGATATTGGCTTGGAAATTCATGAGGATCATGATCAATTTTTACGAATTGAAGAAGGTCAAGGAATTGTGCAAATGGGGGAAAACAAAGAGCAACCATATTTCACAAAAAACGTAACGACAAACTCAGCAATTTTTGTTCCGGCCGGTGTATGGCATAATTTAATAAACACCGGAAATACACCTTTAAAACTTTATTCAATCTATGCGCCTCCAGAACATCCTAAAGGAACAATCCATCAAACAAAAGCAAATGCGATCGCCGCGGAAAAAGATCATTATTAATTTTACTCAAATTTAAAATACATTAGACATATCCAATTATTGAGTAACTTAATAGCGGACTTTTTTATTCAATTGACCACCGGGAAATGATCACCCCATCGATTACTCACTAAACCTTGTGCTGACTAGCTTTATCAACTTTTTTTGAGAAATGAACCGTCCTTTTATTAATCTTATTCTTAAAGATCTATAAAGAACGTCTCCTTTCGGAAATGTCCGCCCGAAAAATATTTTTTAAATTTATTATCTCCCTGTCCACCTTTTTGGAATTGCGCTCTATATAGAGTGCAAAGGGGGAGTTTTTCATGACACATTACTTAAAGGATTATGCATATTTCACGAATAAATTTGATTTAGATAGAGCGGCATCACAGCACCGCGCCGAACACTTCCAGCAAATGAATAAAACTGACCGCGCTGTTTTGGATATTATTCGCCAGTATTCGGTTAAATACGGCGCAGCACATTTAAAGCATGATACAATTGCGAGTGCAATCGGGAAATCAAATGTTACCGTGCGCCGTGCTGTTCGGAAATTAGTTGAGCTTAAAATTATCGAAAAGACGCATTATGTTCGCCCTGTGATGAACGGACTCGGCGCCAATATTTATGCAGTGCTGCCTTTTGGGGAGCCGGAAGTTAAGGTGGTTAAAGAAGTTCAAGAAACTAGCGTAGAAGAGAATAATTCTATGGGAAATTTTTGTCAAACATGCAGCGCGGCGAAAGAAGAGGCTGCGCCGACGACTTATTTCGGTCGCATGAAAGCTTTTTTAACTTCGACAATTGGTGATACTAAATTAGCAAGAAACTTTTTCGGCGCTTACCGCCAACTAACGATTCCAATGTTGAAGTTCAGCATCCATGCGCATAAAGGTGAACTTTTTGAAGATCTCGGCATCCAGGCATTGCATATCGCGACACAAGCAACTAAGAAGAAAAAAATTCATAATCTACCAGGCTATTTTTCCGGTGTTCTACGCGAATTAATGAATGAAGTTTTATTTAGCGATGCATTCATGGACTATACTGTGCCGCCAATTGGCTATAATGGTGATTGGGAGTGGAAATAAGTAAGCGTGTAGCAATCTAGCAAGGCGATTTTGAAATTGCGGGCAGATTATTCCGGATTGAGGTGACATTATCGTGGATTGTGGGCACATTATGACCAATTGCGGTGAGATTATTTTTTCCGCGGACATTATCGACGATTGCGCGGACATTCTAGCGGATTCTGCGGACATTTTATGCATTTGCGCGCACATTATTTTTTCCGCGGAGATTATCGCCGTTTGCGCAGACACTTGAAAGCAGCGACACGTCGACACTAATTATAGAATGAATTTCTCCTCAAAAAAACAGCCCTTAACTAATAGGACTGTTTTATTAGTTCCCGTCATTCATTGCTAGCGTCTTTTGAAGCGCCCGCACTTTTTCCAACGACAACCCGTCGCTTCAACAATCATTTGTAAATCAAGTCCCATCTGAAGGATCTTACTCGCCGTTTT
Organism: uncultured Sporosarcina sp.; assembly: GCA_947644645.1. Taxonomy (GTDB): domain Bacteria; phylum Bacillota; class Bacilli; order Bacillales_A; family Planococcaceae; genus Sporosarcina. The sequence continues at coordinate 517 of CANSAF010000061.1, read as the reverse complement.
TTCCACACCAAGATCAATTCCTTGTTCTAAACCTTGCGCAATCCCTCGATCCAACTGCTCCGCAAATGAATTAAACACTGTTGGAGATGTATTTTCCTTATTATATAATTCCATCAGTCCTCGCTCCTTTCGTATTTCTCGTCCAAGTTCCTTGTTTCTTCTTTGAGTAAGCAAATCCTAAAAAAAACGCAGTATCTGCCATTCCCCTTAATTCGCGTCTTTCCAAGAATTGAGGAGGAGCAACAAGTACTGCGTTAATGAATATACTATTTGCGAATCGTTTCTCGAATTGCCTCCAATTCTTCTATATTTAAATCCGTCACACTCGAAATCATCTCCAAAGGCATATTCTCCAAAATTAATTTTTTCGCAATATTTTGCTTCTCAAGAGAGATCCCTTGTTCCAAACCCTGCTCTAAACCCTGCGCAATCCCTCGATCTAACTGCTCCGCAAATGAGTTAGCCACTGTCGGCGATGCGTTTTCTTCATTATACAATCCCATCAAACCTCGCTCCT
>CANSAF010000060.1 GCA_947644645.1 uncultured Sporosarcina sp. | reverse complement strand
CTTCTTTGCCATTAAACAATTTAGCTAGTTGTTTTGTTGATATTGCCCATGAATGTTTCATTTTATTTTATACCTCCTATAAATACATACATTTGGTTGGTATGTATAATTTTTAAAAAGATACCGACTGAATGTATGTAAGTTTTATAAATAAAATGCCTATATTAAGGCATTTCATTTATTGATTCCATTTTAGAAAAACTTTCCATTATCTTACCCATTATTTCTTCATCAAATAATGGTAATCCCATTTTCGAAAGCAATTCTTGGATAAAAGAAAACTTGCGATACATGTCCTCTGCATTAGCAGGATAAATGGATGGCATTAGCCATAGTTCTAGTAAAGGAAGGATTTCAGATAGTTCTCTTGCGTATTTTGTCTCAATAGAGCCATCTTCAATTCCTTCTTGAATCAGCTTAAAAAAAGCTGGGCTAAGTAACTCCCGGTTCGATTCAATAACTCCTGCTAATATACGAGGATTTTTTAAAATTGGAATAGCTTGTACAGACATATCCATTTGTTTTTGATCAGCTTGATTCAACAAAATGGCCATTCTCATTTTTTGTAGCCCATTTAAATCTTTTCGATTGTTCACCATATCAAATGGATTATTTTCTAAAAACATTTTATTCAGCAACGCATCCATAATTTCGTCTTTAGACTTAAAATGATGATACACAGCACCTCTTGTTAAACCATCAAGCCCATCTACAATATCTTGAATTGTAGTCTGATCAAAGCCTTTCTCAAAAAATAACCGTTGCGCTACATCTAAAATTTTTTCAAAGGTAACTTCTGGATACTTATTGCGAGCCATTCGTATTCTCCTATCTTTTCATACATTCAGTATGTATCTATTGTATTCTTAAACGTTTTTTTGTCAATATAAAATAAAAATTTTATACTTTCTAGCAATAGTTCCATCGATGAATCATCATTTCAAAAAAGTCAAATCCCAACTTAAAAAGGGATTTGACTTTAACAATTACTTCATATTTTCTTGTAAATAAGCCCATGCATATTGTGCGTATAACTCTGCGCCTGTTTTTAAGGCATCTTCGTCAATGTCGAAATTGCCGTGGTGATGCGCCCAATCTGTGCCTTTTTCGGGATTTCCACATCCGACAAGCGCAAATCCACCAGGTGCATGATCTAGGTAAATTGAAAAATCCTCTGCACCCATTGTTGGCTTTTCATTGTATAGCACATCTTTACCGAATGCTTCCGCCGCCACTTGTTGCACACGTTTGGCAGACGTTTCTTCGTTAATCACTGGTTGTGTTCCGCGCGTGTATTCAACTTTTGCGGTGGCACCGTACATGCTTGCAACTGCATTCGCATATTGTTCAATTTCTTTTTCAATATGATCACGCGTTTTTTGGTCGAATGTTCGAACAGTTCCTTCTATCACCGCGTTTTCCGCGATAATATTAAATCTCGTGCCAACATCCATTTTCCCAATCGTTAAAACTGCAGGTTGTTGTGGATCAATCGTTCGAGAAATCACCGTTTGTACATTCATAACGAAAGAAGAAGCAACCATTGCCGCATCGATACAATCTTCAGGCATTGCGCCGTGCCCACCTATTCCAATAAAATGCACTTTAAAAATATCTGCTGCGGCAAAAGAAGGTCCTGGTGTACAAGAAATCGCATTTGTTGGCATTTGTGACCAAATATGAATGCCAAAGACATTGTCTACGTTGTCCATGGCTCCTTGCTTAACAATCGCTTTCGCTCCTTCACCGATTTCTTCTGCTGGCTGGAATAATAAGCGGATATTTCCCTTTAACTCATCTTTAACTTCTACCAACGCTTTTGCCGCAATTAATAACATCGCTGTATGTGCATCATGCCCACATGCATGCATTTTCCCATCAATTTTGGAGGAATAAGGGACATGTTGGTTCAATTGTTGAACAGATAACGCATCCATATCTCCGCGTAAGGCGACTGTTTTTCCATCAGAAGCACCTTTAATTTCCGCAATAACACCGGTTGGTTCTGTTTTACGATAAGATATACCGAGTTCGTCTAAATAATTACAAATAAAGGCTGTCGTTTTGACTTCCTCAAATGATAATTCTGGTTCACGATGAAGCGCGCGTCTTAATTGAATTAACTCATCGTTTGATTGTTCTACTACGGTTGATATTTTCTCAGAAATCATACTTCCACCGCCTCTGTTAATTGCTTTGTCACTTCAAATAAAATATTCGTCCCTTTTACAAAGTCTTCCGTTTTTGTATATTCTTCTGGGCAATGGCTTAATCCATCTTTACTCGGTACAAAAATCATCCCGCTTGCGGTAAAATCTGAAAGTACCATTGCATCATGTCCCGCTCCGCTATGCATTGAACAATATGGAATCGCTAATTTTTCACTTGTCTGCTTAAATAAGTCTCGAATTACATGATTTAATTCTTTAGGTGAAATGTACATAAGCTGAGCGATATTCGTAGAAATTCCATTTTTATGTTCTCTTAATATGCAAGCTTTCACTTGTTCGACTGCATTTTTAACATGAACTTCTTCATTCGATCGAATATCTACTGAAAACACAACTTTTTCAGGAATTACATTTGCGCCGTTCGGATATAGTTGAAGTCGACCTGTTGTAATGACAGTGTGATGACTTTCATTTACCGCAATATTCGGAAGCTCCGCAATAATTTTGGCCGCTGCGACAAGTGCATCTTTTCTTCGATTCATCGGCGTTGTGCCCGCATGTCCTGCTTGTCCTTGTATCGTTACTTCTAATTGACAAAGACCAACAATCGACTCAACAACACCAATGGAAATCTCTTTTTCTTCCAAAATCGGTCCTTGTTCAATATGTAGTTCAAGAAAGGCTTTAATTGTTTCAACTGGACGCGGTTTAGCATTTAACGGATTCAACCCGATTGCTTCCATCGCTTCGATTGTCGTAATCCCAGCAACATCTGTTTGTGCTGCAAAATCTTCTGCAGATAATACGCCTAACATAGCCCTAGATCCCATTAGACCTCCTTGGAATCTTCCACCTTCTTCTTCAATCATTGCAACAACTTCAAGTGGATAAGTGGGTGTTAAGTTTTGGGCTTGAAACATGGCCGCTACTTCTAAAGCAACGACAACGCCAGCCGTTCCGTCATAAGCCCCACCATTTGGAACCGAATCAAAATGAGAACCAATTAAAACAGAAGGCGCATCTTCAAGCATCCCATTTAATTTCCCGAAAATATTACCGAAACCATCTTCAGAAACAGTTAGTCCGTAAGCAGTCATTTGTTCTTTTATATAATTTCGCGCTTTTAAATCTTCTACACTATACGTCAGCCGAGTTACACCTTCGCCAGGTGTTGCGGTAAATTGGCGAAGATTTTCAATATGTGCTTCAATTCTTTGTTCATTTGCTTGCATGTGAATAGCCTCCTATATTTATAAAAATCCGACGAAGAATCCCGCTAGAATAACTGAAACAATGGTCACGCTAATAAATCCGCCGACAAGCATCGGTGGTAGCATGCGGTCCGTTAACACTTGACGTTCTTCTTCATCTTCCGTTAACGAATCGATGACTTCTTTTGTAATAATATAATCTGCTGGGAAACCATATAAAGCGGTTAATGAAACAGCAAATGCCATTTCTTTACTAACCTTCAACACTTTTCCAATAATAAACGAGAAAATATACATTCCGATAACGCCCAATACGATACAACCAACAAGTGGATATAGAATTTCCATCATCATAGACGGAGTAGCATTTTTTAATCCGTCAAAAATAAAGAGCATAAGCGCCATCATTGCTAAACCAAATCCATTCGCTTTTTCCAACACTTGGCGTTCTAAAAACCCAATACTTGTAGCAATAATTCCGAATAATAAACATAAAACATAAGGACTAATCGTTACAACTGGATCGACAACGACTGAAACAATGTAGGCAAGAAAAGCGACAAATGATAAACGGAAAAACTTGAAATAATGTGTGTTATATTTTTTCGGTAACTTTTTAAATAATTTCAATTCTTCTTCGTTTGTTTCTTCCAATATATTTGCTTTCTTTTCTACTTCACGAAGCTCGCCTTTACGATATTTTTCGAGCAATGTTTTTCCTTCTTTTTTCAACACAATTGATGTTAATGGATAGCCCGCAAATCCTTGCATGACATAAATTACAATTGCAAAAACCGATAATGAAATTAACCCAGCCTCCGCTGCTCCTTCTGACATAATTAACGCAGAGACAATCCCGCCAACAAGAGGTGGAATCGCGACAAGTACAGTTTGAATGTCAAAGATAAGCGAACCGATTCCGAATAGTGCGACAACTATACCTAAAATTCCAGAGATTGAAATTACAATCGTTTTCCACTGAGCTTTCAACTGTTGAATAGAAAGCAATGTCCCCATATTTGTGATGAGTAAATAAATCATCATTGTCGCGACAGCAGGTGGAATCCCCGCAAGTGATACGATTTCTGGTGGAAAAAATGTCCAAAATCCGAGTAAAAATAAAACAGCACAAACGAAAACGGATGGAATCCAAGCTTTCGTTCGAACTGCGACAACATCTCCAATAAAAAGTATTCCAACAATAATAACTAGCGCCAACATCTGCGACATGGCATTCTCCCCTTTCAATTTCTTAATCTCTTGTCATGTAAAAGTTTACGTAAGAAAAAATGGATCTTTTCTAACTATCGATTCTCGTTCACATGATGATTTAAAAGATTTAGAACAATAGTATCATAAAACCTTGTCAAAAAAAAGAGAAAATTTACTTTATCAGAATGAATAGACATTTTACGTATAATAAATGCGAATGAAAATCTAGAAATTGGCTATCCTTTCTGTAGTGATTTGTAAAGAAAGGACAAGAAAATGCCATTTATTTATCATGTAACTTTTATTCAAGCGCCTATCGAAAAATGCTTTAATCTAACAAGAATGGTTGATGTACATGCTGGAAAATTTTTAATTACTTCACAAAAAGCAGTCGATGGTGTGACAACTGGATTGATGGAATTGAACGATCAAGTGACTTGGGAGACATCTCATTTTGGCTTCAAACAACGGTTAACATCTCGTATCACTCGAATGGAAAAACCTTATTTATTTCAAGATGAAATGGTGAGTGGCATATTCCAATCATTTACGCATACACATCGATTTCACGCAGTAAATGGGGGAACATTGATGATTGATCAGTTTATCTATGTATCCCCATTTGGAATACTAGGGCAAATTGTTGATTGTCTGTTTTTAGAAAAATACATGCGTAAATTTATTCAACTGCAAGCTGAAAATATAAAAAGAATTGCTGAAATGGACAATGATTAATAGAATTCTTTTATTTTATCATTGACAATTCTGTTATTCTCTTGTTATACTCCTATCTGTACTTAAAAAAACTTAAAATATTCCTCGTTAGGTGAGGCTCCTATGTGAAGATATGCTGCTGCCCAGAAACGTCCAAAGACGCCAATGGGTCAACAGGAACCATCGAATTAAGGTGGTTTTTAATGTAGCTGGAAATTTTCCTATGTCACATAGTGCTAAAACTCTACGAAAGGGGCTTATTTAAACATATTTTCATGTCTATTCGCATCCCTTTTCGTCGAGGGATGCTTTTTTATTTTAAAAAAGGAGGTGAAGGGAATGGAAGTCCCTGCCAGTATAGAACCACCAGATTGTTGTAGTTTAAAACGGAGAACGGAAGTCCACTTCCCTTCACGAAGCGAAGTGGACATTTAGAGGAGGTCCACGGAAATGTTGACAAAGAAAAACACTTTCCCACGAGAAACAGCGGGAAGATTAATGCAAAAAGATTTTATTACGCTAGAAGAAACAAAAACAGTTGCTTATGCAATTGATTTTGTTAGAAGCCATATTGAAGGGAAAAATAATATTCATTATCTATATATCACCAATGAGTTTCAACAGTTAACAGGTGTCCTTTCATTACGAGAATTATTAAGTAGCCAAGATGCTTTAATTTTAAAAGAAATTATGAAAACGCATTTGATTTCACTTGCCCCAGGACTCGATCAAGAAAAAGCTGCAAAAGTTTTTCAGGACTCAGATTTGGTAACAATTCCTGTCGTCACGAAGCAAAATTTACTGCTTGGTGTGATACATGTTGAACATATTTTGGATGTTATGCAAGCTGAGGCAACAGAAGACTTTCACAAAATGGCGCCTGTTTCTATGATGGAAGGGAGTTTGAAAAACGCTAGTATTTTTACACTTTATCGGAAAAGAATTGTTTGGCTGGTTGTTCTTGTTTTTATGAATGTTTTTTCTGGTGCTGGAATTGCACATTTTGAAGATGTGATTGCGGCAAATATTGCACTTGTATTCTTTCTTCCTTTATTAGTCGATAGTGGCGGAAATGCGGGATCACAATCTGCGACATTAATGATTCGCGCAATGGCGATTGGCGATATTAAAGCGACAGATTGGGTGAAAATGTTTGTAAAAGAAATTACAGTAGCAGTCGCACTAGGCACGACAATGGCTTTTGCAGTTGCATCGGTTGGAATTTTTAGAGGCGGACCAGAAATCGCACTTGTCGTAGCATTGACGATGGTTGTCATTGTAATCGTTGGTAGTTTAATTGGTATGTCTTTACCGTTTATTTTCCAGAAATTAAAACTAGACGCAGCTACAGCAAGCGCACCGTTAATTACATCGATTGCGGATATTGCGGGTGTACTCATTTACTTCTCGATTGCAGCGAAAATTTTAATGTTGTGAAGTAATGATAAGGTTTTAGCTTTTTCACAGGCTAGAACCTTATATCATCAATCCTCCCAATAAAAAATCGCATCAGCAATCGAATATTCTCTCGGTTCACTATATATTGTTGAGATTTTCGTTTTGAATGGCAGTGGCTGATTCATCTCTTCAATCGATAAAACATCATAACCATATTCTTCTAACGCACTCGTTAAGTTTCGAATTATCGGTTGGAAGCGCTCATTTACATCTTTTAACTGGTACCCTCCCATAATTGAACCCCTACATCCACCGATTACTTCCCCAGTTTCAATCCGAATCGTTTTACTCCGCTCATCATCTCCAAAAATGGCAACAGGCGCTAAACGACTTATGTTAATTAAAACACCTTCGATTTCTAATTCTTCTATGCCATAAGCTGTTGCTATGCGCTTCACATGTTCTCTTTCATAACAAAAAACTTCCACAAATGACGCATATCCACTGCCAAAATGATCCCATTCCACCTCACAAATTAAATTTGGAATCCGCTTTATTCTATATAATAGGCGCCTAATATGCGCTTCGATTTCTTCATCGCTCTTTGTATCGTATGGAAATATTGTACCGATAATTTTTCCGTGAATCAGTTCTTGAAGCTGTTTATTTGTAAATATGTGAAACACCTCTTTTAATGATCATTATACAGTTAAATCCAATAAAAAAACAATTCCCTTCACATTTTAAAGCATGTGAAAGGAATTGTTTTATGTTTACTAGATTACAATCATTTCCCTACTGTTTCTTTTGAAAGTAGTGGATACACACCGTTTTCATCATGTGTCTCTGTCCCTACAAGCGGTGGGTTAAACGTACAAATTAACCGCATATCTTTCTTGCCACCGCGAAGATAATGTTCATCGTTTTTATTTAGCGCATACATTGTTCCGTCTTTTATCGGATAAACTTTTCCGTCTGAAACGGTTTCAATTTCACCATCTCCACCTACACAGTAAACGGCTTCCAAATGGTTTTGATAGTGGATATGTGTTTCAGTACCCGCATAAATAATGGTTTCATGAAATGAAAAGCCCATTCCATCTTTCTCCAATAAGAAGCGGCGACTTGACCATGTGTCAGCTTTCACTTCATTTTCTGTCCCAATAATATCTTCTAGTTTGCGTACGATCATTTTCCCATCTCCCTTTTATGATTGATGAACGACTTCTTGAACGGCTTCTTCTAAAATATCCAATCCTTTTGTTAAATCTTCTTGATCAATCGTCAGCGCACCTAGAAACTTAACGACTTCACCTTTCGGACCAGAAGTTTCCATAATCAGTCCTTTTTCAAATGCTTTTTCACAAATTTCACTCGCGTAATGCTCTTTTCCTTTCCCACAAGCAATGCCGCGCATAAAACCACGCCCTCTTGCAGTCGCATTTAATGTAGGATAATCGTTGGCAATCTGTTCAAAACGTGTTTGAATCAATTTAGATTTCTCTTGGACAGATTTAGCTAACGCGTCATCCTTCCAATAAGACAAAGCTTCAGTAGCCGCCACAATCGCCATATTATTACCGCGAAAAGTACCGTTATGCTCTCCAGGTTCCCAAATATCATGTTCTGGTTTAATTAACGTAATCGCTAAAGGTAAACCATAACCACCAATTGACTTTGACATACAAATAATGTCTGGCTTAATTCCAGCTGGCTCGAAACTAAAGAAAGTCCCTGTACGACCACACCCCGCTTGCACATCGTCAATAATGAGTAAGATATCATAGCGACGGCATAGCTTTTCGACACCGCGTAACCATTCAAAACTAGCGGCATTGATTCCGCCTTCTCCTTGAACTGTTTCTAGTATCATTGCAGCAGGTAAATCTACTCCACTGCCCGTATTTTCCAAGTATTGTTCAAGGTATTCCAACGTATTTCCATTTTCTAAAAATGTGTCATAAGGCATTGGAACGGTATTTGTTAAAGAGACCCCGGCTCCTTTACGTATCGATGAATTTCCCGAGATAGATAGCGAACCTAACGTCATCCCATGAAAAGCATTGGTAAAGCTAATCACGTTTTGACGTCCTGTGACTTTTCTGGCGATTTTCAAAGCACTCTCAACTGTATTTGTACCAGTTGGGCCTGGAAACATCACTTTATAATCCAATTTCCTCGGTTTTAAAATCACTTCGTTAAATGTCTCGAGAAATTCAGCCCGGGCAACTGTCCCCATATCTAAACTATGTGCAATCCCATCGTCAATTAAATATTCAATCATTTTTTGTTTCATTTTTTCATTATTATGTCCATAATTAAGTGCACCCGCACCAGCAAAAAAGTCAATATATTCTTTCCCGTCTACGTCCCAAATTTTATGTCCCTTTGCTTTCGCAAAAACTTTCGGGAAACTACGACTATAGCTTCTTACTGCTGACTCATATTCTTCAAAAACTTCCATACGATTTTTTGTTTTAGTTAACAACATTGGTTTGACATTCCTCCACTTTTACTTTCGATTTTTTTAATCTTTCATCATGCATTTTGAAAAGGACCTATAGTAAAAAAATTTTCTGCTTCATGTTCTATTACAGTAAATTGGTTTACAGTAAAACATTCCGTTATTTGACAATTCGTCTTTAATTCAACGGCTAATTTTTTAAATAACGCAGCCGATGCTTTGTTTGAAGGACTAACCGTTGCCTCCAAATAGTGAACATCTTTACAGGTAGATCGTTTTAAAATTGCTTTCAACATACTCAGTGCAAGCCCTTTTTTACGCTCAGAATCGTAGACAGCAACTTGCCAAATAAAAAGATGATCTGGTTTATTTGGTTGTATAAAACCAGAAATAAACCCAACGATTTTCTTATTTCGCTCAACGACAACACTTGTTTGATCAAAATACTTTGCCCACATTAAATAATTGTACGAAGAATTCAAGTCAAGCACGCCTGTATTTTTGATCAAATGCCAAATTTCTTTTCCATCATCATCATCTGTAGGTGTTCTAAAATTAAGTGCCGGCTCATTTTCAATGACAGTAGTTAAATCTTCTCTACTGCGAATCACTTTAATTCCCTCCTAACTTAAATGGTTTTTGTCGTTATCAGTGCTTCGTGCACAGTACTTTAACAAAACCTTTCTCATGAATGAATAACCACTCATAAATATAACGATACATTTTGAAACAAGTAAAATTATTCTTTAAATTTCTAAAAAATAGTTCGAGGTAGCTTATGTCGAGTTTTTCATATGACAAATAAGTCCTCTTGAAGAGTTATTGTGGATTTATACAAGGATAAATTGATGTCGATTGAATCACTTGTGGATAGTGGTAAATTCTGTGATTCTTATTAAGTAGTTTTCTGCCTTGCAGTATGAAAAGCAAAAGCAATGCCTTCCAAAAAGGGAATTCATGCCCTTTTGTTGAATGAACGGACAGCTTCTGAAGCTAATTTAAAAGACATTTTATGCCTTAACATTCATCAACATACTATTTCATCCACCCATCTGACTAATATAAAACTAGTAGATTATGGGTTATTCATGAAAAAATTTGTATTTCATATGCGTTCGATGCACTGTTTTCATCATAGAATTATCAGAAAAATATGTCAACCCTATTTAGGAAATCAATGACTTTTGACATAATTAAAATTCAAGAGATTTTCCATCGATTTTTAATCATGACGTAAGTGATAAACACTTCTCTGAAAGCATCCTCTAGTTCCTTTTGATTTCTAGATTTTCATTGTTTTTTAGTTTAAAAGAATTCCGAAAATAAAAAATCCTATATCTTCAGTCCCGAATGGAATAAAAATATAGGATAACAGACTCACCAATAAATTGTATGCGCTTTCAACTTCTTTAATATCCAATTATCATTCTATCTTTTAATCAATATATCCCCATAATTCCCAACGCAATTGCTGGAATTAATGATAATATTGGGAAAACAATTGCGATGACTGCCATTTCTTTATAAGACTCTTTATGGGTCATCCCTGTGACAATTAAAATCGTTAAAATTGCGCCATTATGCGGGAGTGCATCTAAACCTCCCGAAGCAATCGATGCAATTCTATGAAAAGCTTCAGGAGCCGGACCTGTTGTCGTGGCGATTTCATAATAATGACTGCCGAGTGCTTCTAACGTAATCCCAAGTCCACCTGAAGCTGATCCAGTCGCACCTGCTAGTACATTGACCGCGATTGCCTCAGAAATTAAAGGGTTGGCATTAATGCCTAAAATCATATCGCTTAATTTTTCAAAACCAGGAACTGATCTGACAATTGTTCCAAAACCGACGGCCGCACTTGTATTGATCATCGCCATTACGGAGTCACTTGCTCCGCTATTAATGGCTTTTGTAAACCCTTTAAATTCACGGACTGCAATGATTAAAATTAACACAATTCCTGTTCCAAGCGCTAAAATAATATCCCATTTCAAAACATTTAGCGTAATAATCACAGCAATCAGCGGCAATAAAGAAAGTAAGATATGCGGATAATTTGTACGTTCTTCTTGACGCTGCTCTTCATCTGGTTCTGTAAACTGTTCGCCGACAGCTTTTAATGATTTTTCACGTTTGTTCAAATAAAGAATGGATCCAATCGCCATAACTGCCGAAGCGACTAAACCAATAATCGGCGCGGCCGTAGCTGTTGTATTAAAGTAAGCAGTTGGAATTAAATTTTGAATTTGAGGTGTTCCAGGCATCGCAGTCATTGCAAAAGTCATCATGCCTGCAACAATTGTTCCTGGTAATAATCTTCTTGGAATATTTGCTTCTCTAAACATATTTACCGCTAAAGGATAAACTGCAAAAACGACAACGAAGACACTTACGCCTCCATAAGCAAGGACAGCAGAAGCAATAATGACTCCCAAAATTGCACGTTCTTTACCAAAAACTCGTGCAATCCCAATGGCTACGGAATGTGCCATTCCACTAAACTCCATTAGTTTCCCAAATATTGCACCAAGCATAAATACTGGGAACCATTCTTTCGCAAAATTTACAAATCCACCCATATATGTATTTGTATAAGCATCCAACAAATCAAGCCCACCAAACCACGCAACAATCCCTGCACAAATCGGTGCAATCCAAATAATTGACCATCCAAAATAAGCTAAAACCATTAGCAAAATAAGCCCTAAAAAAATACCGAACATTTACTTCCCCCCTATGCGGTCAAAATGCACTATTTCTGATCATCTGCTAAAAAATAAGAGCGCCTAGAAAGTTGGCCTACCGCGTCTTTCTAGACAGCTCTAATTGTCATTTAGTTACTAGGGAAACTAAAATCTGATTTATTTTCATTATATGAAGTATCTAACCATCTTTCTGAAATTGTTTTTCTCTTCGTAAAGAAACGAACTGTATCTGGTCCAAACATTTGTCCTTCTCCAAATGTTGAACGTTTCCATCCACCAAAGTTATGATAGCCTACTGGAATAGGAATTGGGACGTTTACACCAACCATTCCAACTTCAATATTTTCAGTGAATTTTCTTGCAGCACTTCCACTATCTGTGAAAATCGTGACACCATTTCCAAACTCATGTGCATTAATTAAATCAATCGCTTCTTCTAACGTATTCACACGGACGACATTTCGAACAGGTCCAAATACTTCTTGCTTATACACATTCATATCTGGTGTCACATGATCCAGTAATGTTGCCCCTAAATAGAATCCTTTATCATCCGCTACTTGAGGATTTCGACCATCCGCAGCAAGTACCGCACCTTCTTCAATTGCGCCTTCAAGTGCTTTTAAAACATTTGCTTTAGATTCCGCACTAATTAATGCACCAAAATCAGCTGTTTCATCGTCATATGCCCCGATTTTCAGATCTTTAATTTTCTCCGTTAATTTTGCAACAAAGGCATCAGCAGTCTGTTCCCCAACCGGTACAGCATTAGAAATCGCCATACAACGTTGCGAAGCTGCACCAAAAGCAGCGCCGACAAAAGAATTCACTGCCGCATCAAGATCGGCATCTGGCATAATGACCATATTATTTTTTCCACCACCGAAAGCTTGCACACGTTTATGATGCTTCGTTCCTTTTTCATAAATCGCTTCTGCTACGGGAGTAGATCCTACAAAACTAACAGCCTTTACATCTGGATGTTCAAGTAGCGCATCTACTGCTTCTTTATCACCGTTCACAACATTCCACACACCCGCTGGCGCTCCTGCCTCAGCCCATAATTCAGATAAAAACAAAGCAGAAAATGGCACTTTTTCAGATGGTTTAAGAATCATCGCATTTCCCACAGCAACTGCCATCGTACTCATTGCAACTGGCACCATAATCGGGAAGTTAAACGGTGCAATACATGTGACGACACCGAGTGGTCGGTGCACAGAATAAGCATTGATTTCCCCACCAACATTCACAGAATGCTCGCCTTTTAATAAATGAGGAGCCGAGAGCGCTAAATCTACCGATTCCAATGCTCTAGAAATTTCGCCTTTAGCATCATCAATCGTTTTCCCATTTTCTTTTCCGATGATTAAAGCAAGTTCTTCTGTATTTTCATCAAGAAGGGTGCGGAATTTTCGTAGGACATCCATTCTTTTCCCAACCGATATTTTCGACCAGGTTTCATATCCTTTTTTAGCTAAGGCAACTGCTTCATTTACTTCTTCAGTAGACGCAAGTGGTACTTCTGCGATTTTCACACCAAGAGAAGGGTTATAAACATCACCTGTTCTCCCACTTTTCCCCTCTACTTTTTCTCCGTTAACAAAATGTGTTAGTTTTTCAATTTGAGTTGTTGTCATTTTAAATTTTCCTCCTTAACTTTCTAGTAATTGACTTTTAATTGTATCTTGAATCATGGCATATGAAACCGACATATCCTGGTTTGCATAGCCTTTTTGAACAGCATCTTCATAATGTTCAATCAATTTTTCTGCAAGAGGTAGTCTAGCATTTAAAGAATCTGAATAACCTTTCGCTAACTTTAAATCTTTTAATAATAAAGAAGTTGTGAAAGCTCCTTCTTCATATTCATTTTTTGAAATAAATGATTGATAATTTCGAGTAAAAAGCGCGCTTTGTCCCGTACTGACGTTAACAATATCGTAAACAACATCATGATCAACACCAGATTGTTCCGCTATTGTCAGGGCTTCTGCAACTGCTTGATTATGGAAACCAACCATTAAATTATTAATCAATTTCACGACAGTTCCAACACCTGGATCTTCACCTACATGGAAAATATTTTTGCCAAGCACTTTCAAATGTGGAAGCGTTGCGTCGAATGTTTCCCTCTTTCCGCCAACCATTATTGATAACGTTGCATTCTCTGCACCTAGCACGCTGCCGCTCACCGGCGCTCCTAAATATTGAACACCTTTTTCTTCCGCCGCTTGTGCAATTTTTCGATTGACATCAGGTGAAATGGTGCTTAAGTCAACAACTGTAATATTTCCTTCGCTATTTGGAATAATTCCTGTTTCTCCTAAATAAACGACTTCCGCAATTTCAGGTGATGGTAAGCTCGTGAAAATAAGATCTACTTCCTTCACTAAATTCTGATTCGTAAAGCCAATCTTTCCCCCGATTTCCGCAAGCTTATCTTCACTATTCTTATTCACATCGACGCCATAAACCGTATAGCCACTTGCTAATAAATTTTTCGCCATCGGTAACCCCATATTCCCTAATCCAATAAAACCAACTTTTTTCGAACGATCCATTCAAAATCCCCCTTTTTGGCTTGTAAGCGCTTTCCATTGGCACAAAAAATAAAAATAAACTCACATACTCAAGTCACATACCAGAGTATCTAAATAATAAACTATTTCTTTTAATTAGTCAAACTATTCTTGTAGAAGTTTTTTAATCTATTTATGCTATGATTTAAATAGAGGGGGAATTCTTATGTCAAATTTCACATCACGTCAAGTGAAAGCGCAGGAAACAAAAGAAAATTTATTAGCAACCGGTTTAAAATTGTTTCACGAAAAAGGCTTCGATAATGTTACGGTCGACAGTATCGCCAAGGCATGCAATGTATCAAAAGGCGCATTTTATACGCATTTCGATTCAAAATATGATATCTTTCTAGAAAAGTTTAAAAACATAGATGCTTTCTATTCGTCATTTATTCCAACAATTCCACAAGATATTAGTGCTAGAGAAAAGATTTTATTTTTTTATCGAGGTCAATTAACTTATTTAAGAGACGATCTCGGAAAAGAGCTAATTCGGACCGTTTATTCAAGTGCTCTTTCTTTAACAATGACAGAGGATCATTATTTAACAAGCCCTGAACGAAACCTTTATAAAATTATTTTTCGTTTCGTTGAAGAAGGCGTTCAAGCTGGAGAATTTAAAGAAGAATTGACTTCGGACGTCATTTCAATGCTTGTGACAAGATGTATGCGTGGGACTATTTACGATTGGATTATCTTTGGCGATCGTTTAGACCCCGTTGAGGAAATCCAAAAAATGACAACGGTTTTATTAGACGGTTTACAGCGCAACAATTAAAAAGTGATGCCTAGAATGTCGAATGACTTTCTAAGCATCACTTTTATTTTGGTTCTATAAATAATTATCTTTCCGAAATTTCGGAAATGGCCTGTTTTAATAACTGGTCAAAATGAGTAAAACTTCCGCCTGGGCTTAAATCAATCAAACGAATGAGGTAATCATTGAGGTCATAATTTGAATACATCTCTTCATACTTCATCGGATAAACGGCCCACACTTCATGGACTGGTTGAGCGTCAGTGAGTAAGTTACGCGCCCCATTTAATGAAAAAGAATCAGATTTCATACTCGTTGAATAAGCACTTAATTGCCGCATCACACTCGAAGGCTTATCGACTGATAATCGCTCATCATTCCACAAGTATTCCTTTTTGCGATATTTAAAATCAATCATTAAAGAACCTTTAAACTTCCCATTTTTCCATACATCAATGCGGCAATCTGGCGTATTATTACTCATTGTAAATAATGTTTTATATGCAGTAATCAAATCTTTACGGTTGGGGATTGCTTCATTATAAAAAACACGAACTGTATCATAACCCTTCGTAAGTTCAATATAATTCATATCGGACTCACTTCCCGTAAAATGATTGTTTACAATATGAAAATCATCCGCCATCTGTAAACGCTCAACGACTTTTAAATAGCCCCAAAGCTCATATAAAAGGTCCGAGCGTTTATGTTGAAATTGTAAACCAACTTGCGGTGCTCTCTTTGCGTTCGCTTGTTTCATTGCGCGATAAAGTTTATAAAAGACATGATACATGCCAACTCTAAGGAGTGCCATCGGAACTTTTCCTGTTGTGCTTTCTTGTACATGCTGCATCCAACGTCCATTCAAGAAAGACATTAATCCATTTTGAAGTGCTTGAACATCTTTCTCTAATTGTTTGCGTTGTTCTTGATTATAACTTTTTAAATAAGGCTGTTGACAATAGTTTTTCATTTCTCTTACATTTTTTGCGATTAATTGAACAATTGCTTTGAGCCATCGATTTTCAGGTGTATCATATGTGACCGTTGAAACAGGCGCTTGAATAGTATGTTGTTGTTCAGGATGCATCGTTAAATATTTCAAAGACTTTTCATCAATTTTCCTCGCTTTAGCACGCGGAATGACTGGATAGTTTTTTTCAACAGAATATCGTCTGTTTTTATCAATGGTTTGTAAACCATGAATGATTTTCTCTTTATTGAATAAAATCATCGTATATGTCGTAATTTTCTCAGGACCAAAAATTGACAATGCTGTTTCTGTATATAAATTACGTTTCGTTGTTAATTCCCCTGATAAACCTTTGACTGCATCTTCAATTTCTTCAATCATTAAACTATGCTGATCCTCAGTCATTCTTTTCGCAACTACTTTTACAAATGTTTCGAGTGGATATTCATCTGGCATCCGTAACTGAAGTGCATATGAGCCTGGAATAAACGGATAGGGTTTTCTATTTCCCGCTGGATTATAAAGCGGATACGCTGTTTTTCCAGGTCGAATATAAAAATCATGAGCATCCTCTAAAACAAAATTTTCTTCCAACTGATCCAAGCCATCCATATACAATTTGGAGCCTTCAGGTGCTTCGAAAAACACTTTCAGCACAGAATTTTCCGTTAGCTTCGCTTCTTCCTTCGATTGTTTCCTGTCTTTTTCATCATAAAAATGTTTACATGAAATAATATGCTCTTTATCTCCATAAACTTCGATAAACGTGATGCTAAAAGGCATAACCACTTCGAACCAGCTCCTTCGCTTTCTCCGAAATAAGCGCCCTTGATTGTTCGAAATTAGAATGTGCGGTATACGCATCAAATAATTCAATAAGCCTTGAGTGATGTACTGTTTGTTTTTCTTCATCATAAATTCCAATTAACTTTTGAAGCATTTCTTCTGAACCACGAATTTTCGATAAAATTCTTTGTGAAAATTGAAGATCGAATGCGCGTTTTCGATCAATTGGACAATCTTTTAAATCTGATAAATTTTTAATATAATGATCGATTTGCCTTACAACACGTGGACCAATTCCAAGATTTATAGAAATCTCTGTAAGCGCTTTATGAACTTCCCATAAAAATGCCAATTCATTCTCGTTTAATGCCATTTTACGATCTTGTTTGACAAATTCTTGCACCGTATACGAGATCTTTTGCTTCATTTCAGTTTTATCCACCGAAGCTTTTGCCAATTGGAGTAATTGTTCAAATGGCTCTACATGTAACGTCATCAAATTCGCACGATCTAATACTTTATCGCTAAAATGATGCGTACTTTCATCTAAATTCACTGTACCTGTGAAAATTACATTTTCTCCAATAAAAATTTCATGTGGATAGCGCGAGCCATTGTAAAATTTATTTTGAAGGTCTTCATTATACAACCTTAGTTTACGACGTCCTTTTTCCATTTCTAAAACAGATAAAAACTGTGAGAAATAATGTTCTACTTTTGCCAAATTCATTTCATCAAAACAAATGATAAACGTTTCAGTCGGATTTTCCGCTGCTTCAATCAGTAAATTGACAATCCCCGAATCCGCCGCGCGGTAGACGCTATTCACAATATCTGGATAGCCCAACACATCGGAATCATCCGTCCAAGTCGGACTCACTGGCACCATTAAAAATTTATCCGCATCAAGATGAAGTGCTTTTCGATAAGCGTTAATCAACTGTGATTTTCCCGTACCACTCATCCCCGCTAAAATCGTCAAACTCCCTGCCTTCATACAAGTATGGAAGTTATAGAGATCTTCTTTTTTATACAATAACTGCATTTTTTTCGTTTCATCTATAAATTGCTGCATAAATGCTTCTTCATTCACAAGTGGATTAGTCGCTTTTTCCTCTACAGGCAGTTGCGTTGATTCTTCCACTATTTCCAGCGTTTCTTCTGGATGCTGTTCAGCCGAAATATTAGAGATACTCTGTGATTGCCCACTTTGCAGTTGCGTTAAAATTTCATGGTCTTCATGATGTTCAATAAAAGCCACATGATCCCATATGTAAATTTCCTTCAGTAATTCTTTTTGAACCGTGAAATATTTAAATTCACTTTCTCCAGTCATAAAACTAAAGCCGCCGTGTGCATAATGATGGTTTTCAAACGCTCCCGCTGCAATATATTGTTGCGATAATGTTTTATAAAGTAAATACCTAGGTGTATCTTCCGGTTCTTGTGATACTCGTTCATTTCGCCCAATATACTGCCCTTTTGCTAAATTAGTCGAAAACTGCGCCCAATTATAATCATTCGGGTTCACTTTTTCCTCATTTTCAATATATAAAGGAATCGGATGGTAAGCTAATTTCGGTGTAAATGATGGCTTTTTAGCAATCAAGTGAATATTTTTAGCAGTAAAATAATCTTCTTTTGCATTGGCTTTCTTTTCTACTTGAAAAACAAGTAATTTACGATCTAAAAAATGAATTAAATTTTGAATCCGCTCTTTTCGATCAAATGAATCATCTTCAAAACCATGACTTTCCAAATCACTCCCCCAACAAGTAATAACATGCCGGCTATTTGGAAAACTACTCGGAGTCGTTGAAATAATTTGAATTGAAAACTGTAATTCATTGGTTTTATTGATAAAAATCGACTGGCGATCTGGTATACTTCCTTCTTCCGCAAGCACACCTAATATCATTGGTTCCCAAGACTTATACATATGCGATTCCCCCCAATATTCGTTTTAACATCATAAAATTTTCGATAGGCTCAATTTTTTGTTGAATATATTTCGGCACAATTTCTTCATAAAACATCTCATCGATTGTATATGTTAAATAAAATAAATGATCATATATTGTCCAATTCTCAATTAAAGCATCTATGTCATCGATATCATATACGTCAATAATCACTTCTTTCATTGCTAAAATAGATGCATTCATTGGATCCCCAATAAAAGCAATTTTTTTCTTATGCTTCATCATTTCTGTTTCAATTTTAGTTTCTAACATTAAATTTTCTGCGGCTAAATGATTTTTCTCAAGTTTTTCTTTCTCTAATTCGAT
>CANSAF010000059.1 GCA_947644645.1 uncultured Sporosarcina sp. | reverse complement strand
CTCTTTTCCCGTGTGAATCGACCGGGATTTTCATGTGCACTTCAGATTCGCCCTACCGCACTATCTCCTGAATTATGTGGATTGGAGTCTTTCTATCATTTCATTAAATAATTTAGTAGAAATAGGCGAAAACCATCGTTCAAATGATATTTTTTGTGTAAAATCATCCTTGCGTGTATCCTTTATTTTAGATTTGAATAGTTGACTATCAAACCCCATTAAAAAGAATTTTTCATGAAAAAAACTTCATGAAAGTTCCATATATTATTTCGTGGAATGACTTTGAATGCAACGCTAGTGATCGTGATCATCTGATTGAATTCTCAACGAGATCTACCATCACCAGCAAAAAAAGCATCGAGAGATTTTTCGATGCTTTTGTGTTCTTGAAAAGAACAGAAATCACTCACAGCTTAAAAGATATTTAAATGAAACCATCACACCACTTACTTCGCAACCACGTCCAACACTTTTCGCTTCCACATTAAAAATTCTTCCGTTAACAGGAGCGCTTCATCGCGTGGGCGTGCAAACGGAACCTCTATTACTTCTTTCACTTCTGCTGGTGAATTTGTCAAAACGATAATTTTATCAGATAAAAATAATGCCTCTTCAATACTATGCGTAATAAATAAAATAGACTGTTTATGTGCTTCCCAAGTCTTCAGCAACCATTTTTGCATATCCAAACGAGTAAATTCATCCAAAGCTGAAAATGGTTCGTCTAAACAAAGTACTGATTGTGGGCTAAGTAACGCACGAATAAAAGAAGCGCGTTGCTTCATCCCCCCTGATAATTGATGCGGATAGGCATGAATGACTTCACCTAAGCCGGCAAACTCAAGCATTCTTTTTGCTTCTGTCGTATCGACTTCTCCGTGTAATTCCTGTCCTAACACGACATTATCTAAAATCGTTCTCCACGGAAAAAGCGCATCCTGTTGTGGCATATAACTAATATGTCCTCGCTCATTCACAATCGATGCACCGTCAATTGTAATTTCTCCGGCTTCTGGTTCTAGAAGACCTCCAATAATTCCAAACAACGTACTTTTCCCACTTCCAGATGGGCCAATCAATGAAACAAACTCCCCATCTAATACATCAAACGATACATCACCAAGGACAAATTTTTCATCAAATGACTTCCGAATCCCTTGTATAGAAAGGTTCATCAGGCACCTCCTTTAACGACAAATCGTTTCAATATTTTTTCTAAGAGTAAGATACAACTAAAGAATAGAAAACTTAAAAACATCGTTACAATGATTGCGACAAATACACGTGGTGTTTTATAAGAAGAAGTCGCGATTGTCATAAATACACCGATTCCTTTCTGTGCACCAAGCCATTCTGATACAACTGCCGCCATCACACTATAAGTCGCTGCAATTTTTAGCCCAGACAACATCGAAGGGATTGCATCCGGCAACTCTAGCTTCCAAAACATCTCACGCTTATTTGCGCCCATCATTAACATATAATGAGAAAGCTCACGATTCGTTTGCTGCAATCCGCCCAACGTTGAAATCGTAATCGGGAAAAAGCAAGCAATTGTAATAATGATAAATTTTGGCAGTGTACCAAAGCCAAACCAGATGACCAACAACGGCGCAAGAACAATAATTGGAATATTTTGCGATAAAATTAAAAAAGGGTAAATTGTCTCCCGCACTTTATCAAATGAATGTAAGACCATGGCGACTGTTAACCCAAACAATGCACCGATTAAAAACCCAAGAACCGCAAGCAGCAATGTCGATAATAAATGAGGATAAAATGTAGGCCATACTGCAAAAAACTCTTGAACAATCGCGCTTGGCGCTGGAAGTAACCACTCTTCAATAGTCAAAATTCGTACGATACTTTCCCAAAAGATGATAAATAGGAGAATGGCGACAACCGATCGCCATCCCCTCTCCATAAATCGCTTAATCATCTATACTTACCTACAAGTTCATCTGACGTAATGCCTGTTGGATGATAAGCCGTTTTAATTTGTAACATTACGCTTATCGCACCACGTGCAGTAAGTTCTGTATTTAATTTTTCTAATAAAGTAAATACCTCTGATAATTCTCCTTCAATTGTTGTTTCCAGTGCATGCACTTCATATTTCAACCCTGACGCCGCAATCATTTCAATCGCCATATCTACATAATCATATGGATGTTCGCCTTCAGGTGCTTTCGGAATTACTTGGACACTCATTAACGTATTCGACATGTTTCTCTCCTCCTCTTATTCAGGCAAGAATTCATTTGTAAATGCTTTGTCAACATCAAAATCTGCTTCAATTAAATCATTCTCTATCATAAAGTCGCGTACTTTTTCATAACGAACTTTCTCTTGAATCCCAAAGCGCTCCGCATCATCTTGGTACCTTGGCGATAACCACTCTTGGCTTTTCATTACTAATTCCTCATTTAAATCCGGCACTTGATTCATTAAAATTTCTGCCGCTTCAGCTGGGTTTTCTATTGCAAACTCATACCCTTTTACAGCCGCATGAATGAAATCTTTCACTAACGCTGGATCTTTTTCAATCAACTTTTCACTTGTTGCGATAATGGGTGTGTAATAATCCAACCCTTCTGCATAATCTTTTAAGTACATCATATTTAAATCGATATCACGAATTTCTGCTTCAATTCCCGTCCATCCTTGAAACACAAGGGAAAAGTCAATATCACGCTGAATGGCTACGAAAAAGTCGGAATCACCAATATTTGTCGATTGAATATCTTCTATCCCAACGCCGCTTCCTTCCATCATCGTTTTCATCGTTGCTTCGCCAAGCGGGCTTAAATTTGCTCCATACACTTTACCCGCTAAGTCAGCGGGTTCTGTAATATTCTTTTCTGCTGGGGACGCATAACCCGCCGTATTATGCTGCATAATGGCCGTTACAGAAACAAGTGGCAACCCTTCGTTGCGCGCCATCATTAGGCTCTCTTGATAATTGATCCCAAAATCCGCTTTCCCTGTCGCAACAAGTTGTCCACTGCCTACCTCACCTGGTAAAAGAATATCCACATCTAGTCCCGCATCTTCAAAATAACCTTTCTCTTTTGCTACATAAATCCCCGTATGATTTGTATTTGGCATCCAATCTAAAGCAAAGCTCACTTTACGAAGTTCATTCGACTCATTCGATTTCTCATCGTTATTCCCACATCCTGCCAACACAAGTATTAAAATACTCGCTAAAACAAATAGTTTTTTTCGCATTTTCATTCTCCTCAGTTATTGATGTGACGGGCTATTCATCGATACAGAAACTACCATCACAACATGATCTGCGCCAGCGTCTACTGTCGCATCAAACACTTCTTCTAATCCATTAAACATTGCTGTCAGACTTCCTTCGAGTTTTGTTGCAGTAGGAACTCGACTTACTTTCACATACGTTTTCATCTTTTCAATTTGGTTCAGAATTGTTTCTGTGAAATCCGCTGCGCCTATTGGATATAATGAAAACTTTGCTGCTGCATAAATCTTTTCATCTTCCACCGTATATGTATGCTCCTTTTTATCGTCCATCGAAAGAAAAGCTTCTGTCTCTTCATTCCCCGGACAACCTAACGAATACCTTGCTTGAAAACTTACATGCTTCCCTGTCTGTGCTGCGTAGACACAGATTGCTTTTGTTACATCAAATACATGGACGGATTTTCCGCGTATCACTGTTGAAACATCGTCTGTCTCCATCCATACTTTAGATGTGTTCGTTTTATCCAAAGTATCCAAAATCACCCGGACAAAATCATCACTCATCGGAGATAATGTAAAATCCGCGCTCACAGGCTTTCCATAATTCGTCATTTCTTGTGTTCCTCCTTCTTGTTTAAAAACTACATAAATACTTTTTTAGAAAAACGCAAAAAAGACTGAATTCCACGTGAGAATGCAGTCTTGTAGTATATCTATTTAATCATACAGCAAGAACGCGCTTCCCCACGCTAGTATTATCTAGATCAGGTTCGAAGGGTCAGAATATGAAACATTCCTCTCAGCCATTACACAGCTCCCCTAGTGCTTCTAAAAAATTATGTAGTTTTATCTAAATACTATGCTAGTTCAAACATTTCATAATGTCAATATAATAAGCGTTATGGATATTACCAATTTCTATTTGTGAGTATGCACCCTTAACAGCTTTACTCATTTCTTATTTTTTCAAAGTATTTCCTAATTCCTTTCGTGCTACGTAATATATGCGCAATTTATTATATGAATCGAAAAGACAATAGGGGTCTATAGAGAACCCTATTGCCTTTTCGATAAAGAACGCTCATACTTGCTTAAGTACGCCATCCGTCATATTGAAAACCTTGTCACAGTAACCTACGAGACGTGTATCATGCGTAACAACAATCGTCGTCGTATTTTTGTTTTTCGTCTCATTTTTCAATAATTCCATGACTTCATAAGCGCGATCTGAGTCGAGAGAAGCTGTTGGTTCATCTGCTAAAATGATGGACGGGTTACTATATAATGCTTTGGCAATTGCCACACGTTGACGTTCACCGCCAGATAAATCAGCGGGATATTTCATTCGTAAATCGCCAATGCCTAAGTCTTCATACAGTTCTTCCAGTTGAGATTTCGACATATTCCCTCTTTTGACTTGATCCAAAAGCTTCAGCTGATTCGCTACCGTTAAAAATGGCACGAGATTCGAAGCTTGTAATACAAATCCAATTTCATTCAGTCGTATCTTTGAACGCTGTTTCTCATTCATATCTGTTAAATTTTTATTATTGATCATGACAGTACCTGAGGTAGGGGTAAGAAGCCCACCAACAATCGTTAAAAACGTACTCTTCCCAGAACCAGATGGCCCAATAATTGCAATAAGCTCTCCCTTATCTGCTGAAAAATTTGTTTCTTTCAAGGCTTCTACTTGTTTATGGCCACTGCCGAATGTTTTTTTCACTTGTTTTAATTCTAATACTGACATCTTTTATCCTCCTATCGCTTTCAATGGATCAATACGTACAATTGTAAGAACGGAGAATACGGCGCCCATGATTGCAACAACGATCAAAATCAATCCGTAAATACACATTGTGACAATGTCAAACGCTACAGGAACTGCACTCGGTAAAAATGCGCCCGTTATTAACGTTAGAATAAAACCGACAAGTACCCCTACCGCTGCTAAAAGAAACGTTTGTGCAATGACCGAGCGTGACAAGTAGCCACCTGATATCCCTTGCGCTTTCATCACACCGAACATACTAATTTTTTGAACGGTCAATACATACAAGAAGATGGCGACAATGACTGCAGAAATCACAAACAAGAAGTAAATCATAAAATTTAACGTCAAGCTTTGTTCGGTATATCCCGGTAGTTCCTACGGTTAGAAGTCTTATGGCTTCTTTTTTTAGATTTTTTCCTGTTTGATAATTTTAGTAAGCAAAAAAGCCGAGGACTAATCCCCGACTTTCATAATTACAGCAATATATTTACGATTTAATCTTAAAACGGCTGTGCAGTCACATCGATAGCTCGTTTTATATTTATGCTCTCGCTTGGAGATGGATTGCTTGAAAACTCAAAAAAGACCTCACATATACATGTAAGGTCTTTTACTATCAATGATTAAGCTTTTTGAACATTTGCAGCTTGTAGGCCGCGTTGTCCTTCTTCAATTTCAAACTCTACACTTTGACCTTCGTCTAAAGATTTGAAACCGTCGCTTTGAATTGCTGAGAAATGTACGAATACGTCTTCTCCTGCTTCACGCTCGATGAATCCAAAACCTTTTTCTGCATTAAACCACTTAACTGTACCTTGTTCCATAATTATTGCCTCCTAATGTGCATATCGCACAATGTGTTACTATCTCTGCTCAAATACCTTAGACGAAAACCAAATACTCTTCTCAATCTGAGAAAGAACAAAAATAACTCTTCTTAAGAATAACAGGTCGCTAATGAAATAGCAAGCAAATGTATTTGAAAGTATATATTTACAAATAACCATGTCCTAACTCAATATTCATATGTTAAAAAAATTTGGCACACCAGTATCCATACTTTCTTAAATATTAGAGATTTACATGAAGGTATTTAAGCTTTATGTTCTTTAATTTTCTACTTGGCAATGTCCTTTAGGTCATCCTGTTCAGTGAAGCGACGTTCATTAAGCATGTTCGTAAACGTATTTTACTGTCGTATAACAAAACAAATATTGAGGCTACACAAGCAAACAAACTATCAGACAACACACTACAATTGCATACGCATATAAAATGAAGTTAATTGTAACAACGTTAAACATCATTTCTCTCTACAACTTATACAGAACATTGAATTGTCATAATTTCACCCGCACAGGCATCCAATAACTATTCTTTTTCCCGTTTCTTTTTTTCCTTCTCCTCTTGCTTTTTCCGCTCTTTCTCTTTTTTCTTCCGTTCTTTCTCTTTTTTCTTCTCTTCTTTCCTCTCTTTCTTCCTTTGCTCCCTTTCTTGTCGTTTTGCTTTCCTTTCCAGTTTTCTTTCCTGCTTCTTCAGATCTTTTTTCATTTGATCAATTAATGGTAAATCAAATTCTTTCGTAGGTAACTCACTTAAAGTCTTTGACAAGACTTGTTGAAAAATTGGCGCTGCTGTTAAACCGCTTGTCGACGCCAAGTAATGTTCCGCGTCCGTTTGATCATAGCCCAACCAAACCGCGCCCACAATATCTGGTGTATATCCGACGAACCAGTGATCCTTTGAACCGCTAACACCCTCGAATGGCAGCTGGGTAGTTCCAGTTTTACCAGCAACTTCCATTCCTGGAATTTGTGCACTTTTAGCTGTTCCCACCTCCACAGCACCTTGCAACATATAAGTCATTTGCTGCGCAACTTCCGCATTCGTCACTTGAATGGGAGTTTTCTCCGCCTTCACAATGACCTCGCCTTCCGAATCTCTAATTTCTGTAATCGCATGGGCCTCCATCATGACACCGTTATTCGCAAATGTGGAGAAAGCTTGAGCTATTCGTAGAGGCGAAGTCCCTTTATACAATCCCCCCAATGCCAAGCCGAGATTATGATCTTCTTTTTCCAATGGTATTCCAAACCGCTCGACAGTGCACACGCCATTTTCAATCCCTATATTTTGTAAGAGCCAGACTGGAGGGATATTATACGATTGGGCGACTGCATCGTACATCGTCACTTCTCCTCGATATTTTTTATCAACATTTTGCGGAGAATAGCCGTTTATATTGATGGGTTCGTCAACAATCAGATCCGAAATCTGATAGCCTTCCTCCAATGCAGCAGTATAGACCGCAATCGGCTTAAAAGTCGATCCCGGCTGTCTAACGAGTTCAGTCGCATTATTAAATCGTCCATACGTATAGTCTCCTCTGCCCCCAACCAATGCACTGATGCCACCCGTTTTAGGATTCAGGAAGACCGAAGCGCTTTGAATCAGTTGATCAGGCTTACTGCTCGGAAAATGGCTATCCTCTTGATAGATTTCTTCCAAGGCATCTTGAATGACAGGATTCAACTCTGTATAAATATGTAATCCTCCTGCAAGGACTTCATTTTTCGAAAT
The DNA here is from genome assembly GCA_947644645.1 of uncultured Sporosarcina sp. Lineage (GTDB taxonomy): Bacteria > Bacillota > Bacilli > Bacillales_A > Planococcaceae > Sporosarcina. The sequence continues at coordinate 11,804 of CANSAF010000059.1, read as the reverse complement.
TCCGTGTTTATTGACAGCTTCATCTACAATATGGTCGATATAATACGGATACTTCCCCCTGTAATCCATCGTCTCTTGATCGGATAATCGTATTTTTTGACCAATTGCTTCATCAAATTCTGCTTGATTGATGTATCCTTCTTTCTTCATTAGCGTCAAAACGATGTTGCGACGTTCCACTGATTTCTCCATATTTTTATAAGGCGATAAGTGGGAAGGCGCCTTAATGAGCCCCGCCAATGTCGCTGATTCGTTTAATGTTAATTCGCTTACATCTTTTCCATAGTAAATTTGCGCAGCTCGCCCCACACCCCACGCTCCTTCACCGAAATAGATTTGATTTAAGTAGCGTTCCATAATTTCATCTTTTGAATACGTTCTTTCAATTTTCTTTGTGATCAGTAATTCCTTAAATTTACGAGAATACGTGCGTTCTTGCGTTAAAAACATATTTTTTGCAAGCTGCTGCGTAATCGTACTTCCACCGGCAACGACTTCCCCTTTTAACAAATTTTGGGTAAATGCCCGCGCAATCCCGAAATAATTAATCCCATGATGCTTGTCAAATTGCTGATCTTCCACAGAGATAACCGCCTCAATTAGCGCTTTTGGCATTTCATCCAGCCGAACACCTTCAATATTCGAATTCGAAATTTTACTAGCAATATTTCCGTTTTGATCGTAAATAAACGTCGGTCTCGGTTCTGCCTCTTCCAATTTACTCACATCTTTGGACCAAATAAGTACATTCAACACAATCAATCCACATAAGATAACACCGATTAGTCCAATTAACAGCATTCGGATGATTTTTTTATAGGGTCTTTTCTTCTTTTCATTCTGTAGGTTCTCTTGTTGCTTACGCTCTATTCTTTTCAAACAAATTCCACCTTTTACATTGCCTTTTGAACCTTTAAAAGTTTAGCATATCACGAAAAAGAAACCCATTATTGTGATTTGAGTAACTTTGGTTTATTGCTATAAAAATTGGTGGTTGCGAAAGGGGGAGTACGAGGTTTTTAGCTGTTTTTAAAAGGCTCTCGTACGCGATACAATTGAAGAATGAATTGTCTTTTACATTATCAGTCATTCCGATTATTCCATTAATTGGAGCGGGTGTAATGTCTATTTTTATTGGAAAGCTGGTATGCATATTCCATTGCTTGTTGACGTAATTTCTGCAGCTATGGTTGCCATGATTTACGGATGGTCTTGGGATCAGGTTCAAAAAATGATGGTGAATAGTGTCGCACGGGCGCTATCTGCCTCTTTCATTTTACTTGTGATAGAAATTATCGTTAGCACTTGGAGTACAATATTTAGTCGCGGAACGAAGATCGATTTCACTCATTTCAATCACTCAATTCCGGCACTTGATTTGGATGGCTATATAAGAAACAAAATGGAAAAAGCCAGATTTCATATCGCTGATGAGATGATGGAATTTCAGTTGTAATAAAAGATTTTCTTGAGATATAGTAAACGTGAGAAGGGCTACAACGCTATATTCACGCAGCATCAGCCGCTTGGGCCGTGGTTTTCTCGTTTTCTAAAAAACCTTCTGAAACAAGTGTGCACGAATTGAACGCATGATTCCTGTGATAGAATAAGTGATAGTCAATGCACGAAGTAAGCGGATTCAACAAATAGAAAGTGGTGTGTTCATTGAAGAAAATCATCGATTCGCATATTCATTTAGACCAGTATACAGAGGATGAAATCGAAAAGATTATCGGGGATTTAACTTTAAACGATGTTCAATGTACTGGTCTGATTTCTGTTTCTTCTGATTTGAATTCTTGTCGGGCGAATTTAACACTCGCGAAAAATTATAAACAAGTGAAACCAGCATTTGGTTTTCATCCTGAACAAGCACTCCCTTCGGACTCGGAAATTGAAGCACTTATGTCTTGGATAGAAAAAAACAAGGATGCCATGGTTGCGATTGGTGAAATCGGACTGCCGTATTATTTGCGTAAAGTAACGAACAAGCACATGAGATTTCCATTTGAAGGTTATGTTGAGTTACTGGATCAGTTTTTAAAACTTGCAAAAGCATGGAATAAACCTGTTATCCTTCACGCTGTTTACGATGATGCCCACATCGCCATTGATCTTTTAGAAAAGCATTCCATTCATAAGGCACACTTCCATTGGTTTAAAGGCGATGCAATCACAACGCAGCGTATGATAAATAACGGCTATACTATTTCCGTCACGCCGGATGTTTTATATGAAAAAGAAATTCAAACGCTTGTAAAACAGTATCCACTTGAGCAATTAATGGTCGAAACCGACGGGCCTTGGCCATTTAAGGATAAGTTTACAGATCAAATGACACACCCGAAGATGATTCACGACTCGGTCGCGATGATAGCGGAATTAAAAGGAGTCTCTCTTTCGGATTCGTACCGGAAATTATATAGGAATACGGTTCGATTTTATGAATTGGATTCTTAATACACAATGAATTAAAAAAGGAAAGATGCAAGGTTCCAAAACAATTCAAAATTTTGTTGGAACCTCTGCACCCCCAAAAACCCTGAAAATAAACGTTATGGAGTAGACTTTTCCATTGTCAGCCCAATCACAAGAAAACATTTCATGGACAAAGAAACGAAGAAAAAATGAAGGTGGAACGACAAAAAGAATATGTCAAAATAAGGAACTGATTATTGAAGACCCGCCCCCCTTTTATTTCAATCCTTATTAAAGTGGAAATAAATTGTAAACGCTGAATTTTATGCAACGCTAGTGAGCACTTATTTTTATTAGAAGAATAATTCCATCGCTATCTATTATTTCATTTGGTGCTGTTAGAAAAAACGGCTCAACCCGAAGGCCAAACCGTTTTTTGCTATTCGATGATATAAATTTCAATAACCTTAGTATTGCCTTTCGTATTAACGAATACCTCGTAACGACCTACTTGGTAAGTTCCCTGTGCATTATTTTTGATGAGAAGGGTCTTAGTTAACGTCCTGCTTGCAGTATCACCTACATAGATTTCTTCGACGGTGATGACCAATTCATTCTGGTTTCCTTTCAACTGGTTGACCACTGCAGAAGCTTCCACAGTTTTAATAGTTTCAAGGTTCCCAATGGCTTCTTTTAAATCAGCAAGCGCTTTATCCAGTTCCGTTTGAGTTGCTGCTTTTTCTAAGGCTTCTTCTGCGGCTCGAATGGCTTCCGTTAAAACCTTAAATGAATCTTCTGAGTAAGCCTTTGAATTGAGCTGCTTAGCTTCCGTTATCAAGGATGCCAGTTCAGTTTTGTCCAGGATTATGAATGTTTTCTCTAATATGCCTTCGTATTTTGCAATACCCTTAATCACGATTTTAGCTTCACCGGCTTCAACGTTATTTTCATATGTTACGCGATAGTCAATGCCTTCTTCAAGCACGTTTGAATCTAATGTTACAGTTGCTTTAGGAGTCTTTGCTTTTCCATCATAGAAAAATAAATCTTGGTCAAGCGTCACTTCGGCATCAGCTATAGATTCTTTTGCAATAGGTGCTTTACGAAGCCTAATTTCTTTTGCTGACATAAATCGATTAGCTTGACTGCCTTCACCGTAAGTTGACAGTGCTGTGAGTCGAACGAATTTAACTTCTTTTGGTTCGTCGAATCTCGCAATAGACCATGCGTCAGTTTTACTTGCCCAATTACCAACCGATACCTCTTCCCATGTTTCATTATCTAAAGAAACTTCAACTTTGTACTCTTTTACAATACCATTACTGCTGCCGCTGCCTGATAAATAACGGAGTGCATCAATTTCTGTTTTTTCTTCCATTTCCAGCGTAATCCAGAAATTCGATCGATCTGTCCCGCCCCATGGTGTATGGAATATCGTTGATGAGTTGTTATCCACGGCAAATTTGGGGTCACCTTCTGCCGGGTGATTTTTGTGATAATCTCCCGCAGTTGCGACAGTTTTTCCGTATGGATAGTCTCTGGAATCATCATCTGCTGGCAAATCTGCATCAGGTGCAGGTTGATTTAAATTAATCGTATAAGTTTCTCTAGTTAAATGATCTTCTGATTCTGTAATCATGCGAATCACATTTTGATAGGGTTCCAATAATGTGACTGCAACGTTTTTATCACTCACTGCTTCAACAATGGCTTTTTGATATTCCGTGTGAATCACTTTATCTTTTAGTTCTTTAGGTGACACACTGTTGCTGTTGAGAAGTATATTATCAAGTGTTGCTTCGGCATTTACCTTAAGCGAACTATGTTCAGCACGCAGTTCTACTTCTGAAAGTCCGACCGCTAATTTTTTGCCGGCACTATTGGTTCCAGGATCACTTGTTAAAACAATCTTCAATGCAACAGCTGGAACCCCATTGAAACGATAGTTAACTTTCGTTATATTCGGTGTGCCATTGGATGTTTCTCCGCGTGTTTCTTTTACGTTTTCTAATTTTGTCCAATTGGCATCCTCTGTACCTTCATTAGATCAATAGAGTTCAACATTTTCAGGTAAACGCGCAGCCCAAGCATCTTGATAGAAGTATAAGTCTGCTGACCCTAAGAATTGCGCGGTAGCATATGTGAAAATAATTTCTGCTTTGTTATGTCCTGTTTGAGCCATATTATAGTTTGTCCAAACAGATGGGTTGGGTCCTGAATCAACCGCTTTGAAACTTGTATCACCATCTACAATTGATTCCAATCGTCACTTGTAAACTAGTTGAATTAGTAAGATTTTAAGTGTATATTTAAAAATGGAAAGTATTGACACCCTAAAAGACAAAAAGAAATGATTTAGGGCTTCATTTACAGATTTCCAAAAGAGGGTTCGAAACCATCCCCTCTAAAATAAAAACTATGGAGGCAAAGATAATGGAAAAAGCAGTAGTTGTATTTAGTGGCGGACAAGATTCTACCACATGCTTGTTATGGGCATTGGAAGAATTTGATGAAGTAGAAACCGTCACTTTTTTGTATGGACAAAGGCATGATGCGGAGGTTGAATGCGCCCAAAAGATTGCGGAAGAACTTGGCGTAAAACAGAAGATTATTCATATGGACCTTCTGAATCAATTAACCGAAAATGCCTTAACAAGAAAAGACATGGCAATAGAAGAAGGTGAAATTCCCAATACGTATGTAGAGGGAAGAAATCATATTTTTCTTTCATTCGCCGCGATTTATGCACAAACAATCGGTGCAAAAAATATTATTACCGGCGTCAGTGAAACAGAGTCTAGTGGGTATCCCGATTGCCGAGATGTGTTTATTCAATCATTAAACAAAACATTAAATTTAGCAATGGATGCCGATTTAAAATTGATCACGCCGCTTATGTGGAAAGATAAAGCCGCAGTTTGGGAAATGGCGGATCAAATGGGAAGACTTCAGTACATTCGAGAACATACCTTAACTTGCTACAATGGTATAATTGGAGATGGTTGCGGAGAATGCCCTTCTTGTAAGTTAAGAAATGATGGCTTACAAACCTATTTACAAGAGAGGCTTCCATTATGATTAGAATCGCCATCTATTTATTATCTATTATATTAGCTAACGTGATTACAGCAAGATTTGCCCCCATGGAGCTAGGGTTGTTCATTATCCCCTATGGTACATTATTTATTGGCTTAACACTTGTGATGAGAGACATGGTTCAAAACAGATATGGGCGTTTTAAAACTTACCTATTAATTGTTTTCGCGCTTGTATTATCAGCGCTTTCAAGCTACTTATTAGGTGACCAATTATGGGTCGTATTTGCAAGTACGCTTAGTTTTATTGTTTCAGAAACGGCGGATACTGAAATCTATACAAGGTTTAAATTGCCGTTTGTTAGAAGAGTTTTATTTTCAGGTGTCGTTGCAGGATTTTTGGATTCAGCATTATTTGTCATTATCGGAATCGGACCCCTTGGACTAAAATTTGTCTCATGGGAACTAGTCCCTTACGCGATATTAGGCCAATGGGTCGCCAAAGTGTTGATGCAATTAGTCGTTGCAGGCGGTATCAGACAAGTGGTTATTAAAATGAATATTTATGAACCGAATATTTCGGAAGTAAAATAGGGGGATAACGAAGATGAGAAAAAGTGATACGAAGGACCTTACATTATTAGGCAATCAAGAAACAAAATACAATTATGAATATGATCCGTCTGTTTTGGAGACGTTCAATAATCAACATACAGAGAATGATTATTTTGTAAAATTTAACATTCCAGAGTTTACAAGTCTATGTCCAATGACGGGACAACCAGATTTTGCAACCATTTATATCTCCTATATGCCAGATGTGAAAATGGTTGAAAGTAAATCCCTAAAACTTTATATGGGAAGTTTTAGAAACCATGATGGTTTTCATGAAGATTGTGCAAATACAATTATGAAAGATTTAATTAAGTTAATGGAGCCAAGATATATTGAAGTATGGGCAAAGTTTACACCACGTGGCGGGATTTCGATTGATCCTTATTGTAATTATGGAAAACCTGGCACCATCTATGAAGATATGGCGAGAGAGAGAATGTTCAAGCATGATATGTACCCAGAAAAAGTGGATAATCGATAAATTTATTTCCTAGGAAATAAATTTAAAATAAGATGATTTCTGTATTGCGCAGAAGTCATCTTTTTTAATTCCACCATTAAATATAGTTATGATTATACTTATTAAAATCGTACCTGTATCAAAGAATCGTTTGGATTGAATTGTCCAGTAGTTAATCTTCGGCACTCATTTGTGAATAAAAATCCATCACGTCGGGCGACAACGTCTGCATCACCAACATCGTGTATTTATTGACTTTAACAGATTAAAACCATTTGCATCAACTCCATACCTTAAGATTAACCCGTATAAATGATTGCGGTAGTTAAGTAGCTTGCCAATTTATCGAATGACGACAATTCTCGACAGGTACCTAAAATTTCAAATCTGTAATATCCCGTTAATCTTCCGTTCACTTTGCAAATATACAATTAGGTTATCAAGAAAACGGAGGAATTCATATGAAAATTGCATGGAAAGAAATCAAGAAAAATAAAGTACGGTTTACTATTTTAGGTTCAATCATCTTTTTAGTCAGTTTTCTCACATTTATCATTTCAGGACTATCCAATGGATTATCCCAAGATAATGCAGCGCTAATAAAAGATCTCCCGGATGGTCACTTTTATATGGAAACCGAGGCCAACGAAACCTACAATCTTTCAAGAATAGATAAAGATGTGCAAGACAACTTACTAGCTAAACAGAAAGATGCTGTGGCACTTTCGATTCAAATGGGATTTGTAAACGATGCAAACGATAAGCAGCATAGTCTTGCGTTTGTTACATCAACTGATTCCAAGTTGTTTGAATCAGTTGAAAAAGGTGAAATTGTATTAGATCGTTCATTAGAAAAAGACGGAATAAAAGTCGGAGATATATTAACGAATAATCAGTTCAGTGGCGAATTTAAAGTAAAAGGCTTTGTTGATCAAGCGAAATATAGCCATGCACCGGTCGCTTTTATCAATATGGAAAACTACCAAGAAATTTACCGAGTAATGGAAATGCAGTTGGTTTTCATTCCAGGAACTGATAACGAACAAACGATTACTGGTTTACAATCATTTACAAATAAAAACTTTCTAAATACCATTCCGAGCTATAGTGCGGAACAGATGTCATTAAATATGATTGTTTGGTTTTTAGTCGTCATTAGCGGGATGTTGTTTGCAATATTCTTCTATATGATGAACGTTCAAAAAATCGGATTGTACGGAATTTTAAAAGCAATCGGTGTAAAGACGAGTACACTTTTCAAAATGATGTGGACACAAATGCTAGTCATCACTGTTATTGCACTTGCCTTATCCGTGGCATTGAGTCAAGCTTTCACAATGGTTGCGCCGGAAGGAATGCCTTTTAGCCTAACTTTTGAAAATACAGTTCAATTATCTATCGTATTCTTTGTAATCGGATTTATTGGTGCAACACTATCCGGTATTCAAATCAAAAAAGTCGAACCACTACAAGCGATCCAACAAGGAGAGGTTTAATATGACAATCTTTACGATTAATGAAGTAACAAAAACATTTACAAATGGTGAAGTCGATGAACAAGTTTTAAAAGGGATTAATATTTCGCTTAAAGAAGGTGAAATAACAGCGTTAGTAGGGGCTTCTGGATCTGGTAAAAGTACAATCCTTACAATAGCGGCAGGACTTCAACGTGCTTCAGACGGACAGGTGGTATTCGAGGGGAACAATATGACGTCGATGAACCAAGAGGAAATCAGAAAAATACGGGCTACCGACTTTGGTTTCGTCTTTCAATCTGCCCATCTCGTACCTTTTCTTACGGTAGAAGAGCAACTTATGCTTATGCTAGATGTTTCAGAATCGCCTTTGAAAAAACATGAACGAAAAAAAGAAATCGATAAAGTTCTGAAGTTAATAGATATGGAACACCGCAAAGAAGCTTACCCAGCGTCCTTATCTGGTGGGGAAAGACAGCGTGTCTCAATTGCCCGCGCTATTATTCACAAACCAAAAATGTTATTTGCGGATGAACCGACTGCAAGTTTAGACTCAAAAAGGTCAAAAGACGTTATGACCTTAATTCGTGAGTTGACGAAAACGTTAAACATCACCACGTTAATGGTCACGCATGACGAAGAAATGCTATCCTACGTTGATCACATCATCACAATGAAAGATGGACGTGTCCTGTAACAAAAAGGAAGAAAAAGAAGCTCTTGGCATTGCTAAGGGCTTCTTTTCAATTTCGAGTGATGGGTACACAAACACAATGTTCCCGTTTCTTTATTGCCATACGATCCATCGGGACATGGATAAAAACATCAATATCTATATCCTTAAGATATTTTTCCATTAAAGGCTTCACTTCATCTTCCCAGTTTAAGCCTCCATTTCCACAGCCCAATGGCGGAAATGAAATTGAGCGGATCCCTTTTTCTTTATAGGTATCCACAAATTTTTGAAGCCCTTCTCCGATATATTCAATCTTAGACGGATTTCTCCAGTGTTTCTTTGTAGGAAAGTTTAAAATCCACTTATTTTCCGTTTTGTAAATCCAAAGCTTCCCAACTTCAAGTAATTTTGCTTCACAAAACTTTTGATACTCCTTGAACATTTCGGGATAGAATGTTTTATATTGCTTCGCGATCCCTTTTCCCATCACACCAACAGTATTCACCGTATTCACAATGACTTGCGCAGGACTTTCAAAGATATTCATCTTCACATAGGTAATCATAAAAACACCTCTTTTCTACTGTAGATTTTATCGATTCATCAAAATTAAACTTCTTATACTAATGAAACAAATGACTTTTAATGTAAGCCCGAAAGCAAACAACGCATATAAACAAATAACGCTTCCTTGTAAGATAGAAATATCAATTCAAGGAGGTGTTTTTCTCATGTCACAAGAAAAATTAACAATCGTACCGGTTACATTACATCCCAGTAACCAAAAAACATTAGCTCCTACGTCCTCGCCATCCCTCGCACAAAGCATTTGCACGATTAAAACTGCTTATGCTGAAGTTTCTTTTTATAGTGGTGTGGAAGAACATATCGTCCGAACAATTATGAGGGAGTTGAAAAATTCATGAGGCAGGATTATACAAGTGTTAAAAATATCTACATCATCTGCGGTAAAACTGATATGCGAAAAGAGATTGATGGTCTTGCGACCCTTGTTCAAGATACCTTTGATTTAGATCCATATAGTGATTCGATTTTTTTATTCTCTGGTTGGAGTAAGGATCGCTATAAATGTTTGTATTTTGATGGCGATGGCTTCGCTATGCTTTACAAACGATTGGATAACGGTAAACTCCAATGGCCTAAAAATGAACAGGAAGTAAAAAAACTTTCTCAACAGGAATTACGTTGGTTACTGGAAGGCTTGGCAATACAGCAACCTAAGGCGATTCGCCCATCTCTTACTAGCGCATTTTAAATGTGTCGTTTGTATCTTTCGCTCATCGCTAAAACAAACTATAATGAAAGATATAAATTCGAACGAAAAGTGGTGACTGGTGTGTCTAACGTTTCAGCTACAAATGAAAAAGAAAGCAAAGAATTAATTAAATTACTTAAAGAACAATTAACGCTTATGAACCAACAAAATCAAGAGCTATCGAAAAAGTTGGATCAATCATTGAAGCATAATGAAGCGTTAACCCAGCAACTCCAATATCTAACGAAACAATTATTTGGTTCAAAAACGGAGAAATCTAAATATAATGGACCAGAAGGACAAGGTTCGCTATTTGATGATGATTTATCTTTTATTGACTCTGAGCACACAGAGGAACAAAGCGAAGAAATCATTACATATACAGTTAAACGAAAAGCTACTCGAAAAAAAAAGAAATGATTCATTACGCGATGACATAGAGGTTGAAGAAATTCATCATCATCCTGAACATACATCGTGTGTGTGCTGCCAAAATCAAATGACTGAAATTGGGAGTACCGTTGTGCGTGAAGAAGCTAAATTCATTCCGGCTAAAATGAAGAAAATCCAACATATTGAACATGCCTATGAATGTAAACAATGTAAAAGTGACTCTGCAAAATCAGCGCAAATTATTCGAGGGAAAGCCCCGCAACCTGTCATTCAAAGAAGTATTGCGGATCCTAGTGTTTTGGCCAAGGTGATTTATGATAAATTCATACAATACCTCCCACTTTACCGTCAGGTAAAGGAGTGGTCCCGATATGGTTTGGAAACCAACGATAAAAACCTGTCCAATTGGGTGATTCGAGCAGCGCATGATTGGTTATACCTTATTTATGAGCATATGCGAAAATTAATCATAGGTAAATCTATTTTGCATGTAGATGAAACTTATTCACAAATTATTAATCGATCGGATGGAAAATCGGGACAATCAAATGCTTACAATTGGGTTTTTCGGAGTACGCCATATGAAGGTCCAGTGATTGTCTTGTTTCATAGTTCCTTAACACGCGCTCGATTAGTCCTTGAAAATTTTACGATGAATTTTAAAGGTACAATCGTTTGCGATGGTTATTCTGCTTACGACAAATTAGACGATGTCACCTTTGCCAATTGTTGGGCACATGTACGCCGTAATTGGTTAAAAGTCGACAGTAAAAACGGAAGAATTGGCGTGGAATATTGTGACCGATTGTATCGGCTAGAAAGACAATTTAAACAACTATCGCCGAGTAAGCGGCGTAAAATGCGCTTGAAATATTCAAAACCGATTGTTGAAGAGTTTCTTAACTGGATTGAATCGTCGCCATTTTACGGGAAAAATGCGTTGGCAAAGGCTGTTGAATATACACTCAATAGAGGCGATGGTTTAAAAGCATTTCTATACGATGGTCGGGTTGAAAGTGATAATAATCCCGCTGAGAACGCAATTCGTCCCAACGTTATTGGTCGAAAAACCTGGCTATTTTCCTTTAGTGAAGCCGGTGCTCAAGCAAACGCAATCTGTTTAAGCATCGCGGAAACAGTCAAAAATAACGGGATTGATTTTTATCAGTACCTGAAAAAAGTTTTAACTGAATTACCAAACCTAGATATTCATAACAATCCTGAGATTTTAAATCAGTATATGCCCTGGTCTAAAAACATTCAGGCCAAATGTAGCTTTAAATAGCCGTATGAACGCAAAAAAATGCGTAATACGGCTATTTGGCATGCGTATCGATAGATGCGCGTTTTTTATATTTCGGGCTTACTTACGTTGGAACAATGACACAGAAAATCGAAGATATCGGAAAATAAACCACCAAAGTTTTATAATGAACGTTTAACAAGTTGTGTAGGA
>CANSAF010000058.1 GCA_947644645.1 uncultured Sporosarcina sp. | reverse complement strand
TAAGACCTGTTCCAAATAAAATAAAACCAATAAAGACAGCGATCATATAATAAGTATCACTTAAAAAAGTGAAAGCCATTAAACCAATTCCAAAAGCCGTTAAAGCTGAACCGATAAGCATCGGTAAACGTGCGCCGAGCTTTTGTAGAAGCTTTTCACCTACGCGAATCATGACAAGTACTGAAACTAAATAGCCAACTGATAATAAACCCGATTGAAATGCATTATAGCCACGACCCATTTGAATATATAAATTTGTAATGACCAATGTACCCGCAACTGCGTTTAATAAGAAATTGGAAATGGTTGCGGCAGTATAAGCTTTATTTTGAAATAGCCGAAAATCGATTAATGCATTTCTTTTTTTCCATTCAATTTTAATAAAAAGTAGCGTTGTACCGACTGTTACAAAGAGTAGAAGGAAGGTAATCATACTTGTCCATCCGAAATCTGCACCTTTTGTAATAAGTAAATTTAACCCTAACATCATGATGACAAATAAACCAAGACCGAGCACGTCGAAGCGCGCAGTTTTGTTGCCCGTTCCTTTACTTTCAGGTGTATCTTTCAATAAAATCATTGCCAAAATGGAACAAATGATTGAGAAGATGAAAATCCATTGCCAGCCCAAATACGTTGCAACTGCACCGCCGAAAAAAGAACAAACCCCTGAACCACCCCATGAACCGATCGACCAATAGCTCAGTGCCCGTTGTCTTTTTGGTCCGACAAAATATGTACTTACTAAAGCAATTGTTGCAGGCATAATACAAGCAGCGGAGAAACCTTGGATGATTCGACCAAATATTAAAAGAAAAGCACCGTCCGCGATAATAATGAAAAAAGAGCCGATAATATTAAGTAAAAGTCCGATATAAGTCATTTTCTTACGGCCAATTCTATCCGCTAAATTACCCGCCGCAACAACAAACATACCTGAAAATAAGGCGGTTAAACTAATTGCGATATTAAGCATGTTTAATGAAATATGTAAGCTTTCTTGGATTGCGGGAACGACATTGACCATTGATTGTGCGAAGAGCCAAAAAGTAATGACGCCGAGAACAATTCCCATAATCATTTTATTCGTTCCTTCATAAGTTGTGTTCATAAAATCCTCCTAAAGATGCCAAGTATGTATTGAAGTGAAAAGACGAAAGAAAAACTTTTGAATATAGAAAAACACCCCTAAACACGAACATTAATATTCTTTTTGTGTTTATTAATCGTTATTCAAACTATAACTTAACTTTTATTGGAAATCAATATGAAAAAAATAGAAGATTGTGTCAGTTAGAAAAATTCGGTTTGAACTTGGATAAAAGTTGTCTAAGTTTTGGAAAGTGAAGGCTGAACTTAGATAGGGAAAGCGTTTACAAATAAAATGTCATGAAAAATTAAAGGAAAATCCTTTCGAAAAGGCGTTTTTCCTTATACAATGGGAAAATGGCAAAGGAAGGTGAACTTTTATGCAAAGAGAAAAATTATGGACGAAAGATTTTACAATGGTTTCAATCGTGAATTTTTTATTGACGCTTGTTTTTTATTTATTGATTGTTATTATTGGACGTCATGCAGTGGAAGCATACGATGCTTCGTTAAGTGAAGTCGGGCTTGTAACAGGATTATTTGTTGTGGGAACGCTACTTGGTCGATTATTTACGGGACGTGCTATTGATAAAGTCGGCCGCAAAAAGACTTTAATAATTGGGCTAATTTTATTTACATTAGCGACAACATTATATTTTATACAGCTAGGAATTGTCTTTCTAATTTTCACTCGTTTTTTACACGGTATGATGTTAGGAATTGCAAGTACAGGTGCTGGGACAATTGTTGCACAAGTATTGCCGCCAACGAGAAGGGCAGAAGGAATCGGTTATTATAGTACGGGCGCAACATTGGCTACGGCAATCGGTCCATTTGTTGGGATGTATATGATGAAAGTTTCAAGCAGTACGATGATTTTTGTGCTTTGTTTTACGATTGGACTTGTCGCGCTTATCTTAGCGACTTTTTTACAAGTACCACCAGTTGAAGTGAAGAAAGTAACAATGAAAAATGATTGGAAGTTCTCATCTTTCGTTGAAGTGAATGCAGTGCCGATTTCGATGATTACGTTAATTATCGCAATTGGTTATGCAGGACTTTTATCTTTCTTCAATTTGTATGCAGCAGAGGCAAATCTTGAGCAAGCAGCGAGTGTATTTTTTGTCGTGTATGCATTTTCGATTTTATTATCGCGCCCGTTTACAGGTCCTTTAATTGACCGTAAAGGCGCTAATATCGTGATGTATCCGACATTTATCTTGTATGGCGGAGGAATGATTTTACTTTCATTTGCACAAAATGGGATGATGTTGTTAACGGCTGCGGTATTAATCGGCTTAGGTTTCGGAAATATGCAGTCATCGATCCAAGCGATTGCCATTCAAGTGACACCTCCAGAACGTGTCGGCTTAGCAACTTCCACGTTTTATATCTTTTTAGATGCAGGCCTTGGTGTAGGCCCTTATCTCCTTGGTTTTATCGTCGCTACAACAGGTTATCGCGGTTTGTATTTATTGCTTGGTATGATGATTGTTTCAGCAGCCGTTTTATATTATTTTCTTCATGGAAAAAAAGAGCGTGGTATGCTAGAAAAAACTTCGTAGTCGAATCATTAAATGAAAAAATTAAAACCCGAGGAATTTTATTTCTTCGGGTTTTTACTGAATAATCATAATTCGGACATGACAAAACTGTCACCTGACTGTAATTAGAAACGATATTCTTTTTTCTAGTTTGTGCGTACAATGGCATTATGAATGTTTAAAAGAGGTGAAGAGAATGGAACCAACAATGAATGCAAATCGAATTCATGTGATTGACTCACTAAGAGGATTTGCTTTACTCGGGTTGCCTTTTGTCAATGTGTTGGCACTTTGGAGTGGATTTATGAATTTATCGGGAACGACAAATGATGTTTGGATACAACGTTTCTTATATATTTTTGTAGAAGGGCGCTTTTTCGCGATATTTTCTTTCTTATTTGGCGTAGGTGTTTGGATTTTTTATTCACGGGCAAAAGAAAGACAGTATCGTCCGTCGATATTGTTTATACGTCGTATGTTTATTTTATTTTTAATCGGCGTTTTACATCAATGGGTTCATCCGGGTGAAGCATTATTATTTTACTCGATTTTAGGGTTGCTTATTTTTTTCTTACATAAATTTCCTAAGTTGGTGAATTTACTTGTAGGGATTATTGGGGTTATAATAGGGAGTATTTTAGGTGCGAAAGTTTTGCTTATTCTACCTTTAATGATACTTGGTTTTGCGTTTGGGCAATATCGTATTTTCGAAGCGGCTGAGAAAAATCAGAAGAAATGGTTGGCTGTGATGATTGTTTCATTAATCGCAACAAGTATCGCTACAATTATTCTTTGGCAAAAAGCACCAGAAATTGGGTCAATGGCTTATATGGAACATCGAGAATTGACAGATGAACAAATTGAAGCCAATATTGCGTTTTATGATTTTGCAAAACAATCATTGAAACTTGCACCATTTTACTCGATATTTTATGTGAGTTTGCTTGTGTTAATTGTAAACCGTCTGAAGAACGCACAAGGTTTTCTAAATGCATTTGGTCGCATGGCGTTTACGAATTACATTGGACAAACAGTTCTTTTAGTTGGCATTGGTTTATGGATTCCAAAGGAAATGATTCTTTCGTATGTAACAACGATGATTATTTGTTTAGTCATCGTATTTGTACAAATGGTTTTTTCTTATTATTGGTTAAAAGGCTTTAAATATGGTCCGCTTGAATGGCTCTGGCGTTGTGGAACTTATAAAAAATGGTTATCGATTCGAAGAAATTAAATGAAAACTGTACACGAAACAATCGATTATTTCGTGTACAGTTTAGTTTTTACAATTCCATATGTACTGCTTCTTCAATCTTTGAAACATCGCTTACAATATTTTGATAGGATTTTTGTAAATTTGTTACGTATGTTGCTTTTAATGTTTGAGGTTCTTCTAATGAATGAATGTCTGCAAGTAATTGTTTATAGCAATCATTCAATGAGTGAGCATGTTCATTTACTAAACGGTTCATCATACTTTCTGTTAAGCAATTTGAGAAATATTGTACGGATCCATACAATGGATGACACCTCCAAATGATTTTTAGCATAAAAAAACAACCTTATGATGAGGTTGTTATCATTGCACGCTAAATAAGCGTAGATTTATTCATTTCAAAAAATGGAATTAGTCTACTTGTTTGCATATAACATCCCCTATCCTCCGTAGGTACGGTTACTTTGAGAATCGATAGGCAGGTCTCCTGGCTTATCATCATTGCTCATCGAACCTTCCCATTTTCAAACTAGAAAACAGTGGTTTTTTCGACTCGCTCCGAATTACAGTTGCGGGACAGCGCCGGGATTGCACCGGTCTTCCCTTTTAAGCAATAAAGTAATAAAAATTCCTTATTACACCTAATTCTCCGATATTCAATTGTCTGCGTTTACTATAGCATAAGGAAATGATTGTTACAACTATTCTAAAAATTCTTATGTGAAATGGTATATTTGGATAAAAAACATGAAAATATCGTAAAGATGCCATTTGTAAAAGGAGAAATATGAGTCGTCTAGATGAATGGTCAATCAATTCAGAGGATTTGACTATTTTTAAAAAATATTTTACAGTAAAGAGAAGATTAATAAGAAAGGGTGACCCAATTACATGTACAACTAATCCTATTTTACAGAAAAACATCAAAAACTTTGAAATTTGCAGTGTCCAACTGCTTATTTAGAATGCTTAAATTGATGGGTTTTCAGAATAGGATTGGCTTGTAATATGTAGTTGACCTTAAAAGAGATAGGTCTTTTTGAGGGTACACCTATGCAATTTTAGCCTCCTATTCTGAATGGATATAGGGGGCTTTTTATAGTTCTCCCTATGATAAAAAGGAGATGAAAGTATGCAATTACTTGAAGGAACTGCGATGAAATACTATATACAAGACCGACTTTTACTAGATATTCCATCGCTCCATGTGCAAGATTTTGCGCGCATTGGATTAGTTGGACGGAACGGCAGTGGGAAGACGACTTTATTAAAAATTTTAGTTGGGGAAGTCGTCGCTGATGAAGGCGTAATTATTCCACATACATCCACAAAGCTGGTGCCTCAAATAAAACAAATGAATGATGTGAAAAGTGGAGGAGAAATTACACAACAATATCTTCAACAAGCGTTCAATCATCATGCAGGTTTATTATTACTGGATGAGCCAACGACTCATTTAGATCAAAAACATATTGAGTGGTTAGAGAAAACATTAAAGGATTATAAAGGCGCACTCATTCTTGTTTCTCATGACCGGATATTTCTTGATCAGCTCTGTACGGAAATTTGGGAAATCGATGCAGGTCGTTTATCGACTTATAAAGGGAATTATACAGACTACAAAAATCAAAAAGAATTGGAACGAAAAACTCAACAGTTTGCGTATGAAAAATATGAAAAAGAAAAGAAAAAGTTGGAAGTGGCAATGCGGGAAAAAGAAGAAAAAGCACAACGCGCGACGAAAAAGCCAAAGAACTTAACTTCATCAGAAGCGAGATTGAAAGGATCGAAGCCTTATTTTGCAAATAAACAAAAGAAGTTGCGAAAAACGGTATCGGCTTTTGAAACGAGATTAGCGCAATTGGAAAAAGTAGAGAAGCCAGAAACATTACGAGCGGTTCAAATGGATATTATGAATGAAGAAAGTATTCGTGGGCAAATCATTATCCGTGCAGAGCAACTTATTGGAAGAGTGGGGGACCGTGTTCTTTGGAAGCCAGCTAATTTTTATGTGCGCGGCGGAGATAAACTTGCGATTATTGGTGCAAATGGTGCAGGGAAAACGACTTTATTGAAAAAAATAATTGAACAAGAAGTTAACGTTTCACCATCTGTGAAGATTGGGTATTTTGCCCAAAACTTGACGATATTGGATGAAAAACAAACAATTTTAGAAAATGTTCAAAACTCATCAAAGCAAAGCGAAACATTCGTGAGAACTGTGCTCGCAAGAATGCATTTTTCGGAAGATGCCGTTTATAAAAAGGTTCATGTATTAAGCGGCGGCGAGAAAGTAAAAGTTGCTTTATCAAAAATCTTTTTGAGTGATGTCAATGTATTGGTGTTAGATGAACCGACAAACTTTTTAGATATCGGGTCATTGGAAGCACTGGAAGAACTTTTAGAAACGTATCATGGGACTGTTATTTTTGTGACACATGACCGGATGTTTACACGAAAGATTGCGACAAAAATCTTAACCATTGCTAATCAAGAGATTACCGTTTTTGATGGCATATATGATGCATATGAAGCTCATTTAAATGAAACGCCAAAAACATCGAATGAAGACGAATTATTACTTTTAGAAACAAAAATTTCTGATGTATTAAGTCGATTAAGTATTGAACCTTCGGAAGAATTGGAAGAGGCATTTCAACGTTTGCTTAGAGAGAAAAAAGCATTGGAAAGTAAAAGTTAGCATCATTTTAAAAAGGAGGGTGTCCAATAGTAATACTATTGGACATCTCCCGTTTGTGTAATTTGTTTATTAGGCTGATTTCTGCGCATAGAAAAATCGGAGGCTGTCCCAAAGGTCATATACTTTCGACTTTTGGGACAGCCTCCTCTTAATCCATCAATGCGAATGAATCAGTGTTAATTTTTGTTCTTCCAATAGATACACATCATCGGCAACATGTTCGATAAAGGTTTGATCATGGGATACGAGTAGAATGGTTCCATCGTATTGTCGAATGAAATTTTCTAGCGCTTCGATACAAAAAATATCGAGAAAGTTGGTGGGTTCGTCTAAGACTAAAATATTATATCGTCCCAAAAATAAACAACATAAGACGAGACGTGTTGCTTCGCCACCACTTAAATTTCGCACATTCTTTTCAATATCATTTCCTACAAAGCCCATCGCATGTAGAACAGAACGAATTTCACTTTCCTGATAGTCACTTCTTTCCTTTATGAACTGAAGGACTGTTTCATCTTTCTTAAATTGATAGTCCATTTGTTGAAAAATCCCAAAAACAGCTTTAGGAGAGGTCGTGAGCCCATTTCCATTTTGTAAAATATGTTGTAATAATTGTGTTTTTCCTGCACCGTTTTTCCCAGTAATGGCGATTGTTCGACCTAATGGAAATTGAAAGTTCACATCTTTTAATAGAACTTTATTTCCAACAGAAAGTGTCAATTGGTCTGCCATAATTGGAAATTTATTATGAAGTTGAAGTGCTTTTGATTGCCGGAAATGGATGACATGATTTTCTTTTGGTGCTTCGACAACTTCTAGTTGGTTGACTCTTTGTTCAATTGCTTTTGCAGCACGTTGGATAGCTTTTTGGCTTGTGCCTTTGGACTTCGTTTCAAACATTCGATTTGCCTTCGCTTTTGTTTCTTTTTTTGATAATGCAGAAGC
Organism: uncultured Sporosarcina sp.; assembly: GCA_947644645.1. Lineage (GTDB taxonomy): Bacteria > Bacillota > Bacilli > Bacillales_A > Planococcaceae > Sporosarcina. The sequence goes on along the minus strand of CANSAF010000058.1, from coordinate 12,150 downwards.
CTTCGCAATTTTATCGGCTTTTTGCATTTTTTCCAACGATGCCTTTTCTAGTCGACTTTTTTCTTTTATATATTGCTCGTGCGCTTTATATTGTTGAGTTTGTCCGACTTTCTTCATCGCAATATATTCACTGTAATTCCCTGAGTAGACAGTTACTTTCCCGTCATCTACTTCCCAAATCGTCGTCACGAGTTGATCTAACACGAAGCGATCATGACTAATTATAATAAGTGCTCCGTAATAATATTTCAATTCGTCTAGTAAATAAGAAATGCCGTATTGATCTAAATGCGTTGTGGGCTCATCGATTAGTAAGGCTTCATGGTAGTCGGAAAATAATTGGGCTAGTTTTAGCCTTGTTTCTTCACCGCCACTTCGCTGACTTGTATGACTGGGTACTTGTAATTTACTAAGTAGTACAGGATCGACCTCTCGCGCGTTTGGTGATTCGATTTGTTCAAAATAGCCAAAGTCTGTATAACGATGGACTTTTCCAGTGGAAGATGGAATCACATTTGCGAGCAACTTCAGTAAAGTACTTTTTCCAGCACCATTTTTGCCAACAATTCCAATTCGGTCAAATTGATGAACAGCCAAATGTTCAATTTCTAAAATCTTTTTATCTGAATAAATAATATTGATATTTTCTAATTCAAAACATACTTTTTCCATGTATGCTACCTCCTGAAATGATGTCATTTCGTATCGATAGCTTACAATCGATACGAGCTTTTACAGCAAGCTCGTATTAAAAGAATAATAATGTTTGCATAGTAAACTCCTTTATTAGATGAATAATTTATTTTCATTGTACAATTTTTGAGAGGAAAGTCAAAAAATAAGTACAGAAATTACGGATTTGAAAGAAGCAAATTCGAAAGAATGTAGTTGTTACAGAATTTAATTTAAATGATATAGGTTTATACATGAAAAATGATAAAACTAGTTTTATATTGCTAATTACATAGACATACTTTATTATGAAAAGGGGCTTTGGATAGGGATATTTAATTATTGAGTAAAAAAGATTAGTAGGTATTAAGTTTTGTTCTATAGAAAGCCGTATTTTAATAGGGGAGTGGATTGTGAAAATGGGTTTTAGTTTCAAAAGCATTCGTTCTAAAATGATTTTTGGTTTTTCGCTTGTATTAGTATTGGTGATTTGTTTAACGCTTTACAATATGGTTATTTTAAGCAAAAATAATCAAACTGTCGAAGCGATTGTAAATAGAGATTTTCCAATTGTTTTAGGTGATGAAAAAATTATGCGGTCAATTTATGATCGAATTGGCTCAGCGCACGCATATGTTTTAACAGGAGATCCGGAACATAAAGAACATTTCGATGAAGCAATAAAATTATCAGATGAAAGTCATGAAGAAATTTTGGTGAGGGTTCCAATGGCAGGTTTTGATGTGGTGATGCAGAAAACGGCTGATTGGAGCGATTATATCGTTAAAAATGTTATTGAAGAATATGATAAAGGAAATATAGATGCAGCTCGTGAGCATTTAATCATTGCGGATAGTGAAGTGGAAGCTTTAGTCGCGGATTATGAAGGTGGAGCAGTAAGTAGAGGGAATCAAATCTTGGAATTAGAAAAGATGCTTTTAACAGGTGGCAAAAAAACACGTGTAATCGTTAGTATTGTCAGTGTACTTGTTGTATTAATCGGTATCGCAATTGCAAGTATTACTTCTCGCTTAATTTCGAAACCACTACAAACAGTTACAAATCGAATGGCATCAATGGCTGAAGGGGATTTCAGCGGCGTTCCATTAGAAACAAATTTACAAGATGAAATTGGTCAGTTAACGGCGGCAACAAATATTATGAGTGATAATATGCAAGGGTTATTAAAAGATATTCATAGCGTTTCGGAAACTGTTACGCGCCAAAGTAGTGGACTGACGCATTCTTCAAATGAAATTAAATTAGGTTCAGATCAAGTTGCAGAAACGATGCAAGAACTAGCGGCAGGTTCGGAAGTTCAGGCGAATCGGGCAAGTGATCTTTCTGAGAAAATGAGTTCATTTACAATGCAAGTGCAAAAAGCTAATGAAAATGGGACATATATTCAGCAATCTTCTGATGAAGTTTTACAAATGACAAACGAAGGTGCAACGTTAATGTCGTATTCCACAGATCAAATGGCTAAAATTGATCAAATTGTGCTAGATGCGGTAGAAAAAGTAGAAGGTTTAGATAGGCATGCACGAAAAATATCAGAACTGGTTTCGGTCATTCATGATATTGCAGATCAAACGAATTTACTTGCATTAAATGCGACGATTGAAGCAGCAAGAGCAGGCGAGCAAGGAAAAGGATTTGCGGTCGTTGCGGATGAAGTGCGAAAACTAGCGGAACAATCTTCAGATTCTGTGACAAATATTACAGATATTGTTAATAGCATTCAAAATGAATCCAATCTTGTGGCGACTTCGCTTCAAGCTGGTTATAAAGAAGTCGAAGAAGGAACTGAGCAAATTCAGGTGACGGGAAAAACATTTGAGCATATTCGCGAATCTCTTACAAAAATGGTTCATAGCGTAAATGATGTTTCGGAAAGTTTGGCAGTTCTTCAAGGAGACACTGTCGAAATGAATGATTCTATCCAAGAAATTTCGGCAGTTTCTGAAGAGTCGGCTGCAGGTGTTGAACAGACATCAGCAACGTCACAACAAACGAATGCAGCAATGATAGAGGTTGCATCAAGTTCTCATGAGCTGTCAAAAATGGCCGAAGAACTCAATGGGTTAGTGAATCGATTTAAACTTTAAAATAATAAAAGAGCGATTTTCCAGAGGCATTAACACCTTCTGGGAAATCGCTTTTTATTTATAAAAGGTTAACGGTAAAATAGAAACGGTGATATACTTTAAAAATGGAAATAGTGGGAAAGTTTGCTCATTATTGATATAGATAGATTTGTAAAAGGAGGGGAATTATGTTTCGACGAATTTTCGCTTTATTAAAAGTAGCAAAATTGAAGAATAGATTGCGGCTGTATTTTACTTGTTTTTTGGTGATGTTAATCCTTTTAACAACCCTTCCAATTATTTTAATCGGAAAGCAGCAAAGGATTAAAGATGCCCAAGATCAATTGGATAAAATAATGAATGTACAGCAAGTTTTTATCGATGATTGGTTTGAAGAAAACTTAGCGGATATTCGTTCTATCGTTCAGCTTCCGACAATCAAAAATAAAGACTTAGAAAATATGCAAGTAATATTTCAAGAGTTTAAGCAGAATTATTCGAAGTTTGGCTCTATTGTCTATGCCAATGCAGACGGAATGACAGAGGTATCTGACTCTGGTTTTAAAAAGACAGATTTAACTGAAAGGCAATATTTTCATGAGGCAAAAAAAGGAAATACGTATATATCTGAAGTACTGATTGGGATGAAAACGAAAGAGCCGATTATTATCGTTTCTGCTCCTGTTTATGATTATGAAGAAAATTTTCAAGGACTAATTTTTGGTTCAATTCATTTGGAAACGATTCAAAATATTATGATGCAATTTCAAGATGAAACAAGTGAAACTTATCTGATTGATAGAAACGGGGAATTGATTACGGAGTCTAGGCAAGGAGAAATCGGGGAAAAAATAAATTCGTAAATATATCAATCAGCAATAGGAAAAGAAGAGAATAAAGGATTTTATCAGACGAGTAACGGGGATTTAGTTTTTGGGGATTATCGCTGGGTAAATGAAGATAAATGGCTAATTATAGGAGAGAAAAAGAAAAGTGAGATTTACCGTCCTTTTTACAAATTAATCACAACACTTTTGATAGAGCTATTGTTTTTAATGGGTGTAGGTTATGTAATGATTCTTTGGTTTTCAAACCATATCGAAAGGCCAATCTATAGTGTATTAAAAGGGACACGAGAAATTGGGAAAGGTGAGTGGGGATACCGTTTAGATGGTTCGAAATGGGCAATTGATGAATTTAAAGAGCTTAGCCATAACTTTAATGAAATGGCTAATTTACTTGAAGAGGAGTATATTTTGTCCATGGCGAAAAGTGAAGAACGGTTTCGGATGATTGCTGAACATTCGAGTGATGTCATTTCTGTCCATGATTCTTCAGGACGATTTCTCTATATATCTCCAGCTACGAAAGAAATTTTATATTATGACAATGAAGATGTACATGGTAAATATGTGTTTGATTTTGTGCATCAAGATGATATAGATGTCATTAAAGAAAGTTTTAGTCACTTATTAATTAAAGGGCATTGTATTATAGCGAAAAATGCAGGGCGAAACTGTGTAAGAAGTTATTGAGAAAGTTCTATCAGTGGGGAGATCTCCTACTGATAGAAAAGAATTTCGGTTAAGTATGCAATGTTCTGTCACAACATCCTATTGCCACAAATCAATCAGATTTTATCATATGCTAGTAATATCCTTGAAGTTTTAAAAAGAAATTTTCAATTTGTGACGACTTTGTTCACAACTTAGTGTATACTATTCAATAAGAGGTTCCTCTTGTGAATAATATGAAACTTTTGGAGGATGGGCGGAATGAAAAATAACGTATTAATTGTTCTATTCATTGTCATTACGATTGCTTGCTTAGCTGTTGGGGGAGTTGGTTCTCTAAACCTTCTGTTAAAATCAGTGCTTTATATGCTCGGTATGGGTGCTTTACTATTTGTAGGGCTTTATTATATGGTGAACCGACTTGAAGAAGAGGTACAGTAGAATTATTGAAGGAATTTTCCTAAGATTGCGCGAAGTGGTAGCGCTTTCTCAGAGATTGTGTTGAGTAAGCTTTTTATCTGAGCATATCGGGTGAAAGGCTTTTTTATTGTGATTAGATGAAATTAAAAGGAAAAATTGCAATTTTAATCGAAGATGAGGGTTGGATGGCTTATTAAAATAATAAAATAAAAGACTTTGAAACTGATCGTAAAAAATCAGCTTCAAAGTCTTTTTACGTTGGCAAATCTTGAACTTTACAGAAGAGGAGATTTTAGGTTATCGCTTGAATTAATCGAATGTTCTCATTCTATTTTATTTCAATTAAAAAATGTTATGATAGGGGGAGCAATGATTTTGGAACAGTGAAGAAGGGGTAGAGCATTACATGACGAATTTGGATGAGCAGTTACAACAACTTATAGAAGAAACCGCAACTTGCGGTAAATTATTTGAAAAGAATGAAGATGAGACGCGTCTTGAAAAGATTCATTTATTTGGTGAGAAATTAACGAAACAGGAATATATGATTGGTTTTGCAGGGCATTTTTCTGCTGGGAAGTCTTCAATGATTAACGCATTAACAGGAGGAGATTTACTTCCGTCGAGTCCAATTCCGACGAGTGCGAATATCGTAAAAGTTAGAAAGTCTGAAGATGATTATGCGATTATTCATTTATTAGATAAAACGGCGACAAAATATACGAGTACGCGTTTTTCGGAAGCAATTAAATCTTTTAGTAAAAACGGGGATGAAGTTGGCTTAGTGGAAATCGGTCATCATGCTTCAAGCTTACCAGAGGGCATTACAGTAATGGATACACCTGGTGTGGATTCTACCGATGATCGTCATCAGTTGGCAACGGAGTCTGCACTCCATTTAGCGGATTTGGTTTTTTATACAATGGATTATAATCATGTGCAGTCTGAACTGAATTTCACATTTACGAAAGAATTACTGCGCTATAATCCGAATGTTTATTTAATCATTAATCAAATTGATAAGCATCGTGAAAGTGAGCTGCCGTTTGAACAGTTTAAACAGTCTGTCGAAGAATCGTTTCGCATGTGGGGTGTTGAGCCGAAAGGAATTTTTTACACATCTTTAAGAGAATTGGATCATCCACATAATGATTTTACGAAAGTGAAAGCGATTGTAGATGGTGCGATGGATGATTGGCAAACACATTTTTATGCGAATGCGGTTCAAACATTAAAAAAATTAGAAGATGAGCATCAATTGTTTTTGGATGAAAAAATTGTGGAAACGAAAGAACAATTTGAAGATGTGTTGGCTGAAGATGAATGGGATCAATTGGGAGTTTATGAACAAGAACTGCGTGCATTACTTAAAACTATAGAGCTTGTGGAAGATGATTTGTTTAGTCGAAATTTTGATCGTGCACGTTATGAATTAATCGACAATGCGACGATTACGCCATTTGAAACGCGTGAGTTGTTAAAAAGCTATTTAGAATCATTATCTAGTCGTTTTAAAGTGGGCTTTTTATTTGGTGCGAAAAAGACGCAAGAGGAGAAACGCGCTAGAAAAGAACGTCTTGAAGAAAATTTAACACAGCTACTGCATACGGAAATTGATACGCATTTAAGATTATTAATGAAAAAGACATTAAAAGAAGCGAATATTTTAACGGATGAGCGATCGCTTGCGATTGATGCGATGGATTTTACAGTTTCACTTGAGTCGCTGGAAAAAGACTTCCAATCTTCTGATACGATTACTGGCGATACAGTGTTAAATTTCGCGAAGCAAATGCGTACAAATATTCAACATGTTTATAAAAATTTAACAGCACAATGGAAGGAAGAAATGGCAGAAATTGTTGCTGAGTCTGGCGTACAAACTTCAGGTAAACTAAAAGAAGATATTGAAATACTGACGAAAAAAGTAGAAGCTTTAAAGATTGCGGAACGTTTTAAAACAGCGAAAGAACAATTTCAAAAGCAACTTGCTTATCCGTCGATGGATATTGTGAAGGCGCGTGATTTATTCATTCAGTCTTGGCAAAAAGAAATTGAACTGCTCGAAGTGACGAATTTTGAAGAAGAGTTTACGGCAGTAAATAGTGAACAAATCGTTGAAGAAAAAGAAGAACAAACAGAGCTGCTTATGCATGATGGAGAAATCGAGAGAGAAGTTGAGCGAGCGCGCCAAATGGCAAAGGCTTTACAACCTGTCGATGGTTTTTCAAGCATGGCAGATTATTTAAAAGAAAAGGCGAATCGACTGGGCAATCAGTCGTTTACCGTTGCGTTATTCGGGGCATTTAGTGCTGGGAAGTCTTCATTTTCAAATGCATTAATTGGAGAGAAAATTTTGCCTGTTTCTCCGAATCCAACGACGGCAACGATTAACCGAATTCGTCCGATTGAAGAAGGGAAAGCGCATGATACGGCGGATGTTATGCTGAAAACAGAAGCGCGTATGACGGAAGATATTCTTCGTTCATTTGAAGCGCTAGGCATTTCGATTGCTTCACTTGAAGAAGCAAAAGAAAAAGTGGCAGCAGCATTAGATGTTAAATTATCGGATGAAAGACTGCAAATTCATAAAGCATTTATCGCTGCATTTGGACGTGGCTATGAGGCGTACCGAAAACAGCTTGGAGCAACAATCCACGTCCCACGTGAAGAGTTTGTTCGATTTGTGGCGGAAGAAGAGCGTAGTTGTTTTGTGGAGTCGATTGATTTTTATTATGACTGCGAATTAACGCGACAAGGGATTACGCTTGTCGATACACCAGGCGCGGATTCGATTAACGCAAGGCATACGGATGTTGCGTTTGAATATATTCGAAATGCAGATGCGATTCTATTTGTCACGTATTATAATCATGCATTTGCGCGAGCAGATCAAGAATTTTTAATTCAATTAGGTCGTGTAAAAGATGCGTTTGAAATGGATAAAATGTTCTTTATCGTGAATGCGATTGACCTTGCAAAAGATGTGGAAGAAGCCGAAGCGGTAAAGGATTATGTTGCAGGGGAACTACAAAAGTTTGGTATTCGACGTCCAAGAGTACATGGCTTATCGAGTATTGAAGCGTTAGAAGCTAAAATGACAAATGATGCTTATCCATTGATGGAAGCATTTGAGCAAGAGTTCCATCATTTCCTTGAACATGATTTAAAAGGCCTTGCGGTGCAAGGATTAACAGAAGAAATGGAAAAAACGATCGAGCGACTGTCTTTATTAATTGAAAGAACGGAAAATAATTTACTGCGTAAAGAAGAGCGTTTACTAGAATTGGCAACTTTAGAGAAGAAAATTAAAGCACGTTATGAAAAAGATGTCAGTGATGTATTTATTCAAAATGCGAAAAATGAATTAAATGAACTGATTCATTATGTGTTACAGCGTGTTTTCTTACGTTTTAATGATTTCTTCAAAGAAGCTTATAATCCGGCAGTGTTTTCAAGACAATCGAAAGACGGGGCTTTAAAGACAGCATTGGATGATCTTACGAAGCTAGTTGGTTTTGATTTGACGCAAGAAATGAAAGTGACAAACTTACGGATGAGTCAATTTGTGGAACGACAGCTAGCAGAGCGTGGGAAAATTGAAGCAAAAGCGTTGAAGGAATTGGAGGAAACGATTTCACCTGTGCCATATGAACCAAAAGAAGCAGCGTTTTTAACATTCGAAACGCCTTTTGAAAACCCGGCACAATATGCGAAAGCCAATAAGTTTTATAAAAATGAACGTGCATTTTTCGAAAAAGGGGATAATGAAAAAACGAAAGTTTATTTAGAAGATGCATTGAAAAAAGAAGCAGCGAGTTACTTAGCTGTTCAAGAAACGCGCCTTAGCGAGTGGCAAACGAAGTGGATTGGGGAAGAAGTGGTTGCGTTACAAAATCACTTGCTTACGGAAAGTTTAGCGCAACTTGCTTCAGAACGCGCATTGCTTGAACAAGAAGAAAAGTTGGCGCAGTGGAGAAGGCTTTACGATCAAATTCAAGTCAAGGAGATGGTGTAGATGGGGAAAGTGTTTATTTCAGTGAAAGATATCGCGGTAGATGAAGTGAAATGGATTGACGCAAGATATGCACTACAAGACTCAGAATACGGAAAAAAACAATACGAGACGATGCATGTGAAAAATGCAGTCCACTGGGATTTAAGTGATGACTTATCAGATTTGAAAAATGGGGGCGGACGTCATCCGCTCCCAACTAAAGAAGCGCTCACGACACTTTTTGAAAAAAGTGGGCTTCATTTGGATGATCAAATTGTCGTGTATGATGATGGAGGCAGTCCGTTTGCGACGCGTGCTTGGTGGATTTTGCAATATGCGGGTTTTAAACATGCGTTTGTTTTATTGGAAGGCATTGACGCTTTGAAAGAAGCCGGAGTACCGATGGAAAGTGATGTGAAGCAGGTTCAAAAGACATCAGTGAAGCCCGAGTGGCAAGATGAATTGCTCGTATTACGTCCAGAAGTAGAAGAAATTGTGCAAGGGAAACATCCATCGACATTAGTGGATGCACGTGCCAATGCGCGTTACCGGGGAGAACATGAGCCATTGGACAGAGTTGCGGGTCATATTCCGACTGCATTGAATTTTGATTGGGAGCAATTAAAACAAGATGGCGTTTATGATTTATCGGATGAGGCGAAAGCGAAATTAGAGAAGTTAGCTGAAAATCACGAAGAATTAACGGTATACTGTGGAAGTGGCGTAACGGCAACGCCGATTTATGCGATGCTTACACATTTAGGATATGATCATATTCGTTTATATGCAGGCAGCTATAGTGACTGGGTATCTAAAGAAGATGCGGTTGTTGAAACAGGAGAAAATGAAGCAGAATAGATTGAGAGGCTTTAGGAAATGAAATATGCAATCATTGGTGATATTCATTCATCAAAAGAAGATTTAGAAAAAGTACTTTCGCACATTAAAGAAATTGCATCTGATGCGAAGATTATCGGAACAGGCGATTTATTTGAATGTACGGTGAGTAAAAAAGATATTACAGATCAAAAATTTACGGCTCTTTCAGAAGTGATGTTGAATCCAGAAGGGTTTGTGGAGCTTTTAACCTTTCCAACTGTTTTTGGTAATCAAGAAGAACGGATTTTACACATTACAGAATCAAAAGAACCGGTGCGTGCTTGGATTGAGGCTCTTCCTGAAACGTTGGGGATTCGCGGTGCGGAAGTGATTCATGGGCATCAGTGGAAATGGGGAGGAAATCCATGGGCTTTACAAGAAGCGCATCCAAATGAACGAATCACATTTTACGGGCATAGCCATACATCTATGTTGTCTGTTAATGGAAAGTGGCAAGATATTGATTTTAATATCCTATATGAGATGGGCGACGGGGAAGTGCTTGTCAATGTCGGTGCGGTTGTTGGTGCTTGTGAGTGGGTGTTGTATGAAGAAACGGAAAGCAGCACAAAAAAGTCTAAGTTCGTGACTTTTCTGTGCGCCTCGCGTAGTTGAGTCGCAAGTGCGTAGAAAAGCTGCACCAACAAGTTTAAATACTTGAGTTGGTGCAGTTCATTTACGTTTGTTTCTGAATCGCTTTTTTGGCTAGCGCGTCTGCAGCGCGATTTTCAGCAGTTGGAATCCATTTGATAAAAAAGTAATCGAACTCATCAGCAAGTTTTAGGATGTCTGCTAAGTACTTTTTGTAAAGGGGATTTTTCACAAATTGTCGTTCGATAGATTGGACGACGATTTGTGAATCGGACCTTGCGGAAACGATGCCAGTCGTACGTTTCAAAGCTTCCTCTAGTCCTCGAATCAGCGCTTGAAATTCAGCAGAATGATTGTCAGTCGGTTCGATTTTTTCATCAAGTAAAACATGGTGACCTTCGCCTTTAAGAAAAATACCGATACCACTTTTTCCAGGATTTCCAGCACTTGCACCATCTACGTATAATTCAATCATTAAAATCACCTCATCAATCGTGCTGCGGCGTGATTGCATTGGGATTTGCTCAATTCAAAATCCCTGACATCCGCCGGAAGCTTTAGCTTGAATCAGCAGGAAGTTTAAACACCCTCTGATTTAACATGTTTTAGCATTCGTCCCGCCACTTATAGAAGTAGGGGAATTCTGCTGAATCAAAACATTTACTTTACTATAGTTGTTTTATTTTTTGAATTCAAATAAGGAGGGAGAAAATGTTAGACCGGGCGCATATCATGGAAGAAATTGATGGTGTGATGGATCGTTATTGTGACAATTGTCTCGTGAAAAAAGCGCTCAATCAAGAACGTGGAAAAACGGCAGCGCATCGATTTTGTATAGAAGAATGTACAATTGGCGATCAACTGAAGTTTTTAGGCGATGAAATGAATAAAGTGAATGGTTAATCTAAAAAAGAGCGTTCAGAAAGTCTATTATGTTGGACTTTCTGAATCGCTCTATTACAATTATGCATTTTCATTTGCTTTTATGACATTGGCTGCCTGAGGTCCGCGGTTTCCGTCTGTGATTTCGAATGTTACAGATTCACCTTCGTCAAGCGTTTTGAAGCCATCTCCACTTATGCCAGTAAAATGAACGAAAACATCTTCGCCATCGTCTGTTTCAATGAAGCCATAACCTTTTTCGTTACTGAACCATTTCACTTTGCCTTGGTACATATGCGCTTCCTCCTCAGTCTTACAATGTTTACAGTTCCATAATAATTTAACTATACATGAATCGACATAGAGCGTCAACGATATGCCTGATTTTTCAGAAGAAAAGAGGAATTGAAAATGAAAGATATAATTGAAAAATGCCGTAAAGATGTACTTGAAATTTATAAACAATTTGATGCAAGCCATGATATGCAGCATATTGAAAGAGTTGGCTTGAATGCAAAGAAAATTATGGCGACAGAACCGGAAGTGGATTCATTGATCATTGAATTAGGAATTTTACTCCATGATATTGACGACCCAAAATATCAGCAAATCGGCAATCCAACGGCGAAAGAGTTATTAGAGCGTTATCAATTGGCGCCGGCAGTAATTGACCAAATTTTAACGAGTATTGACGCGATTTCTTTTAGCGGTGGCAATGAATCGAAACTTCCATCTTTAGAAGCAGCGATTATGCGAGATGCTGACCGGTTAGATGCGATTGGGGCGGTTGGAATTGCCCGTGCATTTGCATTTGGTGGTGCGAGAGGGCGGAAATTATATGACTTAGAAGAAGTGCCAAGAGACCAAATGACAGAAGCCGCTTATCGTAAAAAAGAAGTTGCGACGGTGACGCATTTTCATGAAAAGTTATTGAAGATTAAAGATTTAATGGTAACAAAAGAAGGGCGACGTCTTGCGGAAGAAAGACATGTATTTATGGAAAGTTTTTTAACACAATTAACCAATGAAATTGAAAGTGATGATGAGTGATGCAAAATTTAAGAACTGAAACTGAGCGTTTAATCATTCGACCTTATGAAAATAAAGA
>CANSAF010000057.1 GCA_947644645.1 uncultured Sporosarcina sp. | reverse complement strand
GAACTTGTCATAACCCCTAACGGTTCGAGGAGGCGTTCCTATAGGCGACGGAAAATCAATTCGACAAGGTTATAAAGTTCTTTGCCCGAATTGGATATCGCTTCGTTCAAAATGCTGATAATTTGTTGGAGTTATTTGGAATACTGTACAGGCAAATAAATGATGCAAAAGGTATGTAGGCGCTCTAGAAAATAAGTATTTTCCGAATAAAACAGCCAGGAAAGTCATTCTCAAAACTTTCTTGGCTGTATTTACGCTTATAATTTTGTTCGAACATCCCATAGTTCCGGAAAAAAACGATGATCCAAAACAGACTTCAAATAATTGACACCCGAAGACCCACCCGTTCCAATTTTATAACCAATAATACGTTCAACAGTTTTCATATGACGAAAACGCCACTGTTGATGACAATCTTCAATATCAACAAGTTTCTCCGCTAATTGATACAAATCCCAGTATTTGTCTACATCCCGGTAAACTTCTAACCAAGCATCTGCGACTGTTTGATCTCCTTTATAAGTTTCTGTAAAATCTCTTGTCAAAAGTGCTGGATTGATTAGAAAACCTGCTTCTGCAAGTGCACCAATTGCTACATCATAAATACTTGGTGCTTCATAAGATTCTTTTAATTCTGCGGCAAGCTCAGGATTTTTCTCATAAATCTTTAAAATATGCGGCTGCTTATAACCAAGTGCAAACTCAATTTGACGATTTTGATAAGACTGGAAGCCAGATGCACGTCCAAGACTATCTCGAAATTCCATATATTCCGCTGGCGTCATCGTTGCCAACACATCCCACGCTTGAATAATTTGTGTTTGAATCCGCGAAACTCTCGCTAACATTTTAAATGCTTCTTGCAATTCACCTTGCTGAATCGCCGTAATCGCTGAAGTTATTTCATGTAAAATGAGTTTCATCCATAATTCGCTCACTTGATGAATGATAATAAACAACATTTCATCATGATGCCCAGATAAACGCGTTTGACTTGATAATATTTTATCTAAATCCAAGTACTCCCCATATGTCATTTGTTCTTTAAAATCCGTGTAAATCCCCTTGTCATTCATCCCATTTCCCCCTTAAATCGGTCGAATAACAGCACGTACAGGACTGCCATCCGCTCCGACAATTTTTAGCGGCAGCGCAATTAATTCATAATCGCCCGATTCCACATGGTCCAAAACAATATTCTCTAAAATCATGACGTCATGCTTATATAATGTATGATGCGCATCTAATGATTTACTCGTTTCGGCATCTACAGACGGTGTATCAATCCCAATTAACCGAACGCCTCTTTCTTTTAATAACGGCGCAAGATCCGACCCAATCGTTGTGAAATGCGCAGGAAACCTCGTTAAATCTTCTCGCTTACCCGTCTTCAATAAAATTCTTTCTGCCCCACCAAAATCGATGTCTACAAGTTCTTTATAACCCACTCGTGAAGCACCTGACACATCAATCACACGTGCGCGCCCAATATATAAATCCACTGGCAATTCATCTACTTTTTCCCCGTCATTATCAAAGTGAAAAGGCGCGTCAATATGCGTCCCCATATGTGTGCTCGTCGTTAATTTCCCAATATTAACGGAACCCGTATCCGCCTTTTTAAAAGCAACTTCATACTGAAAGGGCGTATCTCCTGGCCACTCTGCATGATTATTTTGTAGCGGCTGCGAAATATCAATCCATTCATTTTTCACGCGACAATCCCCCTTTTATTTTCAAATTGCTCATAACGTCTTTCTTTCATAATTGATTTTAAAATTTGGACGGTATGCCAAACGTCCTCAAATGTATTATAAAGTGCGACTGGCGCTAAACGAATCCCATCTGGAGCACGGAAATCCGGAATGACCCCATCTTGTTTTAGTGCTTTACAAATTCGTGCTGCTTCCTTATGTTCCAATAAAATATGACCACCACGCGTTTCATCTACAGGGTTTCCAACCGTAAAGCCAAAGCCATTCAATTCTTGATCGATTAATTGTAAAAAATAATCTGTTAATGCGAATGATTTTTTACGGACTTTTTCAATCGTTGCTTCTTCAAACAATTCAAGCGCACCAATAACCGGCGCTAAACTAAGTACATGAGGCGTACCGATTTGAAACGCCCCAGCATGACTAGATGGCGTCATCGTATGGGACATATCAAATTGCGCTGATTTATCAGAACCGAACCATCCCGCAAGCCCAGGTGCTTTACCGAAATGCTTTTCATGTACAAACAATCCCGCAACTGAACCAGGACCGCCATTCAAATGTTTATATGTACACCAAAAAGCAAAATCAACGCCGTCTTTATGTAAATGATGCGGAATCGCTCCGATTGAATGGCATAAGTCAAAGCCAATTGGAATGCCTCGCTTATTCGCTTCTTGTGTTAAATATTCGATATTCAAAATTTGACCACTTCGATATAACACTGCTGGCAACACGATAAGCGCAACTTCATCCGTCATTGCTGCGACAATATCTTCTTCCTTTAAAAAACGTCCATCATGACTTTTCACACGAATTAAATGTTCATCCGGCGAATATCCTTTTAATTCCAATTGACTTTTCAGCGCATAAATATCAGACGGAAAATTCAGCTCATCTGCTAGTATTTTCGTTCTTTTCCCAGCTGGTTCATAAAAAGCCGCAACCAATTGGTGTAAATTTGTCGTTGTAGAACCTGTCGCAATGACCTCTTCTTTTTGTCCACCGACAAGTGGCGCCATTTGTTCTCCAACTTTTTCCGATAAATAAAACCACGGATGCTCCCCTTCTGTCCAACCGTCGATCCCCAAATTTTTCCACGTTCCGAGTAACTCAGCCAATGTTTGTTCCGCCCTTTTACTTAACAAACCAAGTGAATTCCCATCCATATAAATTTTATTTTCCAGCAAATAAAACTCATCTTTAAAATGTGCCAGCTCATCTTTTTCATCTAATTTTCGTGCATATTCAACCGTCATTTCCCCATTCCCCCTCTTATTTCAACCAACCTTTTTCCTTGTATAACGAAATTGCTTCAATCCGATTGCTAACCTCTAATTTCTCAAAAATTGTTGAAATATAATTTCGTACTGTTCCAGCTGTTAAAAATAATTCATTGGCAATTTCTTTTGTCGTTTTACCCTCTGCAATTAATTTCAACACGTCATTTTCCCTTTTCGTTAAAGGATTTTCCCTATAGTCATCAAAAGCAATATCAACAAGCTCTGGTGCGTAAATTCGTCTACCATCTACAATTTGGCGAATCGATGCAACCAACTCTTCAATTGGACTATCTTTTAATAAATACCCTCGCACACCAGCTTTTCTCGCACGTTCAAAATAACCTGAACGCGCAAAGGTTGTAAGCATAATGATTTTACAATTTGAATCTTGTAAAGCCTCCGCAGCATCTAATCCTGTTTTTAAAGGCATTTCAATATCCATAATACAAACGTCTGGTTCCTGCTCCTGTACGAGCGTAATGGCTTCTTCACCGTTTTTTGCCATACCAACAACTTCCATATCCTCTTCCATGCCAATTAGCGCACCTAATGCGCCGAGCATCATCCCTTGATCTTCTGCAATGACAATTCGAATCACATTAATCAGCCCCTTTGTTTTGCTTCAAAATAATTGGCACATGGATTAAAATCTCTGTTCCTTTTTCACCACGAACTTCCAAGTGGCCATTGACAAACTCTAATCGCTCCCGCATCCCCTGTAAACCATTTCCCGGTAAGTTTTTGCCATTTGCAGGAACACCAATCCCATCATCTTGAATCGTAACAATCAATTCATCTGTAGACTGTTCAAATGTAAAATGACAAATAGACGCATAACTATGTTTGACGACATTCGTAACTGCCTCTTTTAAACACATACTTAATACATTTTCAACAAGCGGTGGAATATTTGTAAAGGAAGGATTTCCAGTTACAGTAAAATTCATTTCCGCAGCTTTCAAAATCTGCTGAACACGTATTAATTCATCCGCAAGCTTCGTCATTCGGATATCGTCAACGAGATCACGCACTTCTTTTAATGCTGTACTTGCCGTTTGCCGAATATCCATCAGTTCTTTTTCTGCCGATTCGATATTTTTATAAAGTAAACGACTTGCTAAATCACTTTTCAAGCCAATTAAAGACAATTTTTGTCCGAGAATATCATGTAAATCTCGTGCAATCCTTTCTCTTTCTTCTAAAATAACTAACTCCGAAATTCGCTCTCGCGCATATTCAAGTTGCCCCTCTAACTTCTCGCGTTTATTGCGATTATACAAATTGAATGGTAATAAAACGACCCCGATGACCGAAATTAAAATAAAGTGAAACTGCGGTAAAAACAAATCGATATCGATAAAAAACCCCGCAATAATCGCGCCAATCGTTAAGGCAATATGAATCCCATAAATGATAAAAAAGCCAACAGGATTACGAATATTTCCTATGAAAAATGCAACAAAAATTGATAAATAAACATAACCGAATAATAATGTCATCACAATATTAATCAGCATTTCGAAACTGATCCACATATAAACAAGGCCAGTTTTTGAACGATACGAGAATCGATAGCATAAGAAAAATAATAATACCAATAGTATTCCAATCGAAATGCCAATGGGCGATGAAGAACGAAATATAAAAAAGAATGGCAGTAAACCAAAGATTACCCAGCCATATATACTCAACCAAGGACTTTTTGGAAAAAGGCTAAACCAATGTTGCAATACTTATCACCACCTATAATAATTATATCAAATTTTCTAACAAAACAGCAGTATAGATAAAAAAGTAGAGGGCAACTTCATCCCTCTACTTCTAATTTATTATTTACTTTCAAAACTTGTTTTTTTCGGCTTCAAATCAAGATTAGGTCTTGGATTTGCTAGTAAATGTTTCACTTCCGCAAACGTAACAAAATTCTTCTTTTCAGGTGCGTATAGTTTATATTTTAATGATGCTAAACTCGTTTTTAATGTAATTGTTGTTGCCATATGGAGTGGCGGTGTTGAGTTATGCGCTTCTTCCAAATGGTAATTTGGCACTCTCGGCGATAAATGATGCACATGATGGAAACCAATATTGCCCGTTGCCCATTGTAAAACGCGTGGCAGTTTATAATAAGAACTTCCTTCAACAGCAGCTTTTACATAATCCCATTCAGATTCCTCTTCAAAATACGAATCCTCGAATGTATGTTGAATGTAAAACAACCAAATGCCAAGTGCGCCCGCGACAAACATGATTGTACCTTGGACAATTAAAAATGCTTGCCAGCCGACTAATAAAATCATACCTGTATATAATAAAACTAAAATTAAATTTGTTAAATATGTGTTGTTTTTTTCTTTACGTCTTGCATCCTTACGGTTAAAACGACTTGAAATTAATACTAAATAAAGTGGTCCAAGTACGAACATCACAAGTGGATTTCGATAAAGTCGATAAGCTAAACGTTGCGATTTAGATGCTTCTACATATTCATCAACCGTCATCACCCAAATATCACCAACGCCTCGTTTATCGAGATTTGAACTCGATGCGTGGTGAATCGCGTGTTCACGCTTCCACTTTTCATATGCAAACAATGTTAAAACACCTGTAATCGTCCCAACAATATCATTCGCCTTTTTCTTTTTGAAGAACGAACCATGCGTGCAGTCATGAAAGATAATAAACGTTCGCACAACAAACCCCGCTGCGACAACTGCAAACGGAATCATTAACCATACCGAAATTTTTAATGCCTCGTAAGATACATACCATAATATTAATAATGGGGGAATTGTATTCATCAATTGAATTACACTTTTTCTCGCGTCCGACTTCGCAAACGGCGCCACGTCTTTATGCAATTTCTTCGTTTTTTCTTTACTCATGTCTTCCTCCCTCTCCTCATCTGTTGATCTCTTAATTTCATTCTAAAATAGCGCGCGATTTGCTTAAAGACATGTTTGTCATCGTTTTCATATGACAAGTGTCATATAAGGGAGTGATTTTATCGGGAAATTAAGCAGAATTATATACCTCGAATTCAAGGCACTGAAAAATTTACTTGAAGCACTGAATTTTTATAGACAGGCACTGAATCCTGAGTGAAATGCACTGAAGTATTATGCCTAAGCACTGAAATAAGGACGGGAAGCACTGAATCCGAAAGATTTGCATAAAAAAACGAGACATTTAGCAGTCTGAACTTAGACTGTCTAAATGCCTCATCTTACTTATTTTAAATTATTTTCTTTTAGTCCTCTGTCAATCTCGCTCGCCATAATGACTGTATGAGATGCGTTCCACACTTGTTCGCCATCATTTAAAACAAAAGCTTGTGGAGATTGGTGTGTAACCCCTAAGTCGCTTTCAATTTCATTTGAAACTGGGCGGCTTTCACGTACTTTTAACCAAAACTTAGGCATGTCCGTTTCATATTCTTCGAAGCGTGTGTAAGCATGCGTGCTGATCGGGCAAGTTGTACTATGCTTTAAAAGAAGAATCGGCTCTTCTTTTGACTTTTCTAATACTTCTTTCCACTCTTCAATCGTTTGTAATTCTTTCATTGTATTCAGCTCCTATTTATTTTTTTCTGTATTTCAATTATAACAAATCTCGATATGATTACGAGTAAGTGAGCTTCCTCTTTATTTTTACAGCATTTCATCAATCAGATACAATAAGAGAAGGAGGGACATTATGAATAAAAACTTTCGTTATCTATTGATTTCCTTCATTATCTGTGTGGTGAGCGGTGGGCTATTTATGCTCGTTGCACATTTTATTGAGAATGGTAAAATTGAATCCTTTGATTTATCAATTATTCATTTTATCCAAGGGCTTGAAACATCTTTTTTAACAATCGTCTTAAAAACATTTACTTGGATGGGTTCCGCGTATGGGGTTATTCCCATTACAATTGCCATTTGTGCAGTCTTATTTTTCGGTTTACGCCAGCGTAATGAATCTGTCTTTTTCGCACTTTCAATTGCCAGTACAATTTCATTGAATGAATTACTAAAACTCTATTTCAGAAGAGATCGCCCTGAACTTTATCGGCTGATGGAAATTGGCGGCTTCAGCTTTCCGAGTGGTCATACCATGATGGCGTTTAGTTTATACGGCATGATCATTATTATTTTTTGGAGATCTCTTAAGAAAAAAAGTAGCCGAATATTATTAATTTTATTTGCCATGATGATGGCTTTTACCATTGCGATTAGCCGAATTTATGTCGGCGTTCATTTTCCGAGCGATATTGTCGGTGGAATTTTAGCAAGTACATGTTGGATTACCTTTATCACTTTTCTTTTTTATTTATTTTCCGGCAGGCAAAAGTCATCCAGCGAGTGAATTTACAGCGCGGGCGGATGAGTTTACAGTGATACGTCTTGAGTTCACAGCAAAGTGATGCGAGTTTACAGCGACGAAACGAATTTACAACAAGTCGACACGAGTTCACAACAATACGCCATGAATTTACAGCAAAGCGCGAAGAGTTCACAGCAACGCCCGCCACCGCATAAAAGACGTTCAAAATCTACCTTAGACTTTCTGAACGACCTTTAGTATAGTAAAAAATAGTCATTGGAGTGTTTTTTAAATGAAACCTTTTACAGAAAACGTCATTCAATTAATCCAGTCTATTCCTTTTGGACATGTCGCGACTTATGGGCAAATTGCAAAGGCAGCGGGAAATTCACGTGCTGCTAGGCAAGTCTCATGGATTCTTCATTCGATGAGCCAAAAACACCAATTACCTTGGCATCGTGTGATTAATTCAAAAGGGGAAATTTCCCTCACGGCTAGTGAGCAAAGGGAACTTCTTGAAATGGAAGGGATTGAATTTACAATTCGCGGAAAAGTTAACTTAAAAGAAGTTCAATGGCAATTTCCCGAAACAAAAGATTAAAATGTTTTGTATACCCATAATTCGGGTATGAAGCATCGATGATATGAATTTAATGGAGATGATTTTTATGTGGAAAGACTTTAAAGAATTTGCTTTCAAAGGGAATATTATAGACTTGGCGGTTGCCGTTGTGATTGGAGCGGCTTTCGGTAAAATCGTGACATCCCTTGTTGAAAACATTATTACACCGATTGTCGGGATTTTATCAGGTGGGATTGATTTGACAAATCTTTCACAACCTGTCGGTGATGCAGAAATTACATACGGTGTCTTTTTACAATCTGTCTTTGATTTCTTCGTTGTTGCCTTCTTTATTTTCCTAGCAATTCGTTTACTATCTAAATTAAACAGGAAAAAAGAAGTCGAGGAAGAAGCGCAAGAAGAAGAAAAAGTAGATGCACAAGAAGCATTGCTCATCGAAATTCGTGATTTACTGAAAGCGCAAAACGAACAAAATAACAAATAATACTTCTTTTTATCGCCATAAACTCGTCCATTCCTACATTGCCGGAACTTTCGTAAAGTGGTATAATAGATGGCAAAGTGAACGATTTTAAAAAGGAGTGAAAGCTTCATGTGGTTCTTATACATTATGTTTACATTATTTGCATTCGTTGGGATTGGGACAATCGCTGGATTAGTTCGTACTTTCAGCAGCGACAATCAGTAATATCGATAAATAAACAAGGGACAGAAAAGTTTTCCGTCCCTTGTTTTTATTTTGTCGTTATTTTCTTATTAACGCCAATTCGGTCTAAAACAAATGTAATTAACTCTGCAGCTTCTTGTAAATAATTGAAACGTCCCGATTTACCAAAATGCCCTGCTTCCATATTTGTCTTCATCACAATTGTATTGTCATCCGTCTTCAGTTCTCTTAAACGTGCGACCCATTTCGCAGGTTCCCAGTAGCCAACACGTGGATCATTAAGTCCTGTTGTAATGTAGAAATGCGGATAATTTTTCGCTTCGACATTATCATACGGGCTGTAAGACTTCATATAAAAATAGGCTTCCTTCTCTCTCGGGTCGCCCCATTCATCCCACTCCAATGTCGTTAATGGAATAGATGTATCAAGCATTGTTGTGACCACATCGACAAATGGTACTTCAGCGACGATTACTTGGAATAAATCATTCGCCATATTCGCCACAGCCCCAACGAGTAAACCACCCGCACTTCCGCCACGTGCTGCCATTTGGCTTGGCGTTGTATATCCTTGGTCAACTAAATGTTGTGCAGCGGCAATAAAGTCGGTAAATGTATTACGTTTATACTCCATCTTTCCGTCTTCATACCAACTTTTGCCCATTTCTGAACCACCACGTACTTGTGCTGTAACAAATACAACACCTTGATCTAAAATCGGTAATTGGTAAGGCGAAAAATGCGGATCACTATTGGCTCCATATGAACCGTAGCCTTCCAAAATTAGCGGTGCAGGTCCGTTAACAAAAGCATCCTTATGATAAACAGCAATCATCGGTACTTTCACACCGTCATCAGCTGTTGCCCATAATTGTTCTTGGCGATAATTCGAACGATCATATTCCCCGGTAACAGGCGCTACTTGGAGACATATTCTTTCACTTGTTTTTATCTCAACCCCGTATGTCGTTTTCGGTGTTAATAAAGAGTTATAATTCAATAATACTTCCTCAGCATCATAGCTTTGACTCGGCGCCAGATAAACATCATAAATTGGCTCATCCCACTCCAACCGCACCAACTCATCATGCTTTAATTGCCAAACTTGTGCCAAACCATTTTCACGACCATAAATAAACAAAGCATCTTTAAAAGGATATATTTCTAATAAATATTTCTCTTCATCATAAGCAACCAAACTTTCACGCTTCGACCAATCTTCCAATGAACAACGTTGCAATTGGAAGTTTTGTGCTTGTTCATTTGTTAAAATCAGTAAATCATCGCCCCAATGCTCCACATGATATTCAATATCTTCTCGGCGCGCATCCACTATTTTCGGTGCAAGTAAAGGTGCGTCTGCATCGATTAAATAAGTTTCAGATGACGTTTTCGATCCTGTATGGATACCAATAAACCGACCACTTTGTGTCTTTCCAATAAATAACGTAAATGTTTCTTCCGGCTCCTCATAAAGCAGCTCGTCTTCTGCCTGCTCAGTTCCTAGACGATGACGCCACACTTGGTAAGGGCGCTGTAGCTCATCGACAGTTGTGTAAAAGAGATAATTCCCACAACGACTCCACTCCAAACTACCATATAAAAAGACATTTGGAATACGATCTTCAAGCAGTTCTCCTGTCTCTAAATCTTTAATAAAAACCGTATAACGATCTGTTCCATCGCGATTTTCTAAGTAAGCAAGACGTTTTTGATCGGTACTGATTCTTTGGACAGTGACACTTAAATAATCATCACCTTCTGCCAGTTCATTTAAATCCAGGATAATTTCTTCAGTTGCCTGTTGTAATGCTTGACGATTTTCTGCAAGTTTCCGCGCATAAATGGGATATTGTTTATTTTTATCCATCCGAACATAATAAAAATAATGTCCATTTTGAACGGGAACATTTTCTTCGGTTTCAGGAACTCTGTCAATTAAACTTTTGTAGATTTTTTCAGTTCGTGTTGTCAAAGGACGCATCACTTCATCATAATACTGATTTTCAGCTTCCAAATATTGAATCACTTCTTCATTTTCGCGATCTTTCATCCAATAATAATCGTCCCCCCGTACATCCTCATGAATCAGATGTTGGTAGGGTATACGTTTTGCGATTGGTGCTTTCATAAAATCTCTCCTTTCAGTCCAAATATACTGTTCGTGAAAGGCTCATCAAAACCCTTTTTAAGCTGTTACATCTCGCTTCATAAATGTTAAGAAACTTAAAACTAAGAAAATAATCCAATAAACAATAATGACCATCACTGAAAATGGCATTGTCATATCTGGCAGTATGCTATAACCCGTTTCATAGACTGTTAAATTCGAATGAGCGAATAAAATAAATTTCGCAAAGGAATATTTAGCTAAAAACATAACAATCATACCACCTGTGAAATAAAGGAAAATAGAAATCCCGATTGCCATTGCAGTTGATTTGAACAGTACACCAAGCATAAATGCGATTGTTGCGATAATCATTGCATTCACAAATGATAAAAACATTAAATAAAGTGATTTACTCCATACAGCAGATACATTGAGCATTTCATCATAAAATAACATTGTACTTTCGGTTGCACCTGAGTAGAAAATATATGCACTCATTACACTGGATGCATACGTAATGGCGGTCGCGAGTAAACAAAATAAAATCACCGTAATATACTTAGATAAAAGTACTTTCCAACGACTCACCGGACGAGATAGCAACATTTTAATCGTACCTTGTGAGAATTCTGTTGAAACGATGCCACCTGCCACAATAATCGTTAACAATGTCACAAGCGACATGATACCATATGTTTCAATGATTACGGACTCCCTTACTTGCGGTTGATTGCTCTCAATACTAAACACAACCATTTCCTGCATATCTTCCTGCTGCATTTCTAACTCTACGCGTTCTCTTTCTGTTAAGTCATCGGACGCCAATTGAGTTTCGATTTCATCAATCTCGGTTTCCAATGATTCCGTCCACTCCGAGTCATCAAAAAGTCGTTCAGATAATTTTGCGAGCCCTGTTAATCCGATAATAATTGCCGCTAAAAAGATGACCATTACCCAAGTCCCTTTTTTACTCCATAATTTCATCCACTCATTTTTTATGAGATTCAGCAATTTGGCCACCCCCTGTTAATTCTAAAAACTGATCTTCTAATGTTTTCGTATGCGGTTGAATCGCAAAAATTTCAATACCTTCAGCAACAAGATTTCCCACCATCATTGGAACTTCCTCTTTATTCATTTGAACGAGTAAACCGTTATTCAGTCGTTCTCCAGTCAGTAATTGTTCAACTTTTTCAATTGGACTTGCTTCAATATAATAATAGGTTTCATTGATCGTATCTGTTTCTTCGACATTTAAAAGTTGACCATTTTGAATAACCGCAATGCGGTCACACATGAGCTCAATTTCCGATAGCATATGACTCGATACGAAAATGGACACACCTTCCTTTTCGGCAATACTTCTTAAATACACACGAAACTCCCGAATACCGGCAGGATCCAATCCATTTGTCGGTTCATCTAGGATCAAAAATTTCGGTCTATGAAGCAATGCTTGCGCAAGACCTAGACGCTGACGCATCCCGAGCGAGTAAGTTGAAACTTTTTCATGAATGCGATTTTGCATACCAACTTGTGCAATGACTTCGTCAATTCGTTCCTTCGTTACACCGTCATGCATTCTTGCAAAATGAACTAAATTTTTATACCCGGACATATATTTATACATCTCTGGATTTTCGACAATGACGCCCACTTTTGAAATACTTTCTTCAAAATCTGTCGTAAGTGATTTTCCTTCAATCAATACATCCCCACTTGTCGGTTTCATGAGCCCGACCATCATTCGAATCGTCGTTGTTTTACCCGCCCCGTTTGGTCCTAGAAATCCCGTAATTTGACCGGGATATAAAGACAAATTCAAGTTATCAATAATCTTTTTCTGCCCAATGACTTTCGTTAAATTTTGGAGTTCTACTACTGGTTTTGAATCCATATGACTGCCCTCTCCCTTTTGCTTCACAATTTATGATAAAACTTCTTCATGATGAAAAAACCGAAACCTGCCAAAACAAGACCAACTCCTACTAAAAAACTAATAAATAGGATTTCCATTTCGCCATTCCTCCCTTTTCATCTTTACTCCCTAAATAAAGACATCATCCAACTCGTTGCATCCATACCATATACATCACGAATTTCATCTACTGATTCAGATGCGATCATTTGACCACCTTTTAACACAACCATTTCGTCTAATAAAGGCTCCATTTCCCTAATTTCATGTGTCGTCATAATAACAGTTTGTCTTTCAATATCTGTAAACCGAATTAACCCTTTTGCAATATCAGCCCTAACCATTGGATCTAACCCTGAAAATGGTTCATCCAACAAGTAATAGCTTGCTTCGCGCCCAAGTGTTACTGCTATTTTTACACGTCCACGATTCCCTTTTGATAAATGCTTCATCTTAGCATCGAGTGAGATATTTAAAAACTGGGCAATCTCTTTCGCTTTCACAACATCAAAATCATCAAATTGTGAAGCGTAAAAATCGAATAATTGCTGAACTGTAAAATAAGGATAAAAAAGATCTGTATCTGGCATATAAGCAATATGCTCAGCAATTCTACGCGTGATTGGACTGCCGCCGTATGTTGCTTTGCCTTCATCTGGCGTCAATAATCCCGCCATGAGCTTCAACAGTGTCGTCTTTCCACTCCCATTCTCGCCGACCAATCCAATGATTTTCCCTTGTGGAATTGTCAAAGTCACATTTTGAAGGGCTTGACGTCCGCCATATTTCTTGGAAATATTTTTTAGCTCAATCATCTTGGCCACCCCTTTTTTGTAAGTAATCCATCATTTCTGATGTTGAAAACCCCAATGCTTCAATATTTTGGATGAAGCTTTGTACTAATTGTTCTTTCATTTCATCGCGAAGCTCATCTATTCTTTCGATATCGCTCGTCACAAATGACCCCTGTCCCCGTTTTGTTTCCGTAATTTTCATTTGCTCCAGCTCCTTATAAACGCGCTGCATCGTATTCGCATTGACTCCAGCTTCCATTGCATATTCGCGAACTGATGGTAATTTTTCACCTGGTTGACATGTACCACGAATAATATCCCCCGTAATCCGTTCGATGAGCTGTTGGTAAATTGGTTTGTCTGGTAAAAAGTCCATGCCCATCGTTATAACCTCACTTTCTTTTCAAATAACTGTGCACCTAGCCAAAAAAGAAGCACGGTTAACAAACTGTAAAAAACAACACTGCCCACCGAATTTATCACACTCTCTGAAACGAGACCCGTAAAGATTTCAGTTTGATCATAGGAAAATATCGTTGTTGTTAAATGAATCGGCTCGATATTCGCAAGTACTTTAAAAAATCCTACTCCGCGTAATTTCTCCCATAAAACCGCAACAATGATATAAAGTCCAAATGCAATAACAAAACCAAACGTTCTCGTTCTTGCGTGTAATACTCGGTAAATTGCCCAAAAGAAAAATAAAACAGCCATACTGTAAATTGAATTGGCAACAATCACGACAATAATATTAATCATCGTAAGAAAAGCCTCTAAATAACTCACTGCCAAAGTCATATCCGCATAAACGAACATCCCCGCCATAATGAGCTGACACCATATTAATAAAATAACTGTTACAAACACCGCAAACACAGCTTTCACAAGCACAAGTTCTAACATCGACGCTGGTGAGTGCAACCATATATAAGACTGTTTCATTTCTTTTTCTAAACTGATTAGTAAGACAACAACACCAATAAATAAGCCAGCTACAAGCCAAAGTCCGCCGATAATCAGCGTATCGTCATAAAAATCAGTAGATCCATCGAATATTTTTCGTAATAAAAATGGTCCACCAATCACAACGATTAAATTAATCATGGCGTAAATAAAAATATTCGTTCTCATCATAATCCACTCTTTTTTAAACTGACCTTTCCACCTCATTATGTTCATTTTATAACCTCACTTTCTTTTCAAATAGCAGTGCGGCAGTGATAAACAACAAGCTTGCAAATCCTATATTTAACACAATTTCACCTACATAGAAAAGTGATGCGTCAATCCATAAATAAGAAGATTCATCTCCAAGATAAAATTGACTTTCCGATACATTCCCGATTTTTCCGAATGTGGCAATTTCTTGATAAATCTTTGAACTACTTAATTTCTCTGCAACCCATGCCAAGAAAAATAAAAGACCTAATGTAAGAAGCCCAGTTATTTTCTTCGTATACGGACGTAATATTAAATAAACAACTCTAAATAATAGTCCGACCATCATTAAAATAATTGAAAGAAAGAAGAGACTGATTAAAAATAACAACCAAAAAAGAAGGTTGGCTTCTGATAATACAAGTCGAAATGGCTCTAAATGCACCGTATACAATAAAATGATAAAAATCGAAGAGATGACAATATTTACTGCACCAACGAAACTTGCATAAAGGGTTTTCACACCAAATAATGTAAAAATTGTATTTTTCGAATGTAACCAAATATCCGGGCGCTCGACTTCTTTTCCTACACTCACCATTAAAATAATTGCTGGAATAAATATGACGAATAGAAACCAAAATATTGTGATTGCGGTAAAACCTTCTTTTATTTCATTCGAAGAAAACTTGAAATATAAGGTTAAGAACACTGGTAAAACAAATGTTAGCAATGTCATAAATGCGATTGTCGCATAAAACCATCCTCTCATTAACAATCGCTCTTTCATCAATAATCCTTGCCATACTTTCATATTCTCAACTCCTTCACGTTCTACTGTATTAGTTATATAGTACACTATGTATAAATGACTTGTAAAGTGATTTATTTTCGGAAAATTTTATAAAAATATTTATTATCATAATATTTTATCAGAAAATTAGAAAGACATAAAATTTACTAATGACCTTGTATTAAAAAATTGAAATTGTAGCACGACCAATTAAAGGCTAAGCTTAAGTTACACCCTATAAAGGAGG
Source organism: uncultured Sporosarcina sp. (assembly GCA_947644645.1). Taxonomy (GTDB): domain Bacteria; phylum Bacillota; class Bacilli; order Bacillales_A; family Planococcaceae; genus Sporosarcina. Next base: position 4,342 of record CANSAF010000057.1, on the reverse strand, counting down.
GATTCGATTTGAATTCTTTGATTACAAGTATTGATCATATCCAAATTACAGCGCCACCAAATTCGGAAGAGGAAGCGAGAGGTTTTTACGGCGAGATACTTGGCATGACAGAAATTCCAAAGCCCGAAAACCTACAAGGGCGTGGCGGTTGTTGGTTTCAAATAGGAGCGCAAGAAGTGCATATTGGTATTCAAGAAGACTTTTTACCCGCTAAAAAAGCGCATCCCGGTTTTACCGTCAATGCGCTAGAAACTTTAAAATTACGACTGGAAAAAGCCAATTATTCTATTCAAGAAGATGCACCGATTAACGGACGCACAAGATTTTTTACGAATGATCCATTTGGCAATCGAATTGAGTTTTTAGCATTCGATTATTAGCGTTCAATCACGCCTCGCTCTTCCAAATCTAAACGTTCCAAAGCAGTATTCAACTCATCTTTTTTCCTATTCAGTTGACTGAGCACACGACGAACTTCCGATAATACATCAGTCAACTGATCTTTTGTATCGGTAATTCGCGAATGAACAATAAAATCCGAAAACATATTATCAAAGAAAATATCGGTAAATGTAAAAATATCTTTTTGATTGATCGCAAATGACTCGACGTTCGTATTTTGAACATCCATCAATTCCGTTTCAAAATGACGTAACGCTTTCGAAGCACGGCGAATGTGGTCTTCTGATTCACCAATTTCCGAATGTTTTAAAGCAGAAACAATGAGTCCACCTCCCAAAAATGTATCCCAAATCGACATCCCTTCTGCCGAATCCAGACTATCCAAAGCACGATCTATTGCGTGAACTGCTTTATTTCCAGCATCTACAGCCTCATTCACTTCTCGTAAAATCGACTGAGTCGCTACACGTTCATTTGCAATTTTATGTAATAAAGTACTGGCATTCTTATCATAACGACGAATCCAAGTTTCTTTTTCCTGTAAAAAATCCGCCCATTCTTCATCAATATAAGTAAAATCCGGATTTTTTATTTCACTTCGAAATGCCTGTACTTCCTGTTCTAATTCGACTACAGCATTTTCTGCTTCGTTAAAGCGTATTTCAGCATCCGCAACTTCTGCGATTTCTTTTTCCATTTGTTCATCCAATTTTCCCGTCCACTCGTGAATTTTATTTCGAATCGAAAATTTACCTAATTTCACAACATCCTGCTGTTCTTTTGATAATCTTTTATATAATTGGTCACGAACTTTACTTGCTTCTTGTAATTTCAACTCAGCCGCATTTAATCGACGTTGCACCCGGTCCCGTTCATTTCGAATCATCGATAATTCCATCTGTTTATTTTCAAGACTCTCTCTCATCATCCGCACCCCTTTATATAATATACGGATAACTTAAATATTCGTTTCAAACTTTTAAGAATACTTTCGTTAACGTAAGAACTTATCTACATGTGGATAAGTTTTATTTGAAATTTAATTATCCACAGTTGAGCTACGTCAAGGAATTTTTTAGATGATAACATATTCTAAAGTCAGGGGTGATTTTATGAAACATTTTTTATCCATGCTAATCATATTACTTACATTAACTGCTTGCGCTTCAAATAATACGATTTCAACATTACAAGATCCTTCACCCGATCAATTCATGTCAGTAACTGAAAATGGCATCGCACTTTCACTCGGTCAAACAATCTTTCATGGTTCGCCATCTGTCATTGCAACTACAGTAAAAAATAATAGCGATGTGGATTATAATATCGGCGACTTTTACCATTTAGAAATTAAAAAAGATAACCTTTGGTATATCATCACTTATTCAGACAAAATTTTTTACGAAAATCAACGCTTTAAAGATTTTGGACAAACTTTATTTTCGGGCGATGAAATTCAGCAAGTCTTTTCGGTGGAACAACTCGATATTCTACTGCCTCCCGGCGAATATAGACTTGTGAAAAGCTTGTCCTCACAAGATGAGCATTATTACGAAGTGATGGTTGCTGCGGAATTTATAGTGGAGTAGATTTTGAAGTGGAGAGAACTTGGCGGGGAACAAGTTTACATCAAGAGGTGCTGAGTTCACAACAACTTCCCACATCTAAAAAAGCACTTAAAAAAGTCCAGATCAGACTCTCTAAGTGCTTCTTCTTATACTAATTCCGCTAATGCTGCGTAAACGCGTTTCATTTCTTCTTGTAAAGACCATTGCTCGCGGCCTAGCCAGCGACAGTGGATCGCGTTTCCTTCTAAGCGTGTGATTCCTGCCTGTAAGCCTTCTTCTACGCGCAATGTTTCTTGAAATGCACGCACATCAACTTGATCGACATTCGGGGAAATTAACCAAACTGAACCGATATACATCGCATCTTCTAGCACACCTACTCGTCGTAAATCTGCTTCATTTGGTGAGAAATGAAGGGAGTCGAAAGCAATTAATTCTTCCTCTACATACACTTTAAAGTTTGAGCGAAATGATTCATAATCATAAATTTCGCCGCGTTTCTCACGTCCCGGCGCGATGATTTCTCCCCATAAAACAGTAGAACTCTCCTTTAATCTGAGCGTTGTATCAACTTGAAATTTGGCGTCAGCAAATGGAATAATAACTTCTGGCATCCATTCAAGACGCGCATCTTCATCAATATCAACGTCTATTCTTTGGAAACAAGTCTCTCCTGTATGGGACGGATAAATTTTCAATGCAGATTGTTGAATTAAACGAACCTTACTTTCAGGTGCTAATTTCAGTGTAATATCATTGCGGTCGCCCGCCACCATTCCACCTGATGACTCCATTAAATAAACGGTCACTGTCGGATCTTTTCCTTCATACAGTTCACGACTTGCCTTTAATGGCGGTTGTTGGAAAACATGAGGCATGCGCGTATAGCCTCTCCTTACTTCAAACGCTAAATCGAGTTTTCCGTTGTGGCGGTAACGCGATGGTTTAAGCATTTTTCCCCGCTGAATCTGCACCTTCTAATAACATATAGTGCTTAATCCAATCGACAATTTGATCGACATTTTTCTGTGATTTTACGTCCGCAAATACGTAAGGACGGCCACCGCGCATCTTTTTCGTATCGCTATCCATTAATTCTAAATCTACACCTACATAAGGTGCTAATTCCGTTTTATTAATTAACAATAAATCAGAACGTGTTAAAGCAGGACCACCTTTACGTGGGATATCTTGTCCTTCTGCTACGTCAATCACGTAAATATAACCGTCTACAAGTTCTGGACTAAATGTTGCAGATAAGTTATCGCCGCCACTTTCAATAAAAATAATATCTAAATCTGGATAACGTTCTTTCATCTCATCAATCGCCGCAAAGTTCATAGATGCATCTTCACGAATTGCAGTATGTGGGCAACCACCCGTCTCAACACCAATAATACGGTTTTCTTCTAAAATTCCATTTTTCATTAAAAATTGTGCATCTTCACGTGTATAAATATCGTTTGTAATGACCCCAATATTATAGTCTTTATGCATTGCACGTGTGAGTTGGTCTGTTAAAGAAGTTTTTCCTGATCCAACAGGACCACCAATTCCAATTCTTACTGGTTTCATATTCAAACACTGTCCCTTCTTGTTTAAGAAATAAATAATCTTGAAAATAAATATTCATGTTGCATCGAAGCAAGTTCAATGCCAAGTGCATTATTGCTAATATCTTCTAATGTTAAAGTCGATACGAACTCAGTCGCTTCCGTAATCGGTCCTATTAATTTATGCATCGCTTGTACACCTGTATTCTGTCCAAACGGAACAGAGCGCACCGCATTTTGAATAAGTCCGCTAAGTGTTGCATACAAAAATGTTAAAACTGCATGACGCTTGCTCGTTCCTGTAACAGCACTATAAATTCCATATAAAATGGCGTAATGACCTTTAATCGACTGACTGTCAATTCTCTCTTTCCACTCCGCCAAAAACAGGTCATCTTGCAGCGGAGAAATCGTTCGGATAAACTGTCGACCGACGTTCACACTTGCATCTCTAGATTCTTTTGCAAGCTTCATTGCACCGCATAATTCTTCCAATTCGAGTAGTTTTTCTACATCTTTTTCCAAAGTCGCATCGAAAGCTTCTTGTATTAAGATTGCATCGCCATGCACCATATTTTGGAATAAATAAGACGTACAATAATCCACCAATTCTTCCTTCGTGCGAATTAAATCATTTTGAATATACGTTTCCATTCCATACGAATGCGTATAAGATCCAATTGGAAAGCCCGAATCATGGATTTGAAACAACTGTAATAATGAAAAATCAGTGAGCGTGTCCACGGTACTTGAATGGTTGTTTAAATCTTCTTTCTGTCGTTTCATATGCAACACCCACTTCATCTAACAATGTATTTA
>CANSAF010000056.1 GCA_947644645.1 uncultured Sporosarcina sp. | reverse complement strand
TTTTATCAGGTCCAGCAATTGAGCGTATTGACAACTCAAAAATTAAAGAACTTGTCATTACAAATACAATTCAATTAGAAGAAGATAAAAAGTCACCTAAAATTAAGCAGCTTTCTGTTGCGAAATTATTAGCGGCTGCAATCATTCGTGTGTTTGAGAAAAAATCTGTAAGTACGCTATTTGATTGACAAGTTTTGGGTCATGCTGTAACGTAGTAATTAGCTCGAATTGTGAAACAATTTACTTAATAACTTACTTATAGAAAGGTGATTATGTAAAATGGGTTCTACTATACAAGCAAAAGAAAGAATTACGAAGCAGCATTCAACACTAACAGCATTGAGAAACGAAGGTGTTGTACCTTCCGTTGTTTATGGTTATAAAACTGAAGCAACGTCAATTTCGGTTCAAGAGCGTGATTTAATTAAAACATTACGCGAGACAGGTAGAAATGGAGTTCTTCAACTGTTGTTAAATGACCAAAAGCTGAACGTCGTTTTAAGTGACTATCAGACAGATGTTCTGAAAGGGACAATTGTACATGCAGACTTCCTGGAAGTTAATTTGACGGAAGAGCTAGAAGTTAGCGTTCAAATTCACTTAGTTGGAGAATCGGCCGGTGAGAAAGAAGGCGGAACGGTTCAACAGCCTAACTGGGAATTAGATATTAAAGTAAAGCCATCTGACATTCCAGAAACATTCGATGTTGATGTTACAGAGTTGAATATTGGTGACACATTGACTGTTGCCGATATTCGAGAGAAATCTAAGTTTGAAATTTTAAACGAAGATGATTATGCACTCGTAACAATCTCGGCACCGCGTACGGAGGCAGAGTTAGAAGCACTCGATGATTCTGCTACGGATACAGACGTAGAGCCAGAGGTAATTGGCGAAAAAGAAGAATAATTATACAGTGGCGTACGGAATTCCGTGCGCCTCTTTTCTGTTTTTGTCCCCGAGTGGGATGGTAATTGAAATTTATGTAAAAGGAAGAGACGTTTAATGAAAATGGTAATAGGTCTTGGAAATCCAGGAAAACAATATGAAAAAACACGTCATAATATTGGGTTTCAAGTAATTGATGAACTAGCGGATCGCTTAGGTGCAACGTCGATGCAATCGAAGTTTAATGGCATGTATACAGTTATTCATCGCCCCGAAGGTAAGGTCATGCTCGTTAAACCGCTTACGTATATGAACTTATCGGGTGAATGTGTACGTCCTTTAATGGATTATTATGATGTGGATGTTGAAGATATTGTTGTTTTATATGATGATTTGGATTTTCCACCAGGGGAATTAAAACTGCGCCAAAAAGGGAGTGCAGGCGGTCATAATGGGATGAAATCTCTTATTCAACATCTGGGCACGGACCAGTTTAAAAGGATTCGACTAGGCATCGGTCGCCCGACAAACGGGATGAAGGTCGTGGATTATGTTCTTGCTGACTTTAGAAAAGAAGAAGAGCCGGAAATTCAAAATATGATTGATAAAAGTGCGGATGCTTGTGTGGAATGGTTGAAAACTTCTTTTTTAGAAGTGATGAACGAGTACAATTAAAATGATGTGAAGCATAAATCAATTACAAACTGCTTATACTAATAAGAAAAGAGCAGGGGGTAATGGGATGGTTCATTATCATTGCAGACATTGTGAGACTGAAGTTGGTTCCCTTCCATTTGAGTCGGCGAAAGAAGCTTTGGCGTTGATTGAGAAACTAGATGAAAATGTGAGTGGGGAAGAATTTTTGACCTATCAGAAAGATGGTACTGTCATTGTTCGTTGTATTTGTGAGCAATGCGAAAAAGCATTACAGCAGTTTCCGGACTACTACACACTGAAGAAGTGGTTGCAATAATGCGCTTGTCTAGAAAGTATATTCATTAACTTTCTGAATACCGCCCAGCTTCGTCTCATTGTTTCCCTTTTGGGCGCGAATGACTGTAAAATTTGCTTTAAATTATGAAAAAATCTATAGCAATCAATTGAAGATTTTATCCTGCATTAACGGACAGGCCGACTAAAACCGCCACGTCCTGTGGCATCGTCGGCATTAGTACATCCTGTACGTCATAAGACTCCCACTTCAAGATTTAAGCAAAAGCGCTAAAGATAAGTGGGAGATCAACTGTCCGTAAAAGCCCGATTGGTTCGGGGCAACAGGATGTTGGTCACATAGGCGAAGGCATCAGGACGTGACGAACTTAGCCTATGTTCTTTCGTATCAGTGGGGGATGAAGAAAACCCCCACTGATTGAAGTTTCACCTTATGAGAGAATGAAATTTTCAATTGATAGGACAGCCCCTTTTAGCGTATAAATTTACGGGGGCTTTTCTACATTTTTTTTGATCAATCGGTCATCTTCAATGAGGATGGCTGGATTTGAATGTTTTGGGAGAATGATATCCAAATCGACGAAAGATGAATCAATCATTAAAAGGGGAACGTCTAGGAAATTTTCTAAACAGTTTCATACGAAAGATAGGTGTTTATGAATGGAAGCATTATTGAAGGACTATATAGAAAAAAATAATATAGAAAAGTTGGCAAATCATATAAAACGTGGGGATATCCAACCGCTAATTACGGGGTTATCGGGCGGTGCAAAGCCAGTCTTTTTAAAGGCTTTACAACAATCACTTGAAAAGCCTTTATTAATCGTTGCGCCGAATCTTTATCAAGCGCAGCGTATATATGAAAACTTAACAAAAATGTTTGGTGAAACAGATGTGTATTTGTATCCGGCAGAAGAATTAGTTGCGGCGGAATTTTCTGTATCGAGTTATGAATTACGTGCACAAAGGATTGAAACGGTCGATCATATGGTACGTGGTGGGAAGGGAATCTACATTACGCCTATTGCTGGGATGAGAAGGCTACTTCCGAACAAAGAACGCTGGCTAAAAAATAGTTTAGTGGCAAATTTAAACGATACAATCGATATCGACGAATGGCTGAAAAAATTAACGGCAATGAACTATACAAGACAGGAAATGGTGACTGCGCCAGGAGAATTTGCGCTGCGCGGTGGGATATTAGATTTATATCCTCCTCATTTAGAAAGCCCGATCAGGATTGAATTATTCGATACGGATATCGATTCGATTCGAACGTTTTCGGCAGAAGATCAGCGTTCTTTAGAAAAGCTGACGACGGTGTCGATTCTTCCTGCTTCAGAATTCGTATGGTCTACGGAAGATTTGCAGGCAATGGCTGCAAGGTTGGAAGAGGAATTAGCAATTAGTTTGCAAAAAGTGAGTCGTGAAGAAGTTAAAGAACTGTTAACGATGCAAATGAACCATGATATTGCTTTAATGAAAGAAGGAAATGTTCCGGAAGGGATTTTAAAATATGCTTCTTTTGCAGAAGATGCACCTACTTCGCTTGGGACATATTTTACCGAAGAAGGGATTGTCGTCTTTGATGAAATCGGGCGCGTCACCGAAGTATTGTCATCTATTGAGGCGGAAGAGGAAGAGTGGTCTGTATCTCTAATTGAAGAAGGAAAGATTGTTCACGGCGCAAAATTATCTTTCACTTTCAATGAAATTAACGATATGCTCAAACAGCATAAAATTTATTTATCTTTATTTGACCGAAAAGTACCAGGTGTGGCAACGAGCGAAACAATTACAATGTCGTGTAAGCCAATGCAACAATTCCAAGGGCAAATGCAAATGTTAAAAACAGAAGTTGAACGTTGGCTTGGTCAACAGTTTACGGTATATGTACTTGTAGACGGTGAGGAAAGAATGCGAAAAGTTCAAGGGATTTTTGAAGACTATGAAATTCCTGCTAATTTAACAGGTGCCCAGTCTAAAACTGGCGGCGTTTTTATTATCGACGGTGAGCTATCGGAAGGTTTTGAAGCACCTGAGGAAAAAATCGCAGTCATCACGGATGCGGAATTATTTAAAGGGGTACCAAAGCGTAAAGCACGTCCACAAAAAGTATCCAATGCTGAACGCATTAAAAGTTATTCTGAGATAAAACCAGGCGATTACGTTGTACATGCGCATCATGGAATCGGAAAATATATTGGCATTGAAAATATGTCTCAAGGGAAAATTGAAAAAGACTATTTAGAAATCCATTTTCGTGAAGGCGATAAACTTTATGTTCCGACGGATAAAATTGATTTAATTCAAAAGTATATTGGTTCTGGCGAGAGTGAACCCGTTTTACACAAACTAGGGGGTACTGCTTGGAAAAAAACCAAAAGCAAAGTATCCGCAGCGGTTAAAGATATTGCGGATGATTTAATCAAGCTCTATGCCAAACGTGAAGCCGAAAAAGGTTATGCCTTTTCGCAAGATGATGATTTGCAACGTTCTTTTGAAAATGCCTTTCCTCATAAGGAAACAGATGATCAACTGCGTTCTATAGAAGAAGTTAAAAAAGATATGGAAAATATTCGACCGATGGACCGCTTATTATGTGGAGATGTTGGATACGGAAAAACAGAGGTTGCGATTCGTGCGGCGTTTAAAGCAGTCAATGATGGCAAACAAGTTGCGTTTCTTGTCCCAACGACGATTTTAGCACAACAGCATTATGAAACAATGAAAGAGAGATTCGAAGGTTTTCCGATAGAAGTTTCCTTATTAAATCGTTTCAAATCGAGGAAAGAACAAACAGAAACATTAAAAGGCTTGAAAGCGGGAACTGTCGATGTTGTCGTCGGTACGCATCGTTTACTTTCAAAAGATGTTGTATACAATGATTTAGGCTTATTAATTGTCGATGAAGAACAGCGATTTGGTGTAACGCATAAAGAACGTTTAAAACAGTTAAAGACAAATGTCGATGTATTAACATTAACAGCAACGCCAATTCCGAGAACTTTGCATATGTCGATGCTAGGCGTTCGAGATTTATCGGTCATTGAAACACCACCAGCAAACCGTTTCCCAGTTCAAACTTATGTAATGGAACATAATTTTCCACTTATACGTGAAGCGATTGAGCGAGAAATGGGACGCGGAGGACAAGTGTTTTATTTGTATAACCGCGTTGAAGATATGGAAAAACGTGTGGATGAAATTAAACAACTCGTTCCAGAGGCGCGTGTCGGTTATGCACATGGCCAAATGACGGAGTCCGTTTTGGAAGGAACCATTCTGAGTTTCCTTGAAGGTGAGTTCGATGTGCTTGTTACGACGACGATTATTGAGACGGGAATCGATATTCCGAATGTCAATACATTAATCGTACATGATGCAGACCGGATGGGATTATCGCAGCTGTATCAATTACGTGGCCGTGTTGGGCGTTCGAATCGTGTTGCTTACGGATATTTCCTTTACCAACCCGATAAAGTATTAACGGAAGTTGCGGAAAATCGTTTGCAGGCTATTAAAGAATTTACGGAACTAGGATCTGGTTTTAAAATCGCAATGCGAGATTTGTCGATTCGAGGCGCGGGAAATTTACTCGGTTCACAACAGCATGGCTTTATTGACTCTGTCGGATTTGATTTATATTCTCAAATGCTACAAGAAGCGATTGAGGAAAAACAAACTGGTGTGTCTAAAGAAAATCTTGTAGATGTAGAAATTTCTTTACCAGTGAATGCATATATTCCAGAAACATATATTAAAGATGGTTATCAAAAAATTCAAATGTATAAACGTGTGAAAGCCATTGACGATGAGGAAAGTTACCGAGAGCTTGTCGATGAAATGATTGACCGTTTCGGGGACTTGCCGTTTGAAGCTGAACTGTTATTGCGTATCGCAAGAATAAAAGTTTTAGCACGTATTGCGAAAGTGGAATCGATTAAAAAGCCAAAAACAAAAATTGAAATACGCTTTTCAATGGAAGGAACTGCTCAAACAGATGGCGCTAAATTATTAAATGATGCGATGACATTAGGGCGTGCAGTGGGATTCTCGATGGATGGCGCACAACTTGTCTTAACGGTAGATGAAAAACATACAGGTAAGCAAACAGAATTTGATGTTTTAGAATCACTGATGGAATTATTGCCGGGCGCAATAAAAGAAGCAGCCGTCTAATAAGTGCAGAAATACATGGAGAAGCTTAACTGTTTTTGGAAAAACATTAGCAATTAATCGTAAAGTAACGCAAAATCAATGTATAAAAAAATGGAGACGTCTTGCGCCTAGACATTCTATAAACCCTGATTGCATAATTTGCCCACTTATGATGCATACTGAGAAAGCAAAAGAATTTCTTGGAAAGTGAGGCAATTTATTATGAAAGCAACGGGAATTGTCCGGCGAATCGATGATCTTGGAAGAGTAGTGATCCCTAAAGAAATTCGTAAGACATTACGAATTCGAGAAGGCGATCCACTTGAAATATTCACCGCCCGGGAAGGTGAAGTGATTTTAAAGAAGTACTCACCGATATCAGAACTTAGTCAGTTTGCTGAGGAGTATGCTGAAACATTGTATGAAACATTAGGAACGCCAGCTTTAATTAGTGATCGGGATGAAATGATTGCTGTTTCCGGTGCATCTAAAAAGGAATATTTAAATCGACAATTAGCGCCAAGTCTTGAAGAGATTATTATAGGACGAAAAATTGTCATGGAGAAGCTGGAAAAGTCGATTGAGTGGGTTCCTGGTCAAATCGAGCAAGTAAAATCTTACTGTATCGCGCCAATTATTGCGGAAGGGGACCCGATTGGTGCAGTGTATTTATTTTCCAAAGTGCATTTCTTAGGTGATGTAGAGGAAAAAGCAATTGAAACAGCTGCTCATTTTTTAGCAAAGCAAATGGAAAATTAATGATAAAAGACGGGCGCCACTAGAATTTTGTAAGAACTTCTAGTAGCGCCCGTTTTATCATAAAGGATATTGCATGAAATCTTGTCATAATTTAAATCCGTGATATCGATTGAGCAACGTATCTAACTTTTGGCTGCAAGAAACAACGGAAGGATGGGTATATCCATGTCGTTTAGCCATCACATACATAAACTTCCTAACAATATATATTTTTTTCGTTAATAAATATTTCTGCATAATAACGATTTCCTCCATATTTTTAATAGCAATTCTATTGAATGATAGACCTTCAAGAAACACACAAAATCCATCGTATCTTATTTCAAAAAAATATGTTGTCGAACTGTGTTAGAAACCACGATATACATATTTTTGTAACAAATGCTAAAAATGAAGATAAAAACACGTTCTTAATTTGATTTTTTATGCGTTATATATTACAGCGAATTCCACCCCCTTGTTTAATAAAATGATTTCGAGATGTAATTGCTATATTTATTACCCTAATTTTTTGGAAATAAACTTCAATAATAGTTTATAAAATGCGGACTGAAACATTTATGAATAAATGACAACTGAAAGCCATTCTAGTTTGTAAAAAATTTCAGTTCTTCCAATCGGGTGGTATACTTAACGAGAGTCAGAAAAGAAGTGAGGTACATGTATGAGCCAACGTTGGGATATGAAGACGTTTATGAAAGGGGCCTCTATTTTAACAATTGCAGCCATTATTGTTAAAATATTAAGTGCGATTTATCGTGTCCCTTATCAAAATCTTGTTGGCGACAAAGGTTTTTATATTTATCAACAAGTTTACCCATTTATCGGGATTTTCATGATATGGACGTCTTATGGATTCGCTGTAGCTGTTTCCAAATTGCTTGCCAGCAGTCAAAATGAAGGCAAAGCAAAGGCAATTATGCGGATTGCGTTTATCTATTTATTATTATTATCGATTGCTTTCTTTTTACTTTTACGAGGATTTGCACCTTCTTTGGCAAATGCAATGGGAGATCCGCAACTTGTCAGCTTATTAAGAGTGAGTGCTTATATTGTTTTAATCATGCCATTTTTATCGGTTTTAAAAGGAAATTTCCAAGCTTATGGACAAATGGTGCCAGTCGCTGTTTCGAGTGTTGGCGAACAGGCAAGTCGCGTGGTAATTGTATTATTCGGTACATGGATTGCGATGACTTCTGGTGCTACGCTCTATCAAGCGGGAGAAATTGCGATGTGGGGCGCGGTGATTGGCGAGGCGACAGGTGTTTTGATTTTGGTGCTTTATTATCGCCGTACTTTTACGAGTCATTTTGAAAGTGTGAATGTCTGGGCAACTGTAAAGGAATTAACAATTGTTAGTTTAAGTGTGAGTGCGAGTTCGCTTATTTTGTTGCTGTTTCAATTAGTGGACTCGTTTACCATTTTAAATCAGTTGGTCACCATCGGGGTGAATGAAGAACTGGCGATGGCGACCAAAGGAATTTATGATCGAGGGCAACCACTTGTGCAAATGGGGATTTTAGTTGCTACTACATTGGCACTTGCGATTGTTCCCCTGATTGCGCATCATGCGTCGAAAGGGAGTGGACGAGGAGCCGTTCCTTTTATCCGTGTAACTTTTCGAACGGCTTGTTTATTTGGTTGGGCGGCAGCCATTGGATTGATGTTAATTTTACCCTATGTGAATGAAATGTTATTTGAAACACGTGATGGTTCTTTCGCGTTGATTATTTTTTCGTTTCAAATTTTTTGGTTGTCTTTATTATTGCCGTTAACGGCAATTTTACAAGGCGCTGGAAAAATTAAAATTCCAACACTTTTACTCATAGGCGGATTTTTGATGAAAGTGATGGGCAATCATTTATTGGTTCCGGTTTGGGGAATTACGGGTGCAGCTATTTCGAGTAATATCGGGTTTATGATGATTGTTATTTGTTTGCTCATTTATTTTAAAAAAGTCTGGGCGATTCAACTTGCACCTCTACGTTTTTACGGATGGATTTTTGTGGCAACACTTTGTATGGGAATTGTCGTCTTGCCGTGGATGTTCTTGAGTGAAACGATTTTATTGGTCAATTTACCGACACGATTGAGTGCTACGATCATTGCGTTGACCTCATCTGTAATCGGTGGCGTTTTATTTTTATTGGTTATATTAAAAGCGAGAATTATGTTGGAAAAAGAGTGGTATTTACTACCGTTTGGAAAGCGATTAGCAAAAGTACAATTAAGATTGAAGAAAAGGTGAAAATATGTATCCTATTACAATTATCGGTTTGGGCGCGGGAGATTTGGCGCAATTATCGGTTGGTGTTTACCGAAAGTTAAAAGCGGCATCGCTTATTATTGCGAGAACGGCGGAACATCCAGCCATTCAAGAATTAAAAACTGAAGGCGTTCAAATGGAAAGTTTTGACCATTTATATGAAGAAAATGATGCGTTTGAAGCGGTTTATGAACAAATTGTTGAAGCATTGATATTACGAAGTGAAACGGAAGAAGTAACTTACGCAGTTCCGGGGCACCCACTCGTGGCGGAGCAAACTGTTCAATTGCTTGTGGAGAAGGAAAGAAAAGGACTCGTCCAATTAAATATTGTTGGTGGGAGCAGTTTTTTAGATCCAATTTTTGCTGCATTACGTATTGATCCAATCGATGGCTTTCAATTATTAGACGGCACTGATTTCTCTCGGGATGCTGTGCATATGACACAACATATATTGATAGGTCAAGTGTATGATTCGTTTATTGCTTCAGAAGTCAAGTTATCGCTAATGGAAAAGTATCCATATGATCACCCAGTAACAATTGTAACAGCGGCAGGATCTAGTGCGGAGAAATTGACGACTGTACCGCTCTTTGAATTGGATCGTGAAACAGAAGTGAATAATTTAACGACCGTTTATGTACCGCCTGTTTTACAACTGGATGATCGATTGAAAGAATGGACTTCATTTAGAGAAATTATTGCACAATTAAGAGCGCCTGACGGTTGTCCATGGGATCGTGCGCAAACACATACGACGCTGAAAAAATATTTAATAGAAGAAGTGCATGAATTACTAGAAGCCATTGAAAGTGAAGATGATGAAGGAGTTATTGAGGAACTTGGCGATGTGTTATTACAAGTGTTTCTTCATGCGCAAATTGGCGAAGATGATGGTTATTTTGCAATGGAAGATATATTGCAAAGTATCGGTGAGAAAATGATTCGTCGCCATCCGCATGTGTTTGGCGATGTTGAAGTAGAGAATGAGACCGATGTTATTGAGAATTGGCAAGCTATTAAAGCGAGTGAGAAGGATGAAGAGGATTCTTTATTAGAAAAACAAGAACGCCATCATTCGTCATTATTAACTTCATTAAACTATCAAAAAGAAGCTGCAAAAGTCGGTTTTGATTGGCCAGACGTTGACGGGGCAATCGAGAAGTTTCAAGAAGAGTGGACGGAATTTCAGCAAGCAATTCATCATGAATCTAAAGAAAATCAGTTAGATGAATTAGGTGATGTATTGTTTACAACGGTGAATGTTGCGCGCTTTTTACAATTATCGCCTGAAGAAGCGATGATTCATGCAAATCGTAAATTTAAAAAGCGTTTTACGTTTGTGGAACGATGTGTACGCGATGGAAAAGGAAATTTCAGTGATTATACATTAGATGAGCTGGAGCAGTTTTGGCAGCTCGGAAAAAGGGAGGAACTGTAAAATGAGAATCGATAAATTTTTGAAAGTGTCTAGGTTAATCCGTAGAAGAACATTAGCAAAAGAAGTGGCTGACCAAGGACGTGTTGAGATTAATGGTCAAGTTGCGAAAGCCTCTTCTACTGTCAAAGAAGGCGACGAAATTTCAATTCGTTTTGGTCAAAAAATTGTTACAGTAAGTGTAGATATGATTAAAAACACAACTAAAAAAGATGAAGCGGAATCGATGTATACAATCATACGCGAAGAAGAAATTCAGAAAGCCTAGGTCATGGCTTTCTGAACACCTTGCTTTTTTTCTATCAATAAAATCAGATTGACCTGTTGAATAGTTATTTTATTTTTCCTTGCTGCATATGATAAACGGAACGTACAAGCAGAGGAGGAATAAAAAATGCAAATTCAAACAGACAACCCAACGTACACAATTCCATCTGGTGATCATGTAGTAACGATGAGAAATCGAAAGAGAATGGACTTAACATCCGTAAAATCAATCGATCGCTTTGACCAAGAAGAGTTTATCGTTCGCACGTCGCAAGGATTGCTACAAATTCAAGGAGAGGAACTGCGTATCGTCCATTTGGATGTAGATAAAGGACTACTTACCTTGGAAGGAACAGTTCGCCTACTTCAATACGATGAAGATGATTTCGGTTCGCGCGGTTTCCTCCATAAATTATTTGGATGAGTTTATCCGTTCAGTTTTTCAGCTTACTTGCAATGATTGGGACGGGGATTCTTGCTGCTGCGTTGATTGATATGATAAATACAGGTATTATCCATGCAGAAAAACGTTCTTTCATCGGAAAGTATGGCATTGTGTTGGAAGTGCTCGGATGGATAATAGCGGGAATTTGGACGTTTACAATTTTATATACGGTACGTGATGGCGCATGGAGAATTTATGACCCGTTTGCACAACTAAGCGGTTTACTTTTGTATATTGCTTTTTTTTATCGCCCTTTTCGTTTTGTAGGACGGGTTCTCTTGCTTCTTTTCGTTAAGCCAGTTTTATTAGTAATCCGTATGATTTTTTTGTTGTTTAAAAATATTATCACGGGACTGCTCGCCCTATTTGAAATGCTTTTAAGACCATTTGTTTTAATATTCCGTAAACTTTTCGGGAAACACTTTAAAAAGCCTGAGAAATAGTATATTATATTTACTATAGTGTTCAATGAGAGTTAAGGAAGGAAGGGCAGACATGGTACGAAAACAAGCGAAACAAAAAGCAAAAAACGTTACAGAATTGAATAATGATTATGTCCGCACCTTGCAACAAAAGGAAGAACGAAAAAGGGCGCAAAAGGTTCGGTTACGTCGTAGGTTAGCTGTATTTGCAGGGATCGCAATCGTTTTATTTGCCATCCAAGGTAAAATATTTTTTAACCAAAATAAAATATTGGCGCAAAAAGAGGAAGAAAAACAAGTGTTACTTTCACAGCTCGCTGATGTAGAAGACGAACACTTAATGCTCACAAGGCAATTAGAAAAATTAAACGATGACGAATATATCGCGAAGCTTGCTCGTCAAAAATATTTTTTGTCAGAGGGAAATGAAACTATTTTCTCAATACCCCCAAAAGAGGAAAAAGTTGAAAAGAAAGAACAGGAAAAAGAGTAGTCTTATTGACACTCTTTTTTTGTTCGCTATAATAGAAGGTAGAATCTAGTCTGCTGTCCAGATTTGTGAATATGGTTAGAAGGGTTTTCTCAAAAAGGAAATCTGTTTAAATCTTAAGGAGGAGCATTTTTTTTATGTCAATTGAAGTAGATAGCAAGTTACAAGGTAAAGTGACAGGAATCACGAATTTCGGTGCGTTTGTAGAGTTACCAGATGGTTCGACAGGTCTTGTCCATATTAGTGAAGTCGCGGATAGTTACGTAAAAGATATTAACGAACATCTTAAAGTTGGCGACGCTGTAGAAGTAAAAGTCATGAATGTTGGTGCTGATGGTAAAATTGGTCTGTCAATTAGAAGAGCAAAACCAGAAGCTGAACGTCCACAACGCCCACAACGTCCAAGTGGTGGACGCCCAGGTGGAAGTGGTGGAAACCGTTCTGGAGGACGTCCAAGTCCAAATAGAACAGAGAATTTCGAGCAAAAAATGGCACGTTTCATGAAAGATAGTGAAGAACGTCTTTCAACTTTAAAAAGAGCGACTGAATCAAAACGCGGTGGCCGTGGCGCAAGAAGAGGGTAACTTGCTAGTTTATTCAATGTAAGAAAAATGTTTTATATAGAAGAAGGAGGCTGGCAAGAAAGTCTAAGAACGGACTTTCTTGCCAGCCTTCTATTTTTGTTATAAAAAAATCGACAATACGATAAAAATATCGCATTGTCGATTGGATGATGGCGGCGGAGGGAGTCGAACCCCCGACCTTACGGGTATGAACCGGACGCTCTAGCCAGCTGAGCTACGCCGCCGTGAAACAACATTTATAATACTACAGATGATGATACATATTGTCAATCCTTTCATAAAAAGAAAAATAGTTCGGAATCAGTCGAAAAGTTTTTTAATAGTCTTGTCACGAACAGACAAATTCTTTCTTGTCATCTATGTATACTCTTCAGTACGAAGACATAGGGGGAATGGAAAATGAAATTAACGAGCAATTTAGAACGACCATTGACACGATCAATTCGTACTTATATTGAACGGATTAAACAGAAATGGCTAAGTATGATGCTTTCAACTTTGTTTTTGATTGGCTCTTTTTTCTTATCGCAAGCTGTCCTCTTCGATGCAGCTGTTCCGTTTTTTCTTCCAGTTTGGGCGTTGGCGAGTATTCGATTTAGAGAACAATTAATTTGGGTGTTCATTGGTGGGATGATGGGGAGTGTGTTTCTCGGCTTTGGACAAGCGATGATTCATTTAGTCCAACTTGGGCTATTTCATTTTGTACTTCGCTATTCAATATTTCAAAAGTCCATTCAATTGACTGTTGCAAGTTGTCTATTTGCTACACAATTGGTTTGGCAACTCATGATGCATATGGGGAAAATCCCTTTAGAAGTTCAGTTTTTCATCGGATTTGAAGTGATATTGGCACTCTTTATGACGTTCTTTTTATTTTTAGCGTTCCCACCAGCCGATCGTCTCTTTTGGGGCGAGTGGACACCTGAACGACTCGGTGCGGCTTGTATTGTTGGTGTGATGGCAGTTACGGGGATGAAAGGAATTGTGATTGGACAAGTTGCAGTTGCGGGTGTATTGATTCATTTACTTTTATTGACGGCGGCATTTGTCGGTGGTTTGCCATTTGCGGTTACTGTCGGCATGATTGTCGCAACAATTATCGGTTTGGCAGAAATGTCTTTTACGGGAATGATGGCTGTTTACGGAATGACAGGTTTAATGGCTGGCGCCTTTAGGAATTTCGGTAAGTTAGGCATCGCAATTGGTGCCGCGACAGTTTCTTTTTTCTTTTTCTTTTATGATTTAACACTGCCACTCGATCATACGCATTTTACGGCAATTGGTGTTAGTACATTGATTTTTCTTCTGATTCCTAAAAAGAAGATGCAATCACTTAGCCAAGTGTTTATTCCGAAAAATGAAGTTGAAGTAAAAAGGCAAAAGTGGATTGAAGAAAGATTATCTGAGCAATTACAAGATTTTAGGCAGTTTTCCGATTTTATGTCGATGTTAGTCAGCGGAAAGGAAAGTGGTCGACATCCATTAAATGAGGCAGAAGAAAGAGTGATTCCAACAGTTTGTCAATCTTGTTTCCGTCATGCGAAGTGCTGGGAACAACCGAATAGTGATATGCGTCGCTTTATTCAAGAGTGGGAGCAATCTTATTCGTCGATGAAGAAAACCTCTCGACATCGTATAGAAGAGAAAATGAAGTATAAATGTGTTCGCTATCCAGGGTTAATAGAAGAAATGGAAGAGCAAATTGCCAATCGTTTATTAACAGATCAATTGCAACATGGGCGAAAAATGCTCGCTTTACAATTACGAGATATGAGTGCGCATTTAAATCAAGTGATGCATGATATTAAAGAAGACTTATCCGTTTATAAATCCGCTGAGGAAGAAATTATGAAGAAGCTGGAAGCCCAAAATGTCGAATATTTTCAAGTAGACGTTTTGTCAGAAGAGCCAGGGAATCGAAAAGTCGTCTTTTGTTTGCCTGAAAAGAAAGGGCATTTTGAAACGGATTCTACAGTTGCCGAACGTTTTTTATTGCCAATTATGGAAGCTTATTATAAAGAACCTTTTAAAGTTTCGATGTCTGGGGTCAAAGAAGAACCTTTTATGCATACGCGCGTCGTAGTGGAATCTGCGGTAAGATTTTCATTTGACTATGGCGTCATGGTTGCTGCAGGAAGCGACACGTTTTACGCAGGAGATGCTTATGAAGTTTTTCAGATTCATGATGGATTAGTGGCTGTTTTATTGTCAGATGGAATGGGGCAAGATATTCAAGCATATCATGAGAGTTGGAAAGTGATTCGCTTAATGCGCGAATGTCTAAACAAGAAGATGAATCCTGAAACGGCCATGCATACGCTACATTATATGATGTCTTTAAATGGCTTGGATGATATGTACGCTACATTAGATCTGGCTTTAATCGATTTGCAGGACGGCAGATTATGGTCGTGGAAAGCAGGTTCAATGAGTACGTATATTAAAAGAGGGGCAGACTTTTTAACATTGGAAAGCCGTTCAGTTCCGGTTGGCTTTTTGCCATCGCTTTCAATAGAAGCAAAAAATGAACAATTAAAAGCAGGAGATATCGTTGTTATGGTAACGGATGGTGTTTTTAACGGTGATTTTTCATTACAGTTACAAGAAAAAGCATTATGCGGTATACTAGAGAAATATCATCAAAGTAGCTGTGAAGAGATCGCGGAACGGATATTTAGCGAATTAGAACGTGGGTTTAAGTCCAATGAGGATGATAGAACGGTACTCGTTTTAAAAATGGATCATGTTTTACCAGAATGGTCGAGCTTTACACCTTATGCAAATATTTCATAAGTGTCATTTCTTGGTCATCTTTTAGTGAGTGTCCAAATGTTCGCTAAAAGATGATCAAGCGATGGAATGGATGAATTTGAAAGGAAGATGGCGTGTGCAAGAATTCGATAAGGAAATTGAACAATTTATAAAAATGCATTCGTTGTGGACGAATGGTAGTCGAATTCTTGTCGCTTGCTCGGGTGGTGTGGATTCGATGGTGTTATTGCACTTTTTAGGGACACTTCGAGCACATTTTAATGTTCATATAGGTGCAGTGCATGTCGATCATATGTTGAGGGGTAAAGAATCTGCTGAAGATGGTCAATTTGTGCAATCTTTATGTACCCGTCTAGCGATTCCTTTTTACGGAGGGCAAGTTCCAGTTCCAGAGATCTTAAAACGTGCAGGTGGCAATGTTCAAACAATCTGTCGGGAAGGACGTTACGCATTTTTTGATGATGTGATGCAAAGAAATGGCTATGATACGCTCGTCACTGGGCATCATGCCGAGGATCAGCTGGAAACCATTCTCATGCAAATTACAAAAGGTGTATCTCCGCTTGGGATGCCGACTCATCGAAAATTAAAGCACGGTCTATTGGCGCGTCCATTTTTACCACTGCGCAAGGAAAGTCTTTACGCTTATGCGAAAAAACACCAAGTTCCTTTTCGCGAAGATCCAAGTAATCAAGAAGATGCTTATATGCGCAATCGTTTTAGACATCATATCGTACCTTCTATCCTAGAAGAAAATCCAGCTGTCGCGAAAAGTATTGTCCCTTTAACGGATGAATTACAAGAAGATGAACGTTTTTTACAGCAGCTAGCGAAGGAACAAATAGAAACACATATTATATTTACGAAAGATGGATATCCTACGATGCATGTGCATGCATTTCGTCGTATGCCAACTGCTTTACAAAGGCGGGCGATTCCTCTACTATTGAATTATCTTTATGATAAGGAAAATAACGCTATATCTTATAAATCTGACCTAATTCGTCAACTTATGGAACATCTCCATTCCGATTACGGGAATATCTCAATTGATTTACCAGATGGCTTTCAATTTATCCGTTCGTATGACCAGTTTTACTTCCAACTTAAACAAGACATTCAACGAAAGAAAATCCCTTTACCAAAAGGGGAAAAAACAGACTGGGATGAACAGACATGGTTATATTGGGAAGATGTTACAAAGGTAAAAAACGATGTCCTTTTGAATGCGAAAGAAGTCGCTTTTTTTAATTTGTCAAAGTTGTCATTGCCACTTTCCGTTCGTCATCGGAAAGAAGGAGATCGAATTTTATTAAAAGGTATGACAAATGCTAAAAGATTGTCCAGATTATTTATAGATGAAAAGGTAAGTCGAAGTTTACGTGATCGACTACCGGTTGTTGTGACGCACTCTGACGAAGTGTGTGCGATACCTAAATTGCGATACGGTAGCAATTTTACGAAGGAACAGACGGTCGAGAGCAAATACATATTTGTCGTAGGGACCCATTAAATTTTAGGAGGAATTTCGATGCTAGCAAATGACATTGAAGAAGTTTTAATATCAGAAGAGGAAATTCAAGCAAAAGTGAGTGAACTTGGTGCAATTCTTACGGAAGAATACCAAGACAAATTCCCACTGGCAATTGGTGTATTAAAAGGCGGATTGCCATTCATGAGTGATTTAATCAAGAAAATTGACGCATATATTGAGTTAGATTTTATGGATGTATCTAGCTACGGGAATGCGACGGTTTCTTCTGGCGAAGTTAAAATTGTAAAAGATTTAAACACAAGTGTAGAAGGTCGCGATGTGTTAATCGTCGAAGATATTATCGACAGCGGAAAAACACTGAGCTATCTTGTGGAATTAATGAAATATAGAAAAGCTAATTCAGTAAAAATCGTCACATTACTAGATAAGCCAACGGGTAGAAAAGTAAACTTAAAAGCAGACTATATCGGCTTTGATGTTCCGGATGCTTTCGTAGTTGGATATGGTTTAGATTACGCAGAGAAATATAGAAATTTACCATATATTGGCGTGCTAAAGAAAGAAATTTATTCTTTCTAATTCGTCTTTCACAGATCTAGCCGGTTTAAAAGGAAAAATTGCTAATATAAGGCATTTTCTTTGTAGATTGAATCATACATATGATAAGATTTACAATAGTTTTCTGTTATACTTCCTATAATGGAAGTTAGATTTTTCATTGGTTTATAAAATCAGTGGAAAGTTGAATGATGAATGTAATGAATTTTATAGTAAGCCTCCGTAGATTTGGCGAGTTTTGAACAAAAATTTCTTTCGTTCAAAATTTGACGGGTAATGAACACGAGGCGTAATTGACTGAAATGGGGAGGCTTTGGGATGAATCGGATACTTCGATACTTTATTTTATATGGATTAATTTTCCTTGCGATTATGGGGATTTTTGGTTCATTGAACAAAACAAATCCAAAAACGAAGCCACTTACTTACAATGAGTTTATTACTGCGTTGGAAAAAGGTGAAGTTGAAAAAGCTAGTTTCCAGCCAGATCAGCTCGTATATGTAGTAAGGGGTACGATGAAGGGATATGAAGAAGGAGAAGAATTCCTGACGAATATTCCACAAAATGACGAAGCATTATTAGGCGATATTCGTGATATTGCGGCAACGTCAAAAGATACGAAAGTAGAGTTTTTAAAAGCACCAGAAAAGAGTGCATTTTTATCGTTCTTTACGGGTTTAATTCCGTTTATTATTATCTTTATTCTGTTCTTCTTCTTGCTTAACCAAGCGCAAGGTGGAGGCGGCGGTCGTGTGATGAACTTCGGAAAGAGTAAGGCGAAGCTTCATACAGACGACAAGAAAAAAGTTGGCTTTAAAGATGTTGCGGGGGCAGATGAAGAGAAACAAGAACTTGTTGAAGTTGTTGATTTCTTGAAAGATCCACGTAAATTCATTGAAGTTGGCGCGCGTATTCCAAAAGGTATTTTACTTGTTGGACCACCAGGAACAGGTAAAACATTATTAGCACGTGCAGTTGCTGGAGAAGCAGGCGTTCCATTCTTCTCGATTTCAGGTTCAGACTTTGTTGAAATGTTTGTTGGGGTCGGAGCATCACGTGTTCGTGACTTATTTGAAAATGCGAAGAAAAATGCACCTTGTATCATTTTCATTGATGAGATTGACGCGGTAGGTCGTCAGCGTGGCGCTGGACTTGGTGGCGGTCATGATGAACGTGAACAAACACTTAACCAGCTTTTGGTTGAAATGGATGGTTTCGGTGAAAACGAAGGAATTATTATCGTTGCAGCGACAAACCGCCCAGACATTTTAGACCCAGCACTTCTACGTCCTGGTCGTTTTGACCGTCAAATTACGGTAGGTCGTCCGGATGTTAAAGGAAGAGAAGCGGTTCTAAAAGTACACGCTAGAAATAAACCATTAGACGAATCGGTTAATTTACAAGCATTAGCACAACGTACACCTGGTTTTTCGGGTGCAGATTTAGAAAACTTATTAAACGAAGCGGCACTTGTTGCAGCAAGACGTAATAAGAAGAAAATCGATATGGCTGATATTGATGAGGCAACTGACCGAGTGATTGCAGGACCAGCGAAAACAAGCCGTGTCATTTCTGAGAAAGAACGAAATATCGTTGCTTTCCACGAAGCAGGCCACGTTGTCATTGGGTTGACGCTTGATGAAGCAGATACTGTCCATAAAGTAACCATTGTTCCACGTGGGCAAGCGGGTGGTTACGCGGTTATGTTACCGAAAGAAGATCGTTACTTTATGACGAAGCCAGAATTACTCGATAAAATTGCAGGTTTATTAGGTGGACGTGTGGCGGAGGAAATTGTACTTGGTGAAGTTTCAACAGGTGCGCATAATGACTTCCAACGTGCGACAGGCATTGCTCGTTCAATGGTTACAGAATACGGAATGAGTGATAAGCTTGGGCCGATGCAATTCGGGCAATCACAAGGTGAAGTGTTCTTAGGACGCGACTTCAGTTCTGAACAAAATTACTCTGAGTCAATCGCTTATGAGATTGATAAAGAAATGCAGTATATTATTAAAGAACAATATGAGCGTACAAAAGAAATCTTAACGGAGCGAAGAGAACTTTTAGATTTAATCGCAACAACTTTACTTGAAGTTGAAACGTTAGATGCAGAACAAATTCTCCACTTAGAAGAGCATGGAAAATTACCGGAACGTTCTTATGATAATAACGGTGGTAATGGCACTTATTCTTCAAGAGAGAACGAAGAAAATGACGAGCAAACTGAAGTATCAGATGCTGTCGGCGCACCAAAAGATCCGTCAATCGGTGATTTGAATAAAGACTTGGGAACAGATGGAAAGTATTCAGATAAACCATCTAATCCAATTCAAGAAGAGCGCAGAGATTAATCGAACAATCCAAAGAGCCGGCTATTTCCTTTAATAGGAAGGTCGGTTCTTTTTTTAAAGAAATGGCGAGATGCTATGTCCTTTAGTTCTCGTGTAAATATGGTATGATATGATGGAAAATGTCGAAGTTAGTGAGGAAAAGAATATGATTTTAGTGATGGATACAGGGAATACCAATATCGTCCTCGGTGTTTATGAGGGAAAAGAACTGAAGCATCATTGGCGCATGGAAACGTATAGACATAAAACGGAAGATGAATATGCGATGCAAGTGAAATCATTGTTTTCGCACGTAGGTCTTCGTTTTGAA
>CANSAF010000055.1 GCA_947644645.1 uncultured Sporosarcina sp. | reverse complement strand
GTGCATGGATGCTGCTTTATCTAAATCGAATTTATTTGTGAAATATGCGTATTTTTTTAAGTAGTGTGTTATGTCAAATTCCCCCTTTGCCTAATACATAGAAAAAAATTCGCAAAAGGTGGACAGAGGGATAAAGTTTTTCATGATATTTTTAGAGCAGACATTTCTGAAGGAGATGTCCTTTATCGATCTTTACGAGAAAGATTTGTAAAAGAATGGTTCATTTTCCAAAAATGCGTATAAAAGCAGGAGTAGTAGGGCTTCTTCACGGTAGGCGGGGTAATCGTTTGCGGCTGGTCGGATAGGAATATGTATCTTTGGTGCGAAACTTTCTACAACTTGAACATCATGGTATAATAAAACTAAATCATAGGGGTGAATAGAAATGAATAAACGAGCATTACAATGAATTTCATTGTCAAAATTATTCGACCTAAAAATAGATTTTGCTTTTAAACAATTATTCGGCAGTGAACGAAATAAACATATTACTATTGTATTTTTAAATGCGATTTTGCAACGTACAGGACGAGACAAAATTAAAGAAGTGATGTTTGCCAATCAAGAATTCGGCGGTGAGTATAAGGAAGATAAACAATCAAGATTAGATATTGTTGTCAAAACACAAGCGAATGAACTGATTAATGTAGAGATGCAACTTTCCAATCAAAAAGATATGTTCAAACGTACCTTATTTTACTGGTCAAGATTGTACACTTCCCAGTTGCAAAAAGGAAAAGGTTATCATACGTTATTACCAACAATCACAATCAACATCTGTGACTTTACATTATTTGAAGACAATGAGCATTATCACACGACCTATCATTTGTATGAAGATTCAACATTACAACGCTTAAAAGCAACAGATGATGTATTAGAAATCCACTTTATTGAAATGAATAAATTCTTAAAATCCTGGCATGAAGAAAAATTAGCGCCCCTGGATGACATATTAGTCAGATGGCTATTATTACTTGGGATGGTAGATGCAAGAAAACAAAGGGTTTACGATAATATTTATAAAGAATTGGAGGTATTAGCGATGGAAGACAATAATCTATTGGAAGCATTCGGCGCATGGGAAGAGCTCAGTCAAACAGAGGCAACTATCCTAGCCTACCAATCACGATTAAAATACATTTTAGATGAAGAAGCAAAGTTAGATGATGCGAAATATCATGCGAAAAAGGATGGGATTGAACAGGGGCTTGAGCAAGGGCTTGAAAGGGTCGCTAAAAATATGATTGCTAAAAAGATGAGTAATGAGGAAATCATGGAACTTACAGGCTTATCTTTGGAAGAAGTGAATGCTCTAAGAACAAACGAATAATGAGGCTTATACCTGTTGTCACTCATAAAACCCTTCAATTCGCCAATTAATTGAAGGGTTTTTAACAATTAAAATCTCCCGAACCGAATGTTCGATTGAAAGATTATTATTTTTGTACCGAAAAGTATTCAGAATAGCGTCCAAGTTGTGTAGGCACAGATACCTAGTCAGCTGGGAACTGTCGTGTATCTGCGCTGCAAACTTTCCTGTTTTTCACACAGATACATTCACGTTATTTTACACAATGAAAAATAAATGATTTAGTTTCTTCAGTTGCTTGTTCAAACGTCCAATCTCCATACGTTTTGATTTGTGAAAAACCTGTTTGTTTTAGGGATTCATGAATTTCTTCTTGTGTTCTAAATTTTAATTGCATTGAGCATCTGGAGCTGGCTAATACTAAACGACACTTATTTCTAAATACGAGAAGCACCTAAAAACGACGTAGCAAATATACTGCGTCGTTTTTCATTGAATTTTTCTTTACTTTATAAAAATAAGCGTTTTAAAAAATGGATGATTTATCAAAATAATCACCCCTATTTACTTCGGAAGGTTTAATTGCCATGAAACACCAAATTTATCATTTAACCAACCAAATCGTTTACTGAATCCATAATCTCCAATTGGCATTAAAGCTTGTCCACCATCCAGTAGTTTTTGATAAAGTTCATTCACTTCTTCTTCCGTATCACAATTCACGTAAATTGAAAAAGAAGGCGTAAAAGAAAATTGATGATTGATATTGCTATCGATGCACATAAATGCTTGACCTTTTAATGTGAAAACAGCTTGCATAACAGTTCCTTCGTCTCCCGATTCATTAGCACCGTATCTTACTATATTTGTAATCGCTGAATCTGAAATAAGCGAAGTGTAAAATTTCATCGCCTCTTCAGCCTTTCCTCCTTGAAACATTAAAAATGGCAATACTTTTCCCATTAAAATCAGTCCTTTCTTTTCATTAATTCTTCTCTAAAATAACTCTTTTCAAGATGCTTATGAATCTTATCGTATTATCCCATGAAATTTGGAATAAATACTTTCATAAATAAAAAGTATCCTATAGCACCAATGACTAATGCAATAAGCATTATGCCAAATGGTAATCGGTTACTTTTCATGACTTCCCTCTAAAACTAAAATTTACTAAAGAGATTAATATTATATCCTGATGTTTCAACAACAAACTGATTCGTTAAATTGACAGGCGCTCTAGTCAACTTAATAATGGAATGATGTGAATAACAGGTTCTTCATAAGGATGGATATTTTTAATCAACGCTTTAACTTCTTCAATATCCCCCTTCGCACATTTAAATTCCATTTTACACTCGGTTCCAAATGAAATTTCGCCTTTCTCACCCTTAAAAGGGATTGCCGCTTTTAAAGGCCGCCAATATCCCTTAACGGTAGAGTATGACACAACATGATCATAATTCCCCACCGTTAACATGCCCAAATCATTTAATTGATTTCTAATTTCTTCTATATAATCTTCTGGTAAAAGAACTTCTACTTTAACAAATTCAAATTCCACTTAATCTCCTCATTTTCTTTTGCAATAATAAATGAAACCTTACTGAACAATTTATTAAGCCAATGTCAGTACAATCGTTTGTAATTCCATCAAATCATCAATCACAATATCGGCCTGTGAAAGTTCCTCTTCCTGTGCGAAATCAAAATTACAGCCAATTGATACTAAACCATTATCTTTAGCTGCATTGATATCTGACAATCGATCCCCGACTACCGCCCCATTAGTGATATTGTATTTTTGTATGATATGCTGAACTAGATCTGATTTATTTAAGGATTCAATTTGCTGAATACTAAATGTTTCAGTAACCCAATTATCTAAATGATAAAGGCTCACAATTGCTTTTAAATAGTCCTTTAAACCATTGCTTGCAATATAAATTGAGCAATGATGATTTTTTAAATAACTAAGGATTTCCTTTACATGCGGATATAAGGCACCTTTTCCACTTCTTATATTTTCAATTAATCGTTCTAAAAAATAAGCATCCGTTTCTTCTCTTTCTTTAATAGAGTGATTCGGTAAAAGCGTTTCCCAAACCATTGGTAAAGGTACCCCCATAATTTCACGATATTGATCAATCGGTGTTTCTTTACTCCATTTATTCAATGACCGTAAATGATTAAAAGTATCGTCTAGTGACAATTCCAATATTTTATCGGTTTGAAATAGTGTTCCGTCCATATCAAAAATGATTGATTGAGACAATTGTTTTCCCCCTCTCAAAATAGCCCCTTATGGGTTTTTAATAATTTAAAATATTACACCTAATATAACCCCTTTTAACATAATCGACCTTTATTAATCCATGTATAATAAACAAATCTTAACTTCTGACCGTTCATTTCAAATTCTTCATCATCGGTTTCTGTACGTTCAAATCCATTTTTCTCTAAAACTTTTTGAGAGGCGATATTATTCGTTGTTGTTTTCGCCTTTACTTGTTTTATATTTTGCTCTTGCTTTAAAAATAATTTCAATGCTTTTTTAGCAACACCTTTTCCAGTATGATGTTGACCGACTCTGTAGCCAAGATAACCGATTTCATGAGATTCATCAATATCAACCAAATTGATCCTTCCAAGAATTGAACCGTTTTTATCTTTTATTAAATAATAATATGAAATCCCTTCGGCTTGTTCCTCAAGTAAGGTTTCATGTGGTATAAATTATAAAGTATACTTTTCATACCCCCCAGTCCGCATCTTATTGAGTTCATCTTTGGGTAGGTTATCAGCCCACTCAATCCATTCATCTCTAACTTGCCAATTGTAATTAAACAAATCATATAACATTGTAAGTTCCCCCAATATTAAATTAATTGTAGGTGGCATAATGCAAATTCACTACCATCTTCATCTACCTTTTTCGTTACGAAGTCAGCACTCTTTTTTAATTTATCACTCCCATTCCCCATGGATATACCGAAGCCAACCATTTCTAACATATCGATATCGTTATCCCCGTCACCAAAAGCGATCGCTTCGCTATAATGGATATTGAAATACTTCAAGACTTCTTTAATTGCAATTGATTTGGACACTTCTTCATGCAGAACATTAACGATATATGGATGCCATCGTTGGAATATTAAATTTGGGAATTGCATTTCAAATTCTCGGCTAATCTCTTCCCCCACGTATAAACACATTAAATATATCTCTTCATCTTGTTTTTCCTCATGTAGCTTAGGATATTCTAACAGTGAAAGTGTCTCATTCATTGCTTGGAAGGTTAAAGGACTCTGTATACAATTCATTGTTAATTCCTCTGTAAAAAAAGAAAGACTTTGTTTATTTTCTTCCGCAACTTCTTTTACAGATTGAACAATATGTTTTGGTAATGGTATTTTGTGTATCACTTCATCTTGGTGTTTAGTAAACCCGCCATTCGCTGTGATAAAGGTATCTATTCCTAGTGTTTTTAATTCCTGACACATTGATAATGGTCTACCTGTTGCTGCTACTAATTTGATTCCTTTACTTTTCAGCGTTTGAATAGCATTCTTTGTGCTTGTAGATATACAACCATCTTCATAGTTTATAAGCGTTCCATCAACGTCAAAAAACACAATTTTATAATTCATTGTAAGCTCCTTTGGAATTTAGATTCATTACCTTGAGCTGACTAGATTGATGAACAGGCTCAATTCCTAAAACCAGAATTTCACCGTTAACTAAATCAAACAGGCCTATTAAGACCATTCCTTAGCAAGCATACTGTATAAAATGCAGTCATGAAAATGGTCGTACAAATACTCAGCATCTCGAATGATGCCTTCTTGCTTAAAGCCAAGTCGTTCAGGAATCGCTTTACTTTTTTCATTTTCAACACCGCATCGGATTTCAACACGATTGAGTTTATATTCCGTAAATGCTATATTGAGGAGTGTTTTTACTGCTTCTGTCATAATCCCGTTCCCTTGATGTTTTTCCGATAACCAGTAACCAATACTTGTTTTACGATTTGCCCAATCTACACCATGAAAACCTATCATTCCCACTATTTTCCCTTTGTATAAAATACCTGCCTGAAAGCCATCATTAGCCGAAAATTGCTTTAGCCACATTTCAATTATTGGTTCATAATCTGTTTCATGCTTCATCTGATTAACCCACGGAAGCCATTCCCTTAAATAGCTTCTCGAATCATTCACCACATCAAATAATTCTTTCGCATCTTTTTTCTCAAGTAATTTTAAGGATACATCTTCATTCACTTTTAAATTAAACAATTTATTCTCCCCTTTTTCTGGAATAACCTATAACAACTTTTCCATTTTGATATTTGTTTCAATATATCCTAAGTTTTCATATAACCCTTTTGCCACTTTATTGTGACCAAAGACGTTAAGTCCTATCATTTTCATTCCAATTTCCTTGGCAATGATTTCAACTTTCTTCATTGCTTGTTTTCCATAGCCTTTGCCTTGATTGCTTTTCCAAATATTAATATCATAAATAAAGCCTTTATTGTCATCTTTCTTTGCTAGCCATACCATTCCAACTTTCAAATCTCCATCACGAATTGTAAATAAATAATGATTCTTGGTATTTGCGCCATCAGGAAGTAACCTTTTGTGTTCCTCCCTAGCTTTATTAATCGCATCCGATTTCTCCCAATTTCCAGACTTCACTTGTTCGTATGCAAAGTTTTCAATTGCATAATCTAGATATTCTTGAAACTCATCTGAACTCATTATTTTTAACGTAATTGTCATTGTTTCCCTCTCCATGTTGATCGACGTTAACAACTCTACTAAATGCCATACACCTATTCCAAAACACGTTTTCCAAAATTGTTCAATCCAAGCTATCACATTTTTCAACATATCAATCGATTCAACAGCATTTTCATCCCATTCCAAACTACGATTGACATTCGGAATTAACTTCGCCTTGATCTATTCGTCTTGACCAGCCTTCTATCATGCATTACTCCACATCCGCCTGAAAATGACGAGTATCACCAACCATCTGAAAATGAAACCTTTCTCCATCCCAATTAAAAAGAGTCAGACTCGTCCCATGAATAAATGGTGGATCCCACATCTTCTCGGTAGGAATGTTCATTGTAAATGACATGATTGCTCTAATCACCACTGCATGTGTGACGATTAAGATATTCCCATTTTCATGATTCAAAAGAATCTTCTCGACAGTATCCTCTACCCGCTGCTTAAAAGCACTCAGCTCTTCACCGTTATGAGATTTGTGATTGTATTGATGAGGCGCTTCCCAAAAATTCTTGTACGCTTCATCTGCTTGTACTTCATCTTTCTGTTTACCTTCCCAATCACCAAAGTTAATTTCTTTTAGACCTTCAAGAGCTTGAATAGGTGTATCCCTATTTGCTTTTATATATTTCGCTGTGTCAAAAGCCCTCTTACTTGTACTAGAATAAATTGCATTAAAATCAATATTTTTCAAACGTTTTCCTAACAATACTGCATGTTTAATTCCTTGATTTGTCAAAGGCGAATCCAATGAACCTTGTAGACGATTTTCTATATTCCATTCGGTTTCGCCATGACGTGTAAGATAAATATTTAGCATATTTTTATTCATTATACATCTCCCGCAATGTTTTTCTTTTATTTAACGCTACAAATTCTTTAATCACGCTTAAAAACAAGATTATTTCAACTTTTCCTATAGGTACTCTTCTGATTTTCCCTTGGGAATACTTAGCGTTTTCCAATTTTCATCTTTTAATTGTTTCCCTACATAAACAATCTGCCCAACATGATAAGCATAATGAGCCATTTGTCTTTCAATGGCTTCTAGCACAGTATGTTTTTCACCACGAATCGTTACATTCTTCAATAAATCTTGATTCTCCAAGCTATTTAATGCGTCAAAAAGTGTGTTCCAGCCTTTTTCCCAACTAACTATCATTTCCTGCTTTGAGGTAACATCCTCTTCAAATTCTTGGTCACGATTTCTAGTAGATTTCTCCCCGTCCGTCGTTAAAAAGTCAGTCCATCTGGATATCATATTTCCACTTAAATGTTTCGCAATAATTGCAATGCTATTTGAAGCCTCATTTAACTTCCAATGTATATCTTTTTCTGCTAACTGGCTGATTGTTTTATCTCCTAGATCTTTAACACTTTCAAATCTTTCTTGTACAATTTTCAAGTATTCATTTCCAATATTCAAGAATATTCCTCCTCGATTGGTACAATCATCTCGTTCGCTTGTAGAGGATACGCTTACTTAATTGAATACATTATTCTGGATTGTATCCTCATCATTTGACTACTGATTTTTTTATAAATTCTTTCACCAAACGAATTGCTTGTTGATTCCATTAAAGATGAGATTCATTTTTAATGGAATCATAATTTTACCACAACTATCGAAAAATTATATATGTTCCCTTTAATTAAATTAAATCCGACACCTACTAACTCTACTTCTAAAACCCCTACAAACTTTCATCATTTGTTGTAAACTATAAGGGAAGAGGTGACAATATGAAATTTTTTACTAAATTAATCTTAATCAGTTTAAGTATTTTACTATTCACTGCTTGTTCAAATGAAACCGAAAAAAATCGCACGCTTACAATTTCCGCCGCTGTAAGTTTAAAAGACGCGATGGAAGAAATCAGGAATGATTACAAAAGAATGCATCCAGAATTGACAATCGATTTTAACTTTGGTGGTTCTGGTTCGCTGCAACAACAAATTTCAAACGGGGCCCCTGTCGATTTGTTTTTCTCGGCAGCAGAAGATAAGTTTGGCACCCTTGTAAAAGAAGGTCATATTTTGGTGGAAGATCACATGGATTTATTGAGTAATGAGCTTGTCCTCGTTGTGCCTAAAGGGGAAACAACGGTGCAAAATTTTAATGATCTTTTAAAAGACGAAATACAACAAATTTCCATTGGGACACCTGAAACAGTACCTGCTGGAAAATATGCAAAAGAATCTTTTGAACAAATGGGTTTATGGGATGGACTTCAAAATAAAATGGTCTATGCGAAAGATGTTCGCCAAGTATTATCATATGTAGAAACGAAAAATGTGGAGGCGGGGATTGTTTATCAAACAGATGCTCTTTCATCTGATCAAGTAGAAATTATCGCAACTGCCGATTCGGCAACCCATACACCAATTATTTATCCTGTTGGGATCGTTCAAGAAAGTAAACAATATGATGCTGCAAAAGATTTTTATTCTTATTTACAAACTGATGAAGCGAAAGAAGTTTTCATGAAATATGGATTTATTACTCAGTAAAGAATTCTTGAATCCGATTTGGCTTTCCTTAAAAGTTGCAGCACTTTCTGGAATTTCGGTCATTATACTCGGAATATTTATTGGACGAATGATGGCAAGGAAAAAATTCAAGGGAAAAGCATTACTCGAAACTTTTCTCATGCTTCCAATGGTGCTTCCGCCAACTGTCGTTGGTTTTTTCTTAATTATTATTTTTGGGAAAAATAGTGTTATAGGACGGGCGATTGAATGGCTTTTTGCACAACCGATTATTTTCACTTGGTGGGCAGCGGTCATTGCTTCGATTGTCG
Organism: uncultured Sporosarcina sp.; assembly: GCA_947644645.1. GTDB lineage: Bacteria > Bacillota > Bacilli > Bacillales_A > Planococcaceae > Sporosarcina. The sequence continues at coordinate 11,342 of CANSAF010000055.1, read as the reverse complement.
TTGCTTTTCCAATTATGTATCAAGCAGCAAAATCGGCTTTTGAAGGCATTGATGAGGACATTGAAGATGCAGCAAGAGTTGACGGGGCAGATGAACGAAAACTTTTTCTGTCGATTACCATTCCGCTCGCTTCAAAAGTATTGGTTGCAGGCAGTGTACTCAGCATCGCCCGAGCGCTTGGGGAATTCGGTGCAACGCTTATGTTTGCGGGAAATATCCCAGGCAAAACCCAAACCATTCCAACCGCGATTTATCTTGCGATTGATGCTGGCAATATGACACTTGCTTGGATGTGGGTCATTGCGATCATGCTGCTGTCATTTTTTATGTTATTATTCGTTCGCGTAAAAGCAAAATAACCTTATCAAAAAGACAATCCAACAAGTGTCTTATTCAACTTGTTGGATTGTCTTTTTTCATTACTCTTTTTCCCGTTCCCAATTCCTCAAATGCGGATACGGATCAAAAGCCCATTCTACCCGGCCATTAAATTTATACATGCCATAATGAAGATGCGGAGGGAAACGTCCAGATGTTCCTTCTTTTCCGTATCCCGAACTTCCGACATAACCAATCACATCGCCAGGCTCGACAATACTGCCTTCTTTAAATTCTTTATTAAAACTCGATAAATGTGCATAATAATGATACGTATTATGCATATCGCGAATGCCAACGCGCCAGCCGCCGTATTCATTCCAGCCCATCACTTCAATGACACCATAGGAAACAGAACGAACAGGTACACCATAACCAGCAAATAAATCTGTGCCTTCATGAATTCTTCTCCCGCCCCATCCACGGCTCGCTCCCCATGTACCGCGGTAACTATAATGAGCAGTTGTCGGGAGTGGAAATGCTCTTTTATCAAGCGCGTTAGTTTCAAAATACGCATAGATTTTGGCAATCGTTAAAACTTGATGGACGATTTCTTTCGTTTCATAATAATCGAGTAGCGCTTGTTCAAAGCCATTTTCTTCATAAGCATAACTTACCAAAAACTCAGCTAACGTATATAAAATATCATCAGGATCTTGGCGATTGGCAAACCCATCACCATTCCCATCTTTTCCAATGCCATTGAAATAAGCAATTGAAAAAGTCGATTGATCTTCAAAAAAAGGATTGTCCACGCCCACCCAAAAGTGTGCTGGAAAATTAATGCTAATGGGTTCTTCCCTTTTTTCAAGATCATTTCGCACTTCTTGAATATTTCTTTCGAATTGATCCATTGCGGCTAAATAATACCAAGGCACTTCTACCGAGCTATATTTCATGTAATAATCCATTCGATTCGCTAAAATTTCTTCTCTCGTTAATGCTTCATTCGCAGAAACAGATGTGGAAAATACTGTATAAATAAAACTTATAAAAATAAGTACGCCAAACAGCCGATGCAAAATAATTCCTCCTTTTTCACTTCGCACTGTAGGTTTTCCTGTTAAGCGTTTTTTATGCACGGCTAGCTATCGCATGAATCATTTTTATACAAATAAAAAACGACCAAGAAAAGTCATCCATATCGACTTTCCCTGGCAGTTTCTCGTTAATATTTTGACCCCATATCGCCATATTCATTAAGAAGTTCTTCGAAAGATTTATTTTTTTCTCTCTCTTTTCGTTCTTTCTTCAACTGAATTTGACGCTGTTCTTCTTCTTTTGCTTCGATTTTCGTTAATTCTTGTTTCGCTGCTTTTAATTTTGCTAAAACATCTTCATTTAAAGCGTCTGTTACGCTTAATGTTGCTGTTTCTTCTTTTGAGTGTCTCTGTTGTTGTTTTCTTTTTTTAGCCACTTTAAAAACTCCTTTTTACGGGCGTGTGACGATTGTTGCAACGCCTTGACCGCCACCAATGCAAAGTGTCGCAAGTCCTGTCTTTACATCGCGGCGTTTCATCTCATGCAATAATGTAACGAGAATTCGCGCTCCACTTGCACCAATCGGATGTCCTAATGCAATCGCACCGCCATTTACATTCAATTTTTCATGATCAAATTGAAGCTCCTTGTCAACCGCTATAGATTGCGCAGCAAACGCTTCATTTGCTTCAACTAAGTCAATGTCCCCTAAAGACATTTCCGCACGTTGTAACGCGTTTTTAACGGCTTGAACAGGACCAATTCCCATGACTGCCGGATCTACACCTGCATTTCCATTTGCGGTAATTGTTGCAAGTGGTGTAAGGCCGAGTTCATCTGCTTTCTTTTTTGACATAATTACAAATGCCGCAGCCCCGTCGTTAATTCCAGAAGCATTTCCTGCCGTCACACTGCCATCAAGTTTAAATGCTGGACGCAGTTTTCCTAATTGCTCTGCAGTTGTTCCTTGACGCACATATTCATCTGTATCAAAAACAATGGGTTCTCCTTTACGTTGTGGAATTTCAACCGGAACAATCTCATCTTTAAATTTTCCAGCTTCAATTGCAGCCGCAGCTTTTTCTTGAGATTCTGCCGCAAATTGATCTTGTTCTTCTCTTGTAATTTCATACCGATCACATAGATTTTCAGCAGTTTGTCCCATATGATAATCATTGAAAGCACACCATAAACCATCTGCAATCATACTGTCAAGTACTTTTTGATCCCCCATTTTAAAACCATCACGACTATTTTTTAATAAATAAGGTGCTTGACTCATATTTTCCATGCCGCCTGCCACAATAATATCTGCATCTCCTGCGATAATTGCTTGACGCGCCAAATGAACCGCCTTTAACCCCGAACCGCATACTTTATTAATCGTCAGTGCAGGTACTGTTTCAGAAAGTCCTGCTTTAATTGACGCTTGTCTTGCTGGATTTTGACCGAGACCCGCTTGTAAGACATTCCCCATAATCACTTCGTCTACATCTGCCTCTTTTACACCTGCTTGAACCAATGCTTCTTGAATAACTGTTGCCCCTAACTCAACAGCCGAAACATTTTTTAATGAACCTAAAAATGATCCAATCGCAGTTCGTACTGCACTTACAATAACCACTTCGTTTGACATTTTCATTCCCCCTAAATCATTCCTTTTATAAACTAATGTTGCGACGCCATCCTCTCATTCCTTATAATAAAGAACAAGGAGGGGATGGTATGTTTAGTTTACCAAAAAATGCGACAATAATCGAGGTAGGACCGAGAGATGGTTTGCAAAATGAAAAAAAGTATGTGGAAACTGCCGATAAACTAGCTTTTATCGAAGCACTGCAAATCGCGGGGATCGATGAAATGGAAATCACATCAATAGATTCGCCAAAATGGGAGCCACAAATTGGGGATGCAAAAGAAATTGTTGAAAAAAGCCCGAGAATTGGTAGGCAAATCGTATTGACACCCAATGCTAAAGGCGTCGAATTGGCGCTTGCAGCAGGTGCTAAAAATGTCGCTTTTTTTGTCGGTGTCAGCAATTCTTTCAACAAGAAAAATATTAATAAAACAACAGATGAAAGTATGGAAGCGATTGCACCGCTCATCAAAGATTTAAAAACAAAAAACATTTTTGTACGCGCATGTATTTCAACGGCTTTTTATTGTCCGTATGAAGGGAAAATCGAACCAAAAGCCGTTTTACAATTATGCAAACAGTTCGTCCGATTGGGGGTCGATGAACTTAGCGTAGCCGATACCATTGGACAAGCAAATCCAGTGGAAAGTTATCAATTATTTTCATTGTTAAAAAAGGAATTGCCAAAGACACTCATTACCGCGCATTTCCACGACACGCGAAAAATGGCAATTGCGAATATCTTCGCTTCACTTCAAGCCGGCGTAGACCGTTTTGACACGTCTAGCGGTGGACTTGGGGGCTGTCCATTTGCGCCGGGTGCTACAGGAAATGTTGCGACTGAAGATGTTGTTCATTTACTCGATTCACTTGGGATTGAAACTGGCATTGACGTAGAGAAAATTTGCCGTGCAGTCGCTCGAATAGAACCACATATTGAGGGTAAAATTGAGACAGGGATGTACCGTTTATTTGAACTACCCCCACTTATAGACGTGGGAGATTCCTGCGAACACCAAACCAATGTCTAGTTATTTTAGCAGGCTCTGCCCGTAGTCCCTACGGTGAGAACTTGAAAAGTTTGTACGTTGGACCCAGCCGTCTAGCCTACTGCTTGGTTTTCGCTTTTCGGCTAGACCGGACGATTAGAACGTTGAAGATTTTACGTGACAGACGAAATTCCTGTCACAACCTCATATCTTCAGTTTTCAAAGAGCAATCTGTACAAATTTATTATAGCACATACGTTTCAATTGTTCGACAATTTTGGCTATCGCCAACCGACATTCATCTCCCACTTACTCATTGGGTTATACCCTTCACATTCCTTGAAGTGGGAGTTTTCTGTCGGAAAATGATAAAGTTCGCTTTCTAGTCATATGATTACTAGAAAAACAAAAGGTTGTCCAGAAAGTTTTTTAAAACCTTCTAGACAACCTTAGTTTTTATTTCTTTTTAGCTTTCTTATCCTTCTTATCAGTCACTTTATTCATCTGATTCATCATCTGATTAATGCGCTTTTGTGAAGGTTTCTGCCCCATTTGCATCATCATCATTCGTAGCATTTCTTCATTAATCGGCGGGTTCTCTTCTAAGTATTTCATCATATATTGACGTGCAATGAAAAATCCGAGGGCCACACCAGCTACTAGTGCAACGATAATGATCAGTATCCACCAAATCGTGCTCATTCGCTATACCTCCTTCACCTAGTTGTCCGATTTTACGGTTCCATGAAGGATTATACAACACTATTGGCGGATATACTACCTTTTCAACGAAAAACAACTGCTCTTTCTAGTTTTTCATCCCCCGTATGCTTCATTGGTTTTAACCAACCCCACTCATTTCCATCTTCCATCACCGCAAAAAGTCGTCGATCTATTTCCGATAATGATACAAATAAATCAAGATCCAACATTCTAGAACCATCACATTTTACAATTAATGAATAAGGTGAATGAATCAATGTAATTTCCCCTTTTACTGAATGGGTTAATGCATAATAACCGTCGTCATAATGAACCGTATCAAATACTTTACTAAGCTTTGACATAATCACTTCATCAATCACTTCCAGTTCAATGGCATCGCATAAATAATGAACTTCCTGAAAACTTCTATCATCTTTAATATTGCCTTTTAACAGTTCATATAATAACTGCTCTCGCCCGATGATAAACTGCTCGTACATTTTTTTCACTTTATAAATACCATATAATCGCATTTTCCCCAGCCCCCTTATTTATCATCATACAGACTCAAATTTAAAAAGACTGTCACACTGCGCGGAAAATCAATTCTAATAATGTCGAATATTCAATTTAATAACCGTGAATACTTTCATTATTTGAAGATGTTTCGCATAATACAAAACATATGTTGGTTGAACTAAAAAATCCTTCTAACCGTTGACTTTCGTTCCAGGCGGACGCTTTCCGTGGGCATGGCTTCAATCTCCTCGTCACTGCGTTCCTGCGGGGCTTTCAGCTCATGCTTTTCCCACTGGAGTCGCCGCCTTCCACTACAGTCAACTAATAAAATTTAACACGTAAGTTTAACCTTCACATATAGTTCTTTAAAAAACTAATTGCTTTTACTGCATGCAAGTTTATATATTCTTACCTCCTTACCTACTAAAATTAATCCTATAATTTACATTATGAGAAGTTCCAAGATGGTACGGTGAAAGAGATTGAAGTTCCTTATGAATTGCCAGAAGGATGGGCGTGGAGTAGGCTTTCAAACATTTCAGATTCAATTCAGTACGGTTACACAGCATCGGCAAAAAAACATGGAGATGTGAAGCTACTTCGAATAACGGATATTCAAAATAACTTCGTAGATTGGGCAAATGTTCCTTATTGTGATATTGAGGAAAACAAATTTCAAAATCTAAAATTAGTCAATGGGGATATTGTTATTGCTCGAACAGGTGGAACTATTGGCAAAAGTTTTTTAATAGAAAATTTACCCGAAGCATCTGTATTTGCTTCATATTTAATTAGAATCCAACTAAATCAGATCGATAGTTCTAGATTTATTAAGCTATTTATTGAAAGCCCATTATATTGGAATCAGCTCACAAAACTATCTGGCGGAACAGGGCAACCAAATGTTAATGCAACAAATTTAAAAACACTTTTATTACCCATACCACCTAAATTAGAACAACAAAAAATCATTTTAGAAATTGAACAATACTTTAAGCTTGTTCAATCCATTGAAACCGAACAAGAATCACTCAATCAACTATCGGATCAACTCAAGAAAAAAGTACTTGAAACAGCGATGCAAGGTAAACTTGTTCCACAAGATCCAAGCGATGAACCAGCATCTGTTTTACTTAAGAAAATTCGTGCTGAAAAGCAAAGATTGTATGAAGAAGGCAAGCTCAAGAAGAAAGATTTACAGGAGTCAATCATCTATAAAGGTGATGATAACTCATACCATGAGAAGTTTCTAGATGGGACAGTGAAAAAGAATGCTTTTTCAGATGAATTACCGAAAAATTGGTCTTATGCACGTTTACCATCACTCGTTGCATTGAACAGTAATGCAATAAGGAGAGGACCATTTGGAAGTGCGATTAAGAAAAGTATGTTTGTTCCCTTTGGCAATAATGTGTTTAAAGTGTATGAACAAGGCAATGCTATACAAAAACGAATCGATTATGGTGAGTATTATTTAACATACAATGATTTCAAAAGGCTGGAATCATTTGAAGTTCATCCTAATGATATAATTATTAGCTGTGCCGGAACTATAGGAGAGGTATTTGTCATTCCACAAAATGCACCTAAGGGTATAATAAACCAGGCTTTATTAAAATTAACCATAAATCCCGAAGTCATGACCATTTCCTATTTCCTTCTAGCGTTTGAAAATATCACAGAATTTTTAAGAGCTACAGCAGCAGGAACTGCAATGAAAAATCTTGGTTCTGTGAAGTTTTTAAAACAGGATATAATATTTAAATTACCTCCAATAGTGGAACAAAAACGAATAACTTCAAGATATAATCATTTTCTATCTCAAATTGAAAATATATTTTTGTAGAAGCTCAAGAATTATAAACTACTATATCTCTTTCTGAAGCAGCAATATACATTAGATTAGACTCATTCTCTTCTCAAGTTAAAATTAAAGGGTCATAATATCAGAGGTATATAATCCCGATTTTATGACCTTACTTTTAGTTACACTTTGTTTATATCATTCACCAAGTTACAATTTTATCTACAATATTCTGTTGTTCGCTTGCTGTTCTTCTTAAGTATATCCGTGTAGTTTCAATACTTTCGTGTCCCATTAAATCTGCCAGTAAAGCAATATCATTGTATTTCTGTAAAAAATTCTTTGCGAATAAATGACGAAAAGAATGAGGGTACACTACTTGTAGGTTTAGTCCGTATTTTTCCGCATGATTTTTTAGTTGTTGAGAAATCCCTCTCGCAGTGATTGGTTGATCAAAACGATTTAAAAAAAGATAACCAGTCGATCGTTTCTCTGATTCCAACCAAATTAAAGTTTCTTTACGTAATTTTTTAGGTATGAATAGGCGACGAATTTTCCCTCCTTTTGAATAGACATCGAAATACCCCGTTTCTATGTGCTCAACCTTAATCTTTATTAATTCGCTAACGCGGGCCCCAGTTGCACCGAGATACCAAACTACAAAATGCCATTTCAAATTACCATCATTTTTCAATTTACGTTTTAAAAAAAGATAATCTGCATGGCTAATAACGTCTTCTAAATAAGATTTTTGCTGAATTTTAATAAAGCTTAATTTCAATTTATCTTCTTCGACAAATTCCAAATACTTGTTCAAAGCTTGGATTCTTAAGTTGACTGTTTTCGGTTTATATTTTTCGACCAGAAACCCCTTATACTCCAGCAAAGATTCGAGCTTTAATTCATAGTTGGTAAGAAAATTATTCACTGTAAATAAATAAGATCTTACCGTATTATCGGCAAGACCTTTTTGTTTCAAATGTAATTCAAACTTTTTTATATTCTCCATTTTTCTGCTCCCGTGATTTAGATTATTCCAACCGCACGAGCTTTTATTATATACGTTTATTCTCTTAACTCATATTATCAGGAGTTACCATCGAGTTGGGAAGTTAAAACACTAATGGAAGTCTCAATTATTGCGATGGGTCAATCTCCCAAAGGAATTAATGTTTCTCCAGACATTCAGGGCGTCGAGTTTCACCAAGGTAAAAGTTTTTTCGGAGATAAAAACCTTAATGAAAGTAAAATATATACTTCAGAAGTAACGAGATTAGTTGAAAAGCCCTCTATTGTTATGTCTGTTAGGGCTCCAGTTGGCGATGTAAATCTTATTAATAGACCTATAGTGATTGGAAGAGGTTTAGCCTCTATTTCTCCTATTTATCTTATGCTTGATTACGTCTTCTATTATCTTTCAATCAAAAAAAACAACCTAGAATCACAAGCGACGGGAACTACGTTTAAGGCTATAACAGGTAGCATTGTACGTAACATTCTCATTCCTATACCGCCATATTTAGAACAGGTTGCAATAACGAAAAGAATTACTAAAATAGAAGCAATTATAACTTCTATAAGCTAGTGCTTCTAATTAATGAAATCCGTTTAATAATTCGTTCAATTTCACTTTCAGGTGGTATTGGAATCAAGCTTCTCAGTAAAACATCCCTTGAAATACCTGGAATCATAGATTGCGCTTGGTTTTGTAACAATTCAAGAGTAGATTCAAGATAGTATCGAACATATGTCAAATCGAGTCCTAAATATTGTAAAGCCATTACTTGCCTTGCAATATGGGATTGAAAAAAAGGATTAAAAGCCATTTGTCCGATAGTACCTTTAACTGATATTAAAAGGTCTGTTTTATTACTAAGTGATTGCGGTTCTACCGTATAACGATCAGTATGGATAGTACCGTTTTGAAAGTTAGATGCGCCGGTAATATATGGTATTCCTTTTGCTTCATTATTATATTGCGATTTTTTTAAGTCTCTCCCTGATGTAAGTTGAATTACATCAGCTAAATAACACCATTGCCAGGAAACAGGAATCTCATAAGGGATATTGATTTTAACTTTGTTATTTCCTTTCATCTGATAATATGAGTTATCATCACCTTTATAGATGATTGACTCCTGTAAATCTTTCTTCTTGAGCTTGCCTTCTTCATACAATCTTTGCTTTTCAGCACGAATTTTCTTAAGTAAAACAGATGCTGGTTCATCGCTTGGATCTTGTGGAACAAGTTTACCTTGCATCGCTGTTTCAAGTACTTTTTTCTTGAGTTGATCCGATAGTTGATTGAGTGATTTTTGTTCGGTTTCGATTTTACTTACTAGAGATAAGTAATTCGAAATTGACCTGATAATTAATATTTGTTCTGATATAGGTGGAACTGGAATTAAAATTTTATTCATATTTGTTTGATTTAATTTAGGTTGGGCAGTTCCAGTTATATATGGTAACAAAGAGATGCTATTAATATAATACTTTGTAAATTTTAGTATGTTAGTATCAATCGCATCTAATACATGTGCATGATTATTAACCCAATATTTTCCTTTTGCCAAAAAGGCTATTGGTGTTGTTCGGGAGATCAAATTTGCACCATCTTCTCCAATTAATAACAATGTTTTGTCAAACAAAAAAGAATCAATTTTATCTATTATTCCAGAAGCACCATAATAGTCATAGATTTTAGCCCTTTTTTTTCGTTCAGTAATCGACACTGGTTTTCTTTCACTATCTCTATTAAATAACACACAAGAAAGTCTACTCCACGCCCATCCTTCTGGTAATTCATAAGGAACTTCAATCTCTTTCACCGTACCATCTTGGAACTTCTCATAATGTAAACCATCATCACCTTGAAAGATTTCGGTTTCGTTTTTATCGCGCCTGATTTTCTTCTCTTTAATGAGTTGTTCTTTTTCTTCTTTAATACGTTTTAGCAGTTCGGATGCGGGTTCATTGGTAGGATCTTGCGGTACTAACTTTCCTCGCATCGCGAGATCAAGAATTTTTTCACGGAGTGCTTTTGTATTAATCATTCTTCAACATCCCCTAGCAATTCCTGAAGTTCCGAGACAGCCGATGCTATATTATCTGATTTCATTTGCATCATCTCTAGCATTTCTGCAATTGTATAATCTGGTGTGTCATTTTCCGCTTCCATCCATGAAATATCAAGGCTCGTATTATCGCGGGAAGCGATCTGTTCAAACGTATACTTGCGCCATCTTCCGTTTGAATTCTCTTCACTCCACGTTTCTTCGCGTTTTTCAAATTCATTTAATTTGTAAGCCTCAATAAACTCTTTAAAATCATTTCTATTTAATGGATTTCTTTTACCAAACGAACGCATATTACTGCGCATATCATAAATCCAAATGTCCTTTGTATTATTTATATCGGTTGTCCCTCTTGTGAAAAACAGTACATTCGTTTGTACGCCCCCAGCATAAAATATGCCTGTTGGTAAACGTAAAATCGTGTGTAAATTACATTTATTCATTAAATCACGGCGAATTTGTTCACCAATTCCATCCGCAAATAATACATTATCAGGTAAAACCACAGCTGCGCGTGCTTTACCATCGGCTTTCAATGAATTATAGATAGTTTGCAGGAAGTTTAATTGTTTATTCGATGTCTCAAAAGTTAAATCATCACGTGTTGCACGTTCTCCACCTTTTTTCGTACCGAATGGTGGATTTGTTAATACTACATCATAGTCTTTCATCCATTTACCATTTGAAGACAAGGAATCTCCTTGTTCCAAACGTCCTTCAATGTCATGAAGTAAAGCGTTCATTAACGCTAGTTTATGCGTATTTGAAACTAACTCCATACCTGTAAATGCTTGTTCTTTTTGAAATGCTACTTCTTTGTCAGATAGCTCAAAGTAATCGTCATACTTTTCTTTTAGGTAATGGTCTGCTGCAATCATAAAGCCAAATGTTCCAGCCGCAGGATCATTTAAACGCTCTCCAATTTCTGGTTCCAACAATTCTACCATGACATCAATTAGCACACGAGGTGTAAAATATTGCCCCGCACCCGATTTTGTCTCATTGGCGTTTTTTTCCAGAAGACCTTCATACAAATCTCCCAGACCTTCATGTTTTGCAGAATACCAATCAAGTTCATCGATATCTTTAATAATCTTCTCAAGATTTTTGGGTTCATCTATACTTGTCGATGCATTTGCATAAATCATATTCAATTGCTCATTATTTGTAATCTCTGGATTTCCCAAATCAAGTAATAACTTTTGGTAAAACGTTTTTAATTGAATACCTTCTTGTGTAATAAGATCATCCCATCG
>CANSAF010000054.1 GCA_947644645.1 uncultured Sporosarcina sp. | reverse complement strand
TTGCCAAGCACTAAAAAAGTCATTACCTTTATGGTAGTGGCTTTTTTTGTATATACATAAATGTGTTGAGATTTGAAAAAAGATGATATAAGGGAAAGTGAATATAAATGGACTATATGAATCGCCCGTTAGTGGAAAGAATGATTGAATTTACACAAAAGAAACCAATATCATTTCATGTGCCAGGGCATAAGAATGGTATGTTGTCAGGATTGCCTGTTGAATTGCGTTCTGCACTTTCATTTGATATGACTGAATTAACCGGATTGGATGATTTACATCAGCCAGAGGAAGTCATTAAAGAAGCGCAGGAAAGACTTGCGGACTTTTATCAATCAGACAGCAGTTACTTTTTAGTGAATGGCTCTACTGTAGGAAATCTTGCGATGATCTATGCAACTTGCCGTGCAGGGGACCTGGTCATTGTACAACGTAATGCACATAAATCTATTTTTAATGCATTGGAATTAGTAGAAGCAAAACCTATATTAATCACACCTGAATGGGATGAATATACCACTTCTGTTGGTGTTGTGTCAGAAAAACAAGTACAAGAAGCGATTCGTTTGTATCCGGGGGCAAAGGCAGTCATATTAACTTATCCGACGTATTATGGAACTACTGGAAATCAATTAGAAGAGATCATTAAGATTTGTCATAGCAATCGGATTCCTGTCTTAGTTGACGAAGCACATGGCGCTCATTTTGGGATAGGAAAGCCGTTTCCCAAATCGGCTTTAACATTAGGAGCGGATATTGTCGTTCATTCTGCACATAAAACATTGCCGGCAATGACGATGGGTTCTTACTTGCATGTTAAGTCCACTCTTGTTTCAAAGGAAAGGGTAGAAAAGTATTTACAAATGCTACAGTCTAGTAGTCCTTCTTATTTATTAATGGCTTCATTAGATGATGCAAGAGCTTATGCTGAAACTTATACGGAAAAAGACGTGAGTAGCTTTCTTCAAATGCGTAAAGAATTGATTGACCAATTGGTGAAAATTAAAGATTTAGAAGTAATCACAGCAAATGATCCGCTAAAATTGATGATAAGGGTTGAAGAGTATACTGGGTTTCAATTGTTAGAGGCATTAGAAAATGAGCAAATTTATGCAGAATTGGCTGATCCATATCAAGTGTTATTTGTGTTACCTTTGTTAAAAGAAGGTATGGATTATCCAATCAAAGAAATTAGTCATCGAATACAAAAGGCAATTGATGCATTGGATAGGTCTAAAAAAGTAATGGAAAAAAATTATCCTACGAAATTAACGCGAGATATTGCTGAGCTTTGTTATAATAGAGAAGAGTTAGAGGAGTTTCAATCAGATTGGTTACACTATGAAGAAGCAATCGGAAAAGTTGTCAGTGCTTCTGTTATTCCATACCCACCAGGAATTCCTTTATTATTGGCGGGGGAACGTGTAAGTAAAGAAGATATTGAGCTGTTGGTTAGCTTAACAAATATGAATGCCAGTTTTCAAGGGGCAATTCGTATAAAAGAAAAGAAAATATTTGTCGTAATAAATGAGGTAGGAGAATAGAATGGATAGAAAAGGTATATTTATTACAATCGAAGGTCCGGAGGGGGCAGGTAAAACAACTGTTATTTCGGAGATTGGTAAAAGGCTTCAAAATGAGGGGCATAAAGTTTTACTGACGAGAGAACCGGGTGGAATTAAAATTGCAGAAGATATTCGAGGGATTATTCTTGATAATGATAATACTGCAATGGATCCTAAAACGGAAGCTCTTTTATATGCGGCAGCTAGGCGACAGCATTTAGTTGAAAAGGTTATACCGGCATTAGCGGAAGGGTATCTTGTTCTTTGTGATCGTTTTGTTGATAGTTCATTAGCATATCAAGGGCATGCACGCGGAATAGGTATTGATGATATAATGAAGATTAACGAATTTGCAATTGACGGGCTAATGCCAGACTTAACGATCTTCTTTGATATTGATCCGGCGGAAGGTCTTGCGCGCGTGATGAATAATCAAGAGCGTGAGCAAAATCGTTTAGACAAAGAAGCATTATCATTTCATGAAAGTGTATATGAAGGTTATGAAGAAGTAATCAGACGTTATGAACAACGCATTATTCGCACGGATGCCAACTTGGAAAAAGAGCTTGTAACGGAAAATGTTTATCAGATTATTGCCTCTCGATTTATGTAACAACAGAATCATGTTATAATAAAAAGAAAGAGGGATAAAAGGAGAGATGACCGTGAAGTTAATCGTAGCAGTTGTACAAGATCAGGATAGTAATCGTTTGTCATCGGCTTTGACAAAAAATGATTTTAGAGCGACTAAATTGGCGAGTACGGGAGGATTTCTTAGGTCCGGAAATACAACATTTTTAATTGGTACAGATGAAAAGTTAGTGGATAAGCTTCTTGGAATTATTAAAGAAAATTGTCGTTCTAGGGATCAAATGGTGGCGCCGGTTTCTCCAATGGGTGGAAATGCAGATTCTTATATTCCATATCCAGTTGAAGTTGAGGTTGGAGGCGCAACAGTTTTTGTGTTACCGATTGAACATTTCCATCATTTTTAATGGAAAGGGTGACTAAAAGATGAAAGTAGATAGTAATGTGCGTACGCATGTTGATAAAATAAACAAAGATCAACAAATGCGTGCACAACAAGGTGTCCGATTCGGAAAAATGGTATCACAGCAAGGAGAAAAGCTTCATAGTGAGCAAATCACCAGATTGCTGGGGAACATTTCCGAGGCGGGCGACCGTTTAAGTCGTTCGCGTAATTTACGCGATATGGCAAAGTTTAAAATGCTGGTGAAGCGTTTTATGCAAGAGTCTGTTAAAACTGGTTTGAAATTAAACCAATCTCATACATGGAATCATTACGGGGAAGGACGCAGGCTGAAAATTGTTAAAGTGATTGATGAGAAGTTAATCGAGCTTGCAGAGGATCTTCTAGATGAAGAAAAATCAGCAATTGATCTTTTAGAAAAGATTGGCGAGATTAAAGGGTTATTAATTAATTTATATACGTAATTTCCGTGTGTTCTATCAACAGAAGCACGGTTTTTTTTGAAGAGCGAGAGAAGGAATATAATGGGAAAAAGTGAAGAGACGATGATATTTAAAGAGCAAAAAAATGTGCTAAGTAGGTTGCAAGCATTTTATGAGAACAATCGAGTTGGACATGCTTATATTTTTGACGGTGATCGGGGAACCGGAAAAGAAGATGTTTCTTTATTTTTTGCGAAACTTTTACTATGTCAAAATGTAGAAGAGAATGTTCCATGTGAAACATGTCATGCTTGTTTACGCGTTAATTCACGCAACCATCCAAACGTTACGATGATTTATCCGGATGGACAGACAATCAAAAAAGGGCAGATGGATGAGTTTTTAATTGAAATGGCGAAAAAAGGCTTTGAAAGTGGACGTAAAATTTATATTATTTCACAAGCAGAACGTATGAATACAGCGTCATCAAACGCGTTATTAAAGTATTTAGAAGAACCAGATGGCGAAGTCACTGCAATTTTATTAACGGATGCTTATGCTTCTATTTTGCCGACGATTCAATCACGTTGCCAACGTATTTCTTTTTTACCACCTTCAAGAGAAACAATGATTTCCTTACTTGAGGAAAAGGGCATTACAAAATCTATGGCTGCAACTGTAACGATGCTGACTGCCAATTTAGAGGAAGCCTTTTCGTTGGCAGAAGATGATGCATTTGCACATATGCGAAAAACAGTGTTAAAATTAGTAGAAGCATCGGATCAGAATGTCCATGAAGCACTATTATATATCCAGTCGACTTGGTTGCAAGTATTTAAAGAAAGAGAAGATACAGACCGAGGGCTTGATTTACTGTTATATGCTTATCGAGATATTGTTGCATATAAATCAGAATTGACATCAATTGCAGCTTATCCAGATCATCGAGAGTTCTTAAACGCGCTCGCGATGAAAATGACTTATACAGAATTATCATTTGTGATGGAAGCAATCTTACAAGCAAAAAGACAATTAAGTGGAAATATGAATCGTCAACTTTTAATGGAACAATTGATGCTCAGTGTGCAGGAGGGATTTCTCGTTGTATAAAGTAATAGGTGTTCGCTTTAAAAAAGCGGGTAAAATATATTATTTCGATCCACTCGATTACGAGTTGAATATAGATGATTATGTCATTGTAGAAACGGCTAGGGGTGTGGAATACGGTAAAGTCGCGATTTCTTTACAAGAAGTTGATGAAAATGATGTTGTTTTACCGTTGAAGAAAATTATTCGCCCAGCAGAAGACAATGATATCGATAAGGTAGAAGAAAACAATGTGGAAGCGCAAAAAGCATTTTCAGTAGGGATTGAAAAGATTGCAGAACATCAATTAGATATGAAACTGGTTGATGTGGAGTATACTTTTGATAAAAATAAAATTATTTTTTATTTTACAGCGGAAGGACGCGTAGATTTTCGCAATCTTGTCAAAGATTTAGCTGCTATTTTCCGTACACGTATCGAGTTAAGACAAATCGGTGTGCGTGATGAAGCGAAAATGTTAGGCGGGATTGGTCCATGTGGTCGAATGCTTTGCTGTTCAACATTTTTAGGTGATTTCGAACCTGTATCCATCAAGATGGCAAAAGATCAAAACTTATCTTTAAACCCATCAAAAATTTCAGGATTATGCGGTCGGCTTATGTGTTGCTTAAAATATGAAAATGATGAATATGAAGATGCAAAAAAGCAAATGCCAGACATCGGTACGCGTATAGATGTTCCGGAAGGACAAGGAAAAGTCGTTGGTTTAAATTTATTGGAGCGTGTATTACAAGTTAGTTTATTTGATAGTGAACAAGTACTTGAATATACGTTAGATGAAATTATGGACCCGAATAATAAAATGTTGCATTTGATAAAATGATGGGGTGGAAAAGTTGAAAGAAAGGAACTTTTTGGATAGCGTAATGGAATTTGAACAACAGCTTGAATCTATGCATCAGCAATTCCGCGAACTGATGGGGTTTGTCGCAGAGATGACAGAAAAGAATCATTCACTTCAACTCGAAAACCATCACTTACGCAAACGACTTGATAAAATAGACGAGCAAGAAAAAGAAACATCGGATCGACAACGTCCTGAGAAAAAACAAAATACAGTAGATGTTGGTGAAGGTGTCGATAATTTGGCAAGGCTTTACAATGAAGGTTTCCATGTATGTAATATTCATTATGGTGGCATTCGTAAAGGAGAAGATTGTTTGTTTTGTTTATCATTTTTAAATAAGCAAAACGCGTAAGGAGGGAGCTATTAAGAAAGTCATTCGATAGACTTTCTTGAAGCTCCCATTTTTTATGTTGTATTTACATTCAATGAGTGTCATTGATATTGGAGGGTTAGTGTTGGATTTACTACAAGGTGATGAAAGATTAGATTATTTATTGGCAGAGGATTTAAGAATTATTCAAAGTCCATCCGTATTTTCTTTTTCATTAGACGCGGTATTACTTGCAAGATTTGCGCATGTGCCGACACGTGCGTCTGGAAAGATTGTTGATTTATGTGCTGGAAATGGGGTTATTCCTTTATTTTTAAGTGCGCGCTCAAATGCAGGGATTACAGCGATTGAATTACAAGAAAGACTTGCTGGAATGGCTGAAAGAAGTATTGCTTATAATGGATTAACAGAGCGTATTCAAGTGATTAATGGTGATGTTATTGGGATTGCGGAACAAATTGGCTATGAAAAATATGATTTGGTTACTTGTAATCCACCTTATTTTCCAGCTTACGAGGCAACGGAAAAAAACTTACAAGAGCATATTGCCATCGCGCGTCATGAAATTCATTTAACATTAGATGAAGCAATTCAATCAGCCAGTGAATTATTGAAACAAGGTGGAAAAGCGGCTTTCGTTCATCGTCCTGGCCGATTATTAGATATTGTAACGGCAATGCGTGCGAATCGTTTAGAACCGAAACGAATTCGCTTTGTTTATCCGAAAGCTGGGAAGGAAGCAAATACATTGCTCATTGAAGGTACGAAAGACGGGAAACCAGATTTGAAAATATTACCACCCCTTTATGTGTATGATGAACATGGAAATTATACAGACGAAGTGAGGGCATTATTATATGGAGACAAAGCCTGAACACTTTTTTTATGTTTTAGAATGTAATGATGGCTCTTATTATGCGGGGTATACAAATCAATTAGAAAAAAGAGTCGCGACGCATAACGAGGGAAAAGGTGCTAAATATACGCGGGCTAAGCTTCCTGTTCATTGTATCTATTATGAGACGTATGAAACGAAACGAGAAGCAATGCAGGCGGAGTATCAGTTTAAACAATTAACGCGAATTAAAAAAGAAGCACATATTCGAAAAGGAAGTGAGCAAGATGAAGTCACAAAAAAGTAATGCGGTTGAAAATGGAAAATTATTTCTAGTTGGTACACCTATTGGCAATTTAGAGGATATCACTTATCGAGCAATTCGTATATTACAAGAAGTAGATGCTATTGCAGCGGAAGATACGAGAAATACCATTAAATTATGCAATCATTATGAGATCAAAACACCTTTAATGAGTTATCATGAACATAATTTAATCATTGGTGGGGAAAAAATTCTGGAATTACTCGCTGAAGGGAAATCGATTGCGCTTGTAAGCGACGCTGGGATGCCATGTATTTCAGATCCCGGTGCAGATATAGCTGCAAAAGCGATTGAACAAGGATATGACGTCGTTCCCGTACCGGGTGCGAATGCAGCAATTACGGCACTTGTTGCATCAGGTTTAACGACGCAACCTTTCGCGTTTCACGGATTTTTGTCGCGTCATAAAAAAGAACGGAAGCTACAAATTGAACGCTTAAAAAATAAAGAAGAAACGATTATTTTATATGAAGCTCCACATCGTTTAAAAGAAACTTTAAAAGCATTGGCGGAGCAAATAGAACCATCAAGAAAAATTGTTTTAGCACGTGAAGTGACAAAGAAATTTGAAGAGTTTTTACGTGGAACATTGGAGGAAGCCGTTACTTGGGCAAATGCAGAGACGATTCGCGGTGAGTTTTGTGTGCTGATTGAAGGGGGGGACGGTGTGACTGAAGAAGTGTCATTATGGTGGCAATCCCTTTCAGTTCAAGAGCATGTTGAGGCAATCATCACGCAAAAGGAAATACGTTCCAAAGAAGCAATCCGTGAGGTAGCAGAAGCAAGAAAAATGAGTAAAAGAGATGTTTATCAAGCGTATCATGTCAGTGAATGATTGAGCTGCTACGAACTTACAATCCCATCAAGTGAACGAAAACAAAAACAGGAAGCACTGCAAAGCCCGAACTTGGCTTTGCAGTAGCTTCCTTTATAAATTCTTTTGAATTTCTTCGATTAGTTGTTTAGCGCCTTCAGGACTTAATACTAAGTTTCCATCTAATAAACTTAAATTATCATCTGAGACTTTTCCTGTAATTGAACAAGTCATATTTGGCATATATTTTTTTAAAATGATTTTATCTTCATCAACATAAATTTCTAGAGAATCTTTTTGCTCGATACCAAGTGTACGACGCAGCTCAATTGGAATCACTACCCGTCCAAGTTCATCTACTTTTCTTACAATTCCAGTCGATTTCACTGAAATGCCCCCTTTCCCAACAGTCAATTGTCATCATTTATAAAATTCTGACGTTTGTATGTCACTAATCATAACAATATTTCCAATTATCGTCAATAAGAGAATGTTGTAATTAGTTAGGTTTTTCAGCGAAATGATATTGCTAAAATAGTATTTTCGCATAAAAAGTATTTATCGCGGGGATGACGGGGGAATATCGTTGTTTCGTTTTCAGAATTTCGGTAGAATAAAGGGAACATACAATTATACTGGAGGAATTTTTGTGCCTGAACATAACAAGACATTTTACATTACTACACCGATTTATTATCCAAGCGGGAAATTCCATATCGGAACTGCTTATACGACAGTAGCTTCGGATGCGATTGCGCGTTATAAACGTTTGCGCGGTTATGACGTTCGTTTTTTAACGGGAATGGATGAACACGGTCAAAAGATTCAAGAAGTAGCGGAAGCGGCAGGTCAACAACCACAAAAATACGTTGATGGCATTGCTAAAATTGCAACGGATCTTTGGCAGAAGATGGACATCTCTTATGATGATTTTATTCGCACGACAGAAGATCGCCATACAGAGCTTGTGAAAAAGATTTTCAAAAAATTCCTCGATAATGGCGATATTTATAAAGGGGAATACGAGGGGTGGCATTGTACACCTTGTGAGTCGTATTTCAGTGAGTCTCAACTGGTAGATGGGAATTGCCCAGACTGTAATCGTGCTGTGCAACGCGTAAAAGAAGAGTCTTATTTCTTTAATATGAAGAAATACGCGGATCGTTTATTGCAATATTATGAAGACAATCCAACTTTCATTGAACCAGCTTCACGTAAAAATGAAATGATTAATAACTTTATTAAACCAGGACTTGAAGATTTATCTGTTTCACGTATGTCGTTTGACTGGGGCATCAAAGTGCCGGGAGATGCCGAACATGTGATTTACGTTTGGGTAGATGCTTTAACAAACTATATTACTGCACTTGGTTACGGTTCAGATGATGAAACATTATTTAATAAATATTGGCCGGCGGATGTACATGTTGTTGGAAAAGATATCGTTCGTTTCCATACGATTTATTGGCCGATTTTCTTAATGGCACTCGATTTACCATTACCGAAGAAAGTCTTTGCACATGGCTTTATTATGATGAAAGACGGTAAAATGTCTAAGTCTAAAGGAAATGTTGTTTATCCAGAAATGCTTGTTGATCGATATGGTCTAGATGCAACACGTTATTTCTTATTAAGAGAATTGCCATTCGGGCAAGACGGCGTATTTTCTCCGGAGACATTTATTGAAAGAACGAATTATGATTTAGCGAATGACCTCGGGAACTTATTAAATCGTACAGTTTCGATGATTAACCAATATTTCGATGGCGTTATTCCAACAGAAGAATTGGAACCGACTGAATTTGACGGCGCTTTAAAAGATTTCATTGTTAACACGGTTGAAAGCTATGAAGCATCGATTGAAAAAATGCAGTTTAGCACGACATTAAGTGAATTATGGGCACTTGTTTCAAGAACGAATAAATATGTAGATGAAACAACACCTTGGGTACTTGCGAAAGATGAAAATGAACGTGCAAAATTAGGGGCAGTTATGTCGAATCTGGTTGCTTCACTGCGTCATATTGCAGTTATGTTACAACCATTCATGACTGAGTCGCCAAAGAAAATGATTGAACAACTTGGCTTATCAGCAGAAGCTTTAGAATGGGAAACATTAGGTGATTTCAATGCAGTTCCAGTTGGCACAACAGTGGTGAAAAAAGGTGTTCCAATCTTCCCACGTTTAGATGTTGAGCCTGAAGTGGCTTATATTCGTGAACAAATGGCGATTACTGCACCGAAAGAAGTCGAAAAGCCAAAAGCGGAACAGGCAGAACCAATTGCAGATGAAATTACATTTGAAGACTTTATGAATGTTGATTTACGCGTGGCGACGGTGACAGCTTGTGAAAAAATCCCGAAAACAGATAAATTACTAAAATTACAGCTCGATTTAGGTTTCGAACAGCGACAAGTTGTTTCAGGAATTGCAGAGCATTATGAACCAGAAGCGTTAATTGGTGAAAAAGTAATTGTTGTCGCAAACTTAAAACCTGTGAAATTACGCGGAGAGTTGTCACAAGGCATGATTTTAGCAGGCTCATCAAACGGTGTTTTAAAGCTTGCAACAGTAGATCCAGCATTGGAAAATGGTGCTACAGTAAAATAAAACGCATTTTTTTAATACAAAAAGGTGACGTGTGGTTAATCATGCGTCATCTTTTTACATTTTACAGCTCGTATTTAAAGAAGAATTTTTATGCAGAATAGAGTAGAAATATGTCTTTTGGCATTTTTAAGAAGAAGTAAATTTGTAATGGTATTGTAATATTACTGTGACAAAAGAAATATAATACTCATTTACAATTAAACAAGTGTGAGGAGAGAAAATATGTTTATAGATACACATGTACATTTAAACGCAGATCAATATGAAGAAGATGTCGTGGAAGTAATTGAACGCGCACAAGCGGCTGGCGTATCCAAAATGGTTGTTGTTGGATTCGACCAAAAAACGATTGAAAAGGCGATTGCCTTAGCTGAACAATATCCATTCATTTATGCAGTTGTCGGTTGGCATCCAGTTGATGCAATTGATTGTACTGAGGAAGATTTGGCATGGATTGAATCATTGGCAGCACATCCGAAAGTCGTAGGAATTGGTGAGACGGGTCTTGATTATTATTGGGACAAGTCACCGAAAGACGTGCAACAAGAAATTTTCCGAAAACAAATCCGGTTAGCAAAGAAAGTGGATTTACCGATCATCATTCATAATCGAGAAGCGACAGCAGATGTCGTGCGTATTTTGGAAGAAGAAGACGCGAAAACAGTTGGTGGCATTATGCACTGCTTCGGTGGAAGTGTAGAAGTTGCAGAACAATGTATTGGGATGAACTTTTTAATTTCACTCGGAGGACCTGTCACATTTAAAAATGCAAAAGCACCGAAAAAAGTAGCGGCGGAAATTCCATTAGAAAAGCTACTTATTGAAACAGACGCGCCTTACTTAACACCGCATCCACATAGAGGAAAGCGGAATGAGCCGTTTTATGTTACGTTAGTGGCTGAAGAAATCGCGAATATTAAAGAACTTCCAATCGAAAAAGTTGCAGAGGTTACAACTGAAAACGCTCTGAAACTATTTCGAATAGATGAATAAAAAGCTATTTATAAACACAGACTCTTCATACGCGTAAATCCTTTAACTAGTTAAAATAAAGGACAATTAGGTTGACAGGTAAAAAAGTACCCTATATAATCACACGAGTGATAAAGGAGGAATATTTTCATGCAAAGTGATACCATGAAAAACCTGTTTCTTAAGTCATTGAGGAGTAAGCAAGTAGTATTTACAATAACATTTGTAGCATTATTTGTTACAGTGATGACCCTCGTAATTTACGAAGGGAATAAAAAAACCGTTATGCTTAGTGTGAACGGTGAGCAAGAAGAAATTAGAACACATGCAAGTACAGTGTCGAAACTTTTAGCAGAAAACGAAATAGAAGTTTCGGAGTATGATATTGTAACACCCTCAATGGATACATCGATTAAAAATGGTTTAGAAATTCGATGGGAACAGTCAAAAGAAATAGCAATTACAGTTGATGAAGAAGAGCAAACTCTTTGGACGACAAAAAGAACTGTAGCAGAAGTTTTGGAAGAAGCAGGAGTAGAAGTAACAGAGTACGATGAAGTAAGCCCAGCTTTAACTGCAAAGCTTGATGAGCAGAATCAAATTACTGTCGATAAAGCATATGAATTTATGTTAGTGGACGGTGGCGAAGAGTTTAAACATTGGTCGACATTAACGACAATTGGTGATTTCCTAGAAAAGGCAAACATCGAATTGGATGAATTAGATAGAGTAGAAGGTAATTTGGACAGTCAAATTACACCGGGATCGGTTGTAGAAATTGTGCGTGTAGACAAAGAAACAACAACAGTCGAGGAAGAAGAGAAATTCACGATTGAAACAAAAAGTGATAAATCGCTTCTAAAAGGACGCGAAAAGATTGTTCAACAAGGTGAAAAAGGAATTGTTTCTCGAGACTATGAAATTGTTAAAGAGAATGGAAAAGAAGTATCTCGAACGTTAATCGCAGAAAAAACGATTAAAGAGCCGAAGAAACAAATTGTTTCTGTTGGAACGAAAGTAGTCGTTGCTGATGCAGGTAATGTTTCAAATACGACTGTTTCAAGAGATGATTCTGCACCGACTGGCGGCAAAGAATTTTACGTAACAGCAACGGCATATACAGCGGGTTGTAATGGATGTACAGGAATTACTGCAACTGGGATTAATTTAAAAGCGAATCCGAACTTAAAAGTGATTGCGGTAGATCCACGAGTGATTCCACTTGGCTCGAAAGTATGGGTTGAAGGTTACGGCTATGCAATTGCAGGCGATACAGGCGGAGCGATTAAAGGGAATAAAATTGACCTACACATGGCTACAAAAGCTGAAGCTTATCAATTTGGTAGACGTCAAGTTAAAATAAAGGTTATGAATTAGAGAGTTGTCGAGGCTGTCTAAAAAGTCTAAATTAGACTTTTTAGGCGCCTCACTTTTTTGTTTTCAAGCAAATTGTATTCCGATTGTCTGTTTGTGAGAGGATGTCCGGCTAAGTCTGATCTTCGAATAGATTTCTTTGTATGCTTGTCATGTAACAAAAAATTAAAAGTAAATCCTTTTACTCGTTGTAGTCAAAGGGTTAGAATGATATAAAGTATGAAATGGAAAGAGGCGCAACTTTTGAATATAAAAGAAGTAATTGTAGTGGAAGGGAAATCAGATACAATCGCGATAAAACGTGCGACAGGCGCCGATACAATTGAATCGAATGGTTCCGCAATAGATGGAGCAATTTTACAGCAAATCGAGCATGCACAACAGACGAGAGGTGTGATCGTCTTTACGGATCCAGATTATCCTGGCAGACGTATTCGTGCGATTATCGAAGAACGTATCCCGACCGTTAAACATGCATTTTTAGAGAAAAAGAAAACCATTGCTAAAAACGGTAAAGGGCTTGGCATTGAACATGCGACAGATGAAGATATTAGACAAGCAATTGCAGCGGTTTATACAATAGAAGAACAAGCGATTGTTGAAATCCCATTAGTTGATTTAATGGATGCAAAACTTGTTGGGCATCCTGAATCTAGAAGAAGACGTGAGCGTTTAAGTGAACTTCTTCAAATTGGCCAAGTAAATGGTAAAGGGCTAAAGAAACGTCTTGAAATGTTTAGAATAACGCCCGAACAGTTGAATAAAGCAATTGAAGAGATTGACGGAGAGGACGATCAACATGAATAAAGACATCGCTACACCGATTAGAACGAAAGCCATTTTAGAGAAGCACGGATTTTCATTTAAGAAAAGTTTAGGGCAGAACTTTTTAATTGACCCAAATGTGTTAAGTAATATTGTCGGGCATGCAAACCTCTCTAAAAAAGTCGGTGTTATTGAAATTGGACCTGGAATTGGTGCTTTAACGGAATATATCGCACGTCAAGCAGGAAAAGTTGTGGCCTATGAAATTGATGGTCGCTTGCTACCTGTGCTTGAAGACACATTATCTCCGTATGAGAATGTGACTGTAATCCACCAAGACGTTTTAGAAGCTGATTTACAAGCGATGATTGAGAAGGAATTTGCGGAATATGATGAAATCGTTGTCGTTGCAAATTTACCTTATTACGTCACAACACCGATTATTATGAAGTTTTTACTGGAAAGAATTCCGATTACAGGCATGATTATTATGATGCAAAAAGAAGTTGCAGACCGAATTACAGCAACACCAAGTACGAAAGCTTACGGTTCATTGTCGATTGCCATTCAGTATTATATGGATGCATCTGTCGCAATGATTGTACCGAAAACGGTATTTGTACCACAACCAAATGTTGAATCGGCTGTTTTAAAATTAACGAGAAAAGAACAATTACCTGCCGAAGTCAAAGATGAAGACTTTTTATTCCAAGTGTCAAAAGGTTCTTTCGTTCAGCGTAGAAAAACAATTTTAAATAATTTACAAACTTCTCTACCAGACGGGAAAGCGAAAAAAGATTTATTATTGGCTGGACTTGAAGAAGCTAATATCGATCCTGGTCGTAGAGGGGAAACATTAACGATAGAAGAGTTTGCGCAGCTTTCCAATGCTTTATATGATCACTTTAAGAAATGATTAGATGGCTGATTGTACAGGGAAGCGATTAGAAGAGGCTGTTCCAAAAGTCGAAAGTACACTTTTGGAACAGTCTCTTATTTTTATATACGTGGAAATGGTGCCTGTTTTGCTTGTTGGGTTGTGCGCGGGTAAGGAAAATACAACGAGCAGGATAAATAAACAAATTAAACGCCCCCGTTTTGTCATTTTCAAAAGGCGGAATAGTTTTAGGAAAAGAGACGCAAACTAAAGGTGTTTAGTGATTAAAGATTCAGAATTAATCGTTGTCGAAAAAAGAACATTTAAATAAAAAACATTATTTTTTTAAATAAAATGATTGACAAGTACATGTTTTGCTTGTTAAAATAATCTGTTCGGTTGACATTAATTAAACTATGTTGTATAATTGTTCATAGTGAGGTGTTAGCGAATTGCCAAAAACATTAGCGGATATTAAGAAGTTATTGGATTCTCATTTAGGGAAACGTTTGCAGTTAACAGTGAACGGTGGCCGAAGAAGAACGATTGAAAGAACAGGCGTTTTAAGTGAAACCTATCGTGCAGTATTCGTCGTTGAACTCGATCAGGAAGAGAACTCGTTTGAAAGAGTCTCTTATAGCTATGCAGATATTTTAACGGATGCCGTTGAAATATCGATCATTGACGGTGCTGGTCAAACAGATTTTATTGTGAAGTAAGATTAGCATTTATTTTTAAGATTTTATTTTTTAGTTTCAAGCACTTGTTAAAGAAGACTTTTTCTTTAGCAGGTGTTTTTTTATTGTTTTTGCACATACTGTCTTTGTCAGCTATAAGAGGAGGAAAACCGAATGGCGAGAAGACGGAGTATTATGTCCGAGCAATTGAAGGAAGAGATTGCTAAAGAGCTTGGCTTTTACGATGTTGTTGAGCGAGAAGGTTGGGGAGGTATCAAGGCACGTGATGCAGGTAATATGGTAAAACGTGCGATTGAAATGGCGAATGAACGTCTTGGAGATGAAAATCAGACACCATAAAATACCGCTTATCCAGTGGTAGCTGACAGGGAAGCCACTCAAAAAAGTTGCACATCAACTTTTTTGAGTGCTTTTTTACGTACTAGTGACTGTAACCATCTCTATGTGCTAAAATAAATGACAAAGAAACGGTGAATTGGAGATGGTCCAATGTTGTATGAAAAAGCGCCAGCGAAAATAAATTTGACGTTAGACGTTTTGTATAAACGTCCGGATGCATTCCATGAAGTTGAAATGGTGATGACAACAGTTGATTTGGCGGATCGTATTTGGTTGCGCGCAAGGACTGATGGACAGATTGTGATTAAAACGTCAGATCATTTTATTCCAAATGATCATAGAAATTTAGCATTTCAAGCTGCAGAACTTTTAATGAAGAAATTTACTGTAACAGAAGGTGTCGATATTACGATTGAAAAGAGTATTCCGGTGGCGGCGGGATTGGCAGGCGGTAGCTCAGATGCAGCGGCTACTTTACGCGGTTTAAATCGTTTATGGCAATTAGGACTTACAATGGAAGAATTAGCGGAAATCGGTTCGGAAATTGGTTCGGACATTCCGTTTTGTGTGCATGGTGGCACAGCATTAGCAACAGGACGAGGCGAAATCATTGAAAAAATAGCTTCCCCGCCGAATTGTTGGGTCGTCTTGGCGAAACCTGCTATTTCGGTGTCTACGGCAAGTATTTATGGCAATTTGAAAATTGATGAATCCCCACATCCAAATACGAAAGCAATGCTAGAAGCACTTGAAAATAAGGATTATAAACAAATGTGTCATATGCTCGGGAACGTCTTAGAACCTGTGACGATGTCTCTTTATCCAGAGGTAGCGATGTTAAAAGAACAAATGAAAAAATTTGGTGCAGACGCTGTATTAATGAGTGGAAGTGGACCGACAGTTTTTGGGTTTGTTGAAAATGAAGCGAGAGTTCGACGTGTTTATAACGGACTAAAAGGATTTTGTCCCGAAGTTTATGCAATTCGAATGATGGGCGAATGATGCGCGTTGTTCAAATGCGTACGATTGTGTTAAAATACGAGTAAATATTCGTATTTCGGAGGTGATCATATGAAATGGAAAAGAAGTGAACGATTAGTAGATATTACACTTCATTTAATTGAGCATCCGCATGAGCTGATTCCATTGACATTCTTTTCGGAAAGATATCAAGCTGCAAAGTCTTCTATTAGTGAAGATATCGCGATTGTGAAAGAAACTTTTGAAGAAAAGGGCGCAGGTCAATTGGTGACTGTTACTGGGGCGGCTGGTGGAATAAAATATTTCCCCAAAATGTCGGATGAGAATATAAAAGCAGTGGTAACGGAGCTCATTGAAAAATTAGGAGAAAAAGATCGCCTATTACCGGGTGGCTATTTATTTATGGCCGATTTACTCGGGAATACCCGTCTGATGGATAAAATCGGAAAGGTTTTCGCATCTAAATTTGCCGATCAAAATATCGATGTCGTCATGACGGTGGAAACGAAAGGAATTCAAATCGCGCAGTCCATCGCCCGTTATTTGAATGTACCAGTTGTCATTGTTCGACGTGACAGTAAGGTAACAGAAGGTTCAACGGTGAATATTAACTACGTCTCTGGTTCTTCGAAAAGAATTCAAAAGATGGTTTTATCAAAAAGAATTATGCAAAGTGGCCAAAGAGTATTGTTAACAGACGACTTTATGAAGGCTGGCGGTACGATGCGTGGCATGAAAAGTTTATTAGAAGAGTTTGATTGTGAACTCGCTGGAATTGCTGTATTGGTAGAAACAGAACATCATGATGAAGTACTTGTTGATGATTATTTATCCCTCGCAAAACTTTGCAAAGTGAATGAGAAAAGTCGTACAATTGAATTGAACGAAGGGAATTATTTTGAGAAGGGTGGACAATCATCATGAAAAAAGTAGCAACAAACAAAGCACCAGCAGCAATTGGACCATATGCACAGGCAATGATCGCGAATGGACTTGTGTATACATCGGGGCAAATCTCGTTAACGGCAGATGGTGGGCTAATTGAAGGTTCTGTTGAAGAGCAAACTGAACAAGTATTTAAAAATCTAAAAGCAGTGTTAGAAGAAGCAAATTCATCTTTAAACCAAGTTGTAAAAGCAACTGTTTTCATTAAAGATATGAATGATTTCGGTGCGATTAATGAAATCTATGCAAAACATTTTGGTGATCATACACCGGCACGTTCATGTGTTGAAGTAGCTAGACTACCAAAAGACGTGAAAGTTGAAATTGAAGTAATTGCTATCGTAAATCAAGAATAAAAGATCAAAGAGTGTGTCTAGAACGCCTAGTTAAAGGAGAGTTCTAGGCATTTTTATTTTGCATGCATTGGAATCATTTGTTTTTACTAGGAATCAAATAAATGATTTTACGATTTGTAATAAACAATTGAATTAACCGAATTTTTGTGCTAACGTCATATTATTGTGAACTGTTTTTATAAGAAACATTCATGTTGGATGGTTTTCTGACTTTTAAAAATTGTTCAAGTTCGATATAGTGGAGAATAAGTATATTTATATAGAGATTAAAAGGGAGAGAATGAGGATGGATGTTACGAAAGTAAAGTTAAAAAGAGTTGAAACGAACGGTAGAATGAAAGCGATTGCATCGATTACGTTAGATGATGAGTTTGTCATTCATGATATTCGTGTAATTGAAGGAAATGATGGCTTGTTTGTTGCGATGCCAAGTAAAAGGACACCTGCAGGAGAGTTTCGGGATATCGCACATCCGATAAATTCAGATGCACGAAATAAGGTGCAAGCAGCAGTATTAGATGCTTATTATGTTGAAGAACAGGAAGAGAAAGTACTCGAAGAAGTAGAAGTTTAATCAGATTCATGCGATTGGGGGAAGCATGATCATCTAAATGCAGGGGGCTGTCCAATAGTTTTGCTATTGAACGCCTCCTTTTTGTGCATGCGTTTAATTTGTCTACTTTGCTATTTTTGCATTCCGTGGAGGAACGTAATTCAATAAGCAAAAAAATATTGTTTTCGTGCATATAAAATGCTTCTTACTTTAATGGAAATTTTATGAGGTTTCATTGATGGTGATTCATGAAGTTTAAGCGATATGAAACACGTTAAAAATAGGTGGCTAGGTCTTTTGTGAATATGACAGATTTTTTAAAAAAATAAAGGTTTGCAAAAGCAATCTATGATAGAAGAATGTAATGAAATTGTCAAGTAGTATACAGTTGAAAAACTGTGTGTTTTCCGCTATAGTCTATAGAGAAAAGATTAGTTAGGGATTAATCTTTGTCCCATATTGATGGAGGAAAGAAAATGACGAATAGATACGCTATCGTTTTAGCGGCGGGTCAAGGAACTCGTATGAAGTCAGATTTATATAAAGTCCTTCACCCAGTTTGTGGAAAGCCGATGGTCGGACATGTGATTGATAATATTCAACAACTCGGTGCAAATCGCATTGTAACGATCGTAGGGCATGGAGCTGAAAAAGTAGAAGAGACGTTAGGAAGTGCGAGTGAGTATGCACTACAAACGGAGCAACTTGGCACAGCGCATGCGGTACAACAAGCTGAACATTTGCTTGGTGATTTAGAAGGTACAACGATTGTTGTCTGCGGAGATACGCCGCTGATTCGTTCTACAACGATGAAAGAATTAATCGAACATCATGAACAAGTTGGCGCAAAAGCAACAATCTTAACGGCATTTGCAGACGATCCAACTGGGTATGGTCGAATTATTCGCGGTGCAGCAGGTGAAGTTCTTCGAAATGTCGAGCATAAGGACGCAACGACAGAAGAGCAAGCAGTAAAAGAAATTAATACAGGTACTTATTGTTTTGATAATAAAGCATTATTTAAAGCACTTAAAAAAGTGCGTAATGATAATGCTCAAGGTGAGTATTACTTACCAGATGTTCTCGGTATTTTACGTGAAGAAGGTGCACTTGTTTCAGCTTATGCAACTGAAGATTTCAGTGAAACATTAGGGATTAATGACCGAGTGGTTTTATCCCAAGCTGAACAAGTCATGCGACTGCGTATTGCGGAGATGCATATGAGAAATGGTGTGACAATTATTAATCCTGAAAACACATATATTAGTGCGGATGCTGAAATTGGACGCGATACAATTTTACAACCGGGTGTGATGATTGAAGGAAAAACAATAATTGGTGCAGGTTGTGAAATCGGACCGAATAGCCAAATTACTGAAAGTATCATTGGGAATGGAACAAAAATCCATTCATCAGTTGTGCTTGAAAGTAAAATCGGTGAAAACACATCTGTAGGACCTTTCGCGCATATTCGTCCAGAATCTGATCTCGGCAATGAAGTTCGAGTTGGAAACTTTGTCGAAGTGAAGAAGTCTACATTTAAAGATGGTAGTAAAGCGGCCCATTTAAGTTATATTGGCGATGCGCTTGTCGGTTCAAAAGTAAACTTTGGATGCGGTACAATTGTTGTCAATTATGATGGTAAGAAAAAGCATGTGACAACAATAGAAGATGAAGCATTCATCGGTTGTAATTCAAATTTAGTTGCACCTGTTACAGTAGGTAAAGGTGCATATGTAGCAGCTGGCTCAACTGTCACAAAAGACGTTCCAGCAGATGCGTTAGCAATTAGCCGAGCGCGTCAAGAAAACAAAGAAGGTTACGTTTCAAAATTAAAACTCAACTAAAAAACAGGGGGACCATGATGACTAGTCAATATCCGGATAATAAATTGAAGATTTTCTCTTTGAATTCTAATGAACCACTTGCAAAGGAAGTAGCGGAAGAAATCGGTATTCCACTTGGTAAATGCTCAGTAACGCGTTTCAGTGATGGTGAAGTACAAATTAACATTGAAGAAAGTATTCGTGGCTGTGACGTGTATGTGATTCAGTCAACGTCAAATCCAGTAAACGAAAACTTAATGGAATTACTCATTATGATTGACGCATTAAATCGTGCATCTGCTCGTTCAGTAAATATTGTGAACCCATATTATGGCTATGCACGCCAAGACCGTAAAGCACGTTCACGTGAACCAATTACAGCAAAACTAGTTGCAAATTTACTAGAAACAGCTGGCGCAACACGTGTGATTG
Organism: uncultured Sporosarcina sp.; assembly: GCA_947644645.1. Classification (GTDB taxonomy): domain Bacteria; phylum Bacillota; class Bacilli; order Bacillales_A; family Planococcaceae; genus Sporosarcina. Next base: position 433 of record CANSAF010000054.1, on the reverse strand, counting down.
CATTAGATCTTCACGCACCACAAATTCAAGGATTCTTCGATATTCCGATTGATCACTTAGTTGCCGAGCCACTTTTAACGGAATACTTTAAAGGAAAAGGGTTCTCAAGCGATGAGTTAGTCATTGTTTCGCCTGACCATGGCGGCGTAACACGCGCGCGTAAAATGGCGGATCGTATGAAAGCACCAATCGCAATTATCGATAAACGTCGTCCACGTCCAAACGTAGCTGAAGTTATGAGCATCGTTGGTGAAGTTGAAGGCAGAACTGCTATTTTAATTGATGATATTATTGATACGGCTGGTACAATTACAATCGCTGCAAATGCACTAATCGAAAGTGGTGCAAAAGAAGTTTATGCTTGCTGTACACACCCTGTTTTATCAGGTCCAGCAATTGAGCGTATTGACAACTCAAAAATTAAAGAACTTGT